>PUND01000084.1 GCA_003551645.1 Phycisphaerae bacterium | reverse complement strand
TGTCGCGGACCTTTCCACCCAAAAGCTGCCAGCAGGGCACGCCGAAGTGCTTGCCGGCGATGTCCCACAGGGCGAGGTCGATCGCCGACAAGGCCCCCATGATAGCCGCCCCTCGGAAGTGTACGTTGCGGTAGAGGTACTGCCAGTGGTGCTCGATCCGCAGGGGGTTCTGGCCGATGAGGTACCGCTTGAAGGTCTCCACGACGGCCCCCGAGGCCTCGAGGTAGCCCCACACTCCGCTCTCCCCCAGGCCAGTGACCCCCGTGTCCGTGCGTACCTGTATGAACAGCCAATTATGAATCGGTATGATCTCGATGTCGGTGATCTTCATCCATCGCCTCCTGACCGCTCGGCCCTCCGCTGAGATTGGGGCGTGTACGCCCACTTATCCGGCTGCGTGGCCTTGACGAACTCAAGCACCTCGGCCGGGAAGATCGCCCGGTGTGGATCGAACCCGTCGCGGTCGCCCGTGACGTACCCGCCCGCCGTCGTCAGGTGATGCTCGATGGCGGTTTCAAAGGCGTACTCGGTGTGCCGGCCCGGCATCAGATCGACTCCCTCCACTCATAACGAACCGCAAGTTCGCGAAGCATTACAAACGTGTCCTTATAGGTCACATTGAACTGAGTGCACACATCGGGCAGCAGAATCCGGTTGCGCGACTGAGGACGCGGCTGCTCATTCGTGATCACCGTGACTCCATGGACCATCGCATACGCCACAAGCCACCCGTCCGCTTCAGTTGCGAACTTGGCCTTGGCCTGGTCGAAGTACTGTCCATTGCGTTGCACCCACATCATCACCCGCCCGTAAGCACTGGCGATATCTTGTCCGCCGGTCTCCATGAAGAACGCCGACGGCACTTCGTTCTTGACCCACTGCACGAGGTCTTCGGTCTCTCGCCCGGCAAGCAGTTCACCTCTGACGCGATCAATGCTGCAGACGTTCCCCAGACCTTGATGATGGATCAAACTGTCCCAGAAACCCGGGCAGATCGCGAACGCGTAGTAACTGTTCTTTGCCGCGATGAACACGTCCGAGTCCAGCACATAGGGGCGGTCGGTCCTCATGGCAGAGCCACCCCCAGCCGATTGGCGTATTCCTGAAACGCCCCCCCGCGCAGGCCCGTCAGGTCATACGCCTCCTTGAAGCTCACCCGGCCTTCCTTGGCGGCCCGGAAGACCTGTAGGGCGAATCGCTCGCCCACGCGCGTGTTCTGGTTGTTATAGAAATCGCCGCCTCCGGAATCCGAACGGGGCCTTCGCTCACTTGCAATGTAATGCTCGTAGAAGCTGAAGAACGCCTCCCGGCCCACAAGTCGCAGGTCCATCGCGCGGCGGCCGGCTACTATGGGGCTGACCTTCAACCGGCGGGCAATGACTTCAAACGGACTGTCCTGGTGTTTGACGCTACGCCAGCAATCTTTCAGGTCTCGGGCCGGGACAAGGAACTCCGCAGCCGCTTTGTCGCACCAGGACTCGATATCCCGCGATGGCCGCGAAATCAGCCCGGTATCGGTCAACGCGCTTTCACCAAGCCAGAGGTGCGCCAGTTCGTGGACCAGCGTGAACATCTGGGCCGATTTGGCATCGGCGCCGTTGACGAAGATCAGCGGGGCGTATTCATCGCTGAGCGCGAAACCACGAAACTCCTCAACGTCCAGCTTCCGATGCGTGTTGTTTCCCACCACCCCATTAATGACCGCCGTAACGCCCGACTCCTCGATCGCGCTTCTCAGTTCGCCGACCGCCTCGCGCCAGGTGCGAACCCTCGCAGCCCAGCCATCGTCCAGGCCGACCATCCGACGCATTTCGCGTCCGGCCCCCTGCGGATCGTCCGAGATTCCGGCGCTGCCTACGAAGTCCAGCGGCTCGGCCTCACATTCGATCAACTCCTCGCGGAGCCACGCCTGCCGGCGCTGCATCGTGTGGATCGTATCCAGCAGGTCGGGACTCGGATGGCTGATCTCCTGGTTTCGGATGGCCCGCAGATCGGGAATCGGAATATGCTCCTCCGGCGGCTGGGGCAGGAAGAAATAACCGAACGGCACATGGGTCGCCCTGGCGAAATCCTCCAACTGCTTGAAAGTGGGCTGGACCTCGCCCCGCTCCCATTCGGAAAGCTTCTTGAACTGCCTGCCTAAGTCCTCAACTGTGCGGCCCACGCGCTCCCTGGCCCAGCGAAGCATCTCGGGTTTGACGGGAATGCGTGGCATCAGTCGCTCTCCTTCCGAACGCCTATTCTACCCATCACGCCGTGGCGTTTCAGCAGTCCCGGCAACACATCACATGCGCGGCCGGAATGCCCGAAGGTGAAGATGTCTCGGCCCGCATCACTCATCCGACCTCTCCCCGCACGTCCATCTTGCCCGTCACAGCCGCCGAGACCAGTACGACACCGATTGGTAACAGCCAGCCAACACGCGCCACCACCTCGGACGGGAAGATTGCCTGGTGTGGATCGAACCCGTCGCGGTCGCCCGTGACATACCCGCCCGCCGTCGTCAGGTGATGCTCGATGGCGGCTTCGAAGGCGTATTCGGTGTGCTGGCGCGACATCAGGCGTCCTCCGTCGCAAGTCGTGTCGCGAGTTTGTCGGGAGCTGTGTCGCAAGTTTGTCGCAAGTTCATGGGTTCCCCTTCAGGCCCAGCCTGTATTGCAGGCGGTTCACCACGCTGCAATTCGTACCGCTTCACTTCCTCTGCAGGAGACTCAACTTCAGTAATCGTGTTCAGGTCCAGATATCCATCCTGGACGTTTGCAACGCGGAGGTATGGGCGGCGAACCAACTCGCGGTCCTCATACTTCTTGCCGAGCGTTAGCCCGGTCTGAAGTTGCGAGACGCGCTTCTCCGATGTCTCCATGCCTATTTCCCTTTGCCCTGGCCACGCTTGCGGCCCTTCTTCTTGCCCTTGGACTGCTTCTTCTTGGGTGTCTTTTTCTTCCGTTCATGTTCGAGCGCATTGGCCGAGGTACGCAGGTCCTCGACATAGCGGGACTCGGCCTGGGCTTCGGCTTCGAGGCGGCGGCGCTCGGCGAAGGCGTCGTATTGCTCGTGCGCCCAATCCAGGGCGTCATCGTGACTGATCGACCCGGCGTCGGTGAGGACGGGCAATTCGGTGTCGCGCAGGAACTTGTCCAGGAAGACTTGCCAGTCATGCATGTGGACGTCCTGGCGGCGTTGGGCGCGGAACTCGGCCTGGTCGAGGAACATGACGGTGATGCGGTTGAGGGTGTCGATCTCCTGGGCGTCGAGGTAGTTTTTGGCGGTGCCCACGTCGCGTTTGATGACGTGGTCGTTTTTCCAGGTGGTCAGGCCCATGTTGGGCAGGGCGCTATCAACCGCCAATACCGGCTCTGGCACGCGCGAAAGCAATCACAAGCTCCGGTTACACATACCCGACGGCTCACAGCAGAAAGGCGAAGGTGGAAGATGGCAGATGAGAGGAACAGAAGAAAGCGACGCGGGGCCGCCGCGGAAGCGCCCCGTTCAGACAGAGAGGCCCAGGAGTGCCTGACCGACCGCAAGCTCCGGCGGGATGCCCGGGCCGCAAAGGCCGCGACCGAGCTTTCACTGCTCGAGGCGGTAAGCCGCCGGGCGGTGTCGGTATTCTGCGGCCGCGCGGACTACGACTCCGTGGACCGCACCACATCGGAGATAATCTGTGAGTTGATGATGGAGTGCCTGCCGGCTTTCGCACACCAATACCGAGGTCAGATCGCCTTCACGGTGCGTTTCGGGCATCGCGGGGAGGTGCTCACGCCGGTCCAGGCCACCGTCTCGGTAAACGGAAGCACAAGGCGGGTCATTCAGCAAGGGCACGTGTTCATACACTACCCCGATGAGCGAGTCGTAGTCTCGGCCACCGACGGCGACAGTCCCTTAAGGGATGACATGCTCCTTGGTGTGCAGTCCAGCCGCGACGCCTCTGACTTCCTGCGCCGCTGGACCGAGTACACACGCCGGCACAACTACCTCCGGGGCCAGGCGTTCTTCGCCGACGGCGAGATCATCGAACGCCGCTCCGGCTATACCTGGGACAGCATCATCCTGCCGGAGAAGACCAGGCGGGTGATAGACACCCACGTCGAGGGCTTCCTGCGAAACCGCGACCGGCTCCGGGGGCTGGGCGTCAAAAGCCGCCGGGGGATCATCCTGGCCGGGCCTCCCGGCACGGGCAAGACGCTGTTGGGCAAGGTGCTCGCCGATACCATGGACGCATCCTTCATGTGGGTGCTGCCGAGACACATCCGCAACGCGGACTCTTTTGGCGACATGCTCTCGCTGGCGAGGTTCGTCGCCCCGGTGGTAGTGTTCCTGGAAGACCTGGACCTGTTCGGCGCTGAGCGGGCTACGGCCAGGAGCCAGCCGCTGGGCGAGCTGATGAACCAGCTCGACGGTGCGCTGGACAACGAGGATATCGTGACAATCGCGACCACCAATCATCTGGATGTGGTCGAGAGCGCGCTTCGCAACAGGCCCGGCCGCTTCGACAGGACGGTGACGCTGGAGGCGCTGGATGAGCCGTGCCGCAGGCGGATGTTCGAGAAGCTGCTGGCGAACGCCCGGCTGTCCGGCGAGGACCTGAACTACCTCGTGGAGGCCACGGCGGAATACACACCCGCGCAGCTTGAGGAACTGAGCCACACGATTTACATCCTGGCGACCGATCAGCAGGCGGCCGGCGAGGCCGGGCAGGGCGGGGACGGACAGAGCGGCTCTGCCCAGGATGGCGGTAAGGTGCACATTACTCGTGAACTGAT
>PUND01000041.1 GCA_003551645.1 Phycisphaerae bacterium | reverse complement strand
CTGCCGCCGCGGTTCGACACTCAGCGGCCGGGCCGATGCCGGCAATACCTGAACAAAATCTCCACCGGGACCGAACTGGCACAACGGCGCATCCTGCATGACGGTCTGGCGTCCTTTCCTGTGCTACCGGTCGCGGCCACGACGGGCCGGACCAGTATCCATGTCTTGCGCCCGGCGCCTTCCGTCAGGGGCCGAGCATACGCTAACATCGGCCAAACCACAAACGGAAATTGAGCTTTTTCGGTCGGTTTTTGTTAGAAGGTCAGTTACCCCGATGGCTGGCCCGTATATTGGGCCTTCTCGGCGGGGTAGCCCAACTGATAGGTATCAGATATATCGGCGAGAGCCGTTGAAAGCTCCAGAAAACCGGCCGCCGTCGATCAATACAAAAGCGGCACGGCGAGAAAACCTCACGCCGTGCCGCCGACTGCCACGCGCTCCCTCGGCCGCGCTGGCCGGGCGGAGCGGCTCAGATTGTCTGGGATTCATGTACCGGCTGCTTCAGCCCTGACCGCCCGGGCCGGGCCTTCCGGGCCTGTTCTGCAGCATCTGCCGCAGATAGCGGTTTTCCCTGCGTGTGGCCTCCAGGTCGAACAGCAGGTACTTAATGTGCGTCTGTATCTCGTCAAGGCACTGCTGGGTTGGCTGGGTCTTCCTGTCGGCGGTCGGGATGTAAACTCCCTGCTCCTCGTCGCTGCCCGGGGTGTCAAGCTGGCCGGCCGTTGCGATCATCTCCGCCAGTTCGATAATTCGTTCGCGAGTTACCGCCTCGTTCATGGCAGTGGCTCCTGTCGTTTTTACAAAAGCGAGGCCTACGCAGGCCTCTTACTAATTATAGGGACACCTCAGCTCTAATATGGTTTGATGCAACGCAAGTGCCACGGTCCTATTCTGCCGCCCAGTGGATATCTAGCGTATAAAGCTCTGCTAATGAAGCTTTTAAGCGCCAAAAAAGCGGCCGTGAAGCGGGATAAAATTACCGGTTTGTGCGGGCGAGTTGCGTTCCGGCATCACGCGGGCAATACCCTCGGCCGCGATTTGGTCGAAAGCCGCTAACATCCCCAAAAATACAGGTATACCTCGATGTTGCCTGAGCGAAACACGTTGCGTAGGATAAACACGCGCCCTGTACCCGCCAGGAGCGAGCGGGTACGGACTCGCCGGATATGGAAGGCCGAAAGGTCGGCCAAGGCCGCCCGGCCGGGCCGGCGATAAGGTTCGGCGACCGGCCTGTTCCGCCCCGCATCCGAAAATTCGCGGACAAAGGGCGGGCGTGCCGGGTGACTGCCGGTGACTGCGCAAGTGCGGTAAGCCCTTTTAGCTGTGGGGGCTTCATGCTCTTTTCGGGGCGGTGATTTGTCGCCGGCGGCCGGGGTTGTTCCGGTCCGTTCGCGCTTCGCTAGAGTTTCATGGTATGAAAACGGCCGCTTAGCCGATTTATGGTAAGGTAGTAGTTGGAGATTAGTCGTATGTCGGATGTCGCCGTTATATCGCTGGTGCTCGCCTCAAGCTCTCCCCGCAGGAAAGAGCTGTTGAAGGAGGCGGGGATTGCCTTTGAACCGGTGGACCCGCCGGTCGCGGAGCCGGTCCATCTCGGCGGCGAGGTCTCTCCGGCGCGCCGGGCCGAGGCGCTGGCATATTTCAAGGCCCGCGCGGTCGCGGACCATCACCCCGGCTCGCTGGTGCTGGGGGCCGACACCGTGGTCTCGGTTGACGGCCGGCTGCTGGGCAAGCCCGCCGACGCCGACGACGCCCGCCGTATGCTGCGGGTGCTTTCGGGCACACGGCAGGCGGTTATCACGGGCGTGGCGCTTCTCGGCGCCGGCAGGCGAAGCATCGCGTCGGAGACCACCTTCGTTACGATGCGCGATATCAGCGAAGAAGAGCTTGAGGATTACATCGCATCCGGCGAGTGGGAGGGCAAGGCCGGCGCATACGCCATCCAGGAGACCGCTGACCGGTTTGTTACAGGGCTTGAGGGCAGCTTCTCGAACGTGGTTGGCTTGCCGATGGAGCTTGTCTGTCGGCTGCTTCGGCTGGCCGAGGGGGAGAACCCCTGATGGCGGCGCGGCTGTCGGTTCCGGGATTGTGCCTCCTCGGCGTGCTGGCGACGGTCGTTATCTCCGGCTGCCGCGATGAGGCCGACGAGCCCGCCTTTCCCCAGGTGGAGATAAACCGCACGCGCTGGCTGGTGGACCTGGCGACCACACAGGAGCAGCGGTACATCGGTCTTTCCGGGCGAAGAAACATCCGCGAGGGAACCGGGATGCTCTTTGTCTTTCCCGAAGAACAGGAGCTGACGTTCGTTATGCGCGGCTGCCTGGTGCCTCTGGACATCGCCTTCCTGGATTCGGACTTGCGGGTGGTGCAGGTACACACTATGGCCGTCGAGCCGGACCTTGCCGGAAGAGTGCCTTACAGATCGAAAGTGCCGGCCCAGTACGCGCTGGAGGTCCCGGCCGGTGAGCTTCGAGCGGCCGGAATAACCATAGGCGACAGGGCGAAACTCCTGGGGGACATCCCCGACGCTTCTAAAGCCGAGCCGGGCCTGTGACGATTAGCCACAAGACCCGCGTTTGAAAACGGCTTGCAGAGGATTTCGGGATGGACATCTCAACGGCGACGATGCCGAAGCTCCTGTGGTTAAGCGATGCGCCCGTGCCGGAGCCGGTGCTGGAGGCGGTTTCCGGCCGTTGGCGGCTTGAGCCGCATTACCCGCACGAGCCGCTGACCCGGCAGTTGGAGGATGTTTCTGTCGCGCTGGTGATGCATTCCGGCGACGCGGCCTCGCTTGCCCGGCTGCTGGAGACACTGGACCGAGTTGGGGCGGTGGGGCTTTTCATACTGCCCGAGGGCGCCGACGATGCGCTGTCGGTGCTCCAGCGATGGGAAGGTCCGTTCCTGTGGGCCTTCGAGGACGCCTCGGCCGTTGAGCTTGCCGCCGAGCTATCCGCCGCAAGTCGGCTCGGATCGGTGATACGCCGGCTGCGGTCCGCGCCCTCGGCGGCCGAGCAGCGCGGCGAGGAACTGGGCGAGGAGCTGCGAATCGCGGCGAACCTGCAGCGGGACTTTCTGCCGGCCCGGCTGCCGGAGGTCGGTCCGGTGCGGTTCTCGACGCTGTTCATGCCGGCCGGCTTCGTCAGCGGCGATATATACGACGTGGTCCGGCTCGACGAGACGACGCTGGGCTTTTACGTCGTCGATGCGGTAGGTCACGGTCTGCCGGCGGCGCTGCTGACGATGTTCGTCAAGAAGGCCCTTCAGACCAAACGCATCAGCGGACACAGCTACGAGATTATACCGCCGCGGACGGCCCTGGCGGCGCTGAACGACGACATCTGCGAGCAGAATGTATCCGGCTTTCATTTCTGCACGGCCGTCTATGGCGTGCTGGATACCCGGTCTCTGACGCTGACCTACGCCCGCGCCGGGCACCCGGAGGCACTGCTTTACCACCCAGACGGCCGGGCCGAGACGCTCGGGGCGCCCGGCGGTCTGCTGGGGGTGATGACAGAGCAGCCGTACGAATCGCGCAGCGTTCGGCTTTCGCCCGGCGACCGGCTGGTTCTCTATACCGACGGGCTGGAGGCGGCCTTCCGGCGACAGGACGGGACATGCCCGCGGATGGTGGATGCGTTGAAGCCGCTGGCCGCCGTTGACCGTGATGAGGTGCTAGGGGAACTGACAGAACGCATCGCCCTGGTTCGCCAGCAACAGCGGGCCGAGCTTGACGACACTACCGTCGTGGTAATGGATGTGCAGCGCTGAGACGGCCCGCCCGCCGATGGAGCGATTCGGCTTAACTGCGCAACCTCTTGACGCTTTCCAGGCCTCACGGCTGTTCGGGGTACTGCTCTTCGGGTTCCGTGTCGCCGGCGGCCTTTACGGCTCGGTAGAAGCACCAGGTCAGCCCGAGCACAATCACGGTCATTGTCACGGCCAGCACGATGTACGAGATGACCGACAGTTCCCGGACGACCGGCTCCGGCGGCTCGCCGCCGGCAGCGCCTCCGGCGGGGACGGCTGCTCGTTCGGCCGCGGCTTGCCAGGCCAGGTAAAGCTGAAGCAACACTCCACCGGCGCCACCGAGCATCAGCGTTCCCAGCCCGCCGGCCAGCCGTGAAAGGCGGCTGGGGCGCTGCTCGTATCGCTCTCCGCGGGTCACGCCGGACGCACCGACCACCAGCGCCGCCAGTGCCGCCGCGGCGGCGGCCAGGAGCATGGTGACCGTCAGTCCGGCGGGGCTTGCGAGCATCCCGCCGGCCCATATCGACTCATGGGTGTGCTCGCCGATGCGAAGCGCCACGGCTATCGTCAACGCCCTGTAGAACGCCACCGCCACCGCAGCGACCGCAACCGCGGCCAAAAGCGCGCCGATTAACCCGCCGACGCGGCTCATGCGCGGCTGGCCGCGGTGGGCGGCGTAGGTGTCGGCCGGCCCGGAGGGTATCAGCGTCAGCAGCGCCGCCAGAATCGGCGCCGCTATCGCCAGTATCAACCCGGCCAGTTGGGGCAACTGCAGTACGCCATCGGCATGGACAAACCCGTCCTCGCTGGATGCGGTCTCCAGCAGCGACCACGAGAAAAGCACACTGAGCACAATCGGCGCGAAGTAGCGGATAATCCATTCCCACCAGACGCCCAGCCGCCAGTCGCTGCGCTCGTTGGCGTGTTCGCGCAGCCGGCCCAGCCGATAGCCCCAGCCCAGCACCGCACACTGGAGCAGGCCCAGCAGGGCGATGCCGCCCCATGAACTGTTGATGAAGTCGTCCATCCCGCCCAGCCAGGCCAGCCCGCCGCGAGTGCAATAGACAAGCCCGATGCCGAATCCGATCAGCGTCATGCCGATGAGCACCTTGCCGCGGCTCCAGCCGGTCTTGTCCACCACCGACGCCAGGGCCGACTCGGTGATGCTGAACCCGGAGTCGATGCCCAGTGTCAGAAGAGCCAGGAAGAAAACGGCCGCGAACCAGGCCGAGTAGGGCAGTTGCGCCAGGGCATAGGGGAAGGCGACGAAGGCAAGCCCCGGCCCTTCGCCGACAACCTCCTCGACGGCAACGTGGTCGCCGATCTGCCGCGTGGCGAAGGCCATGGCACCGAGCGTCGCGAAGACTGTCAGGCCCGCCACGAAGCTGGTCGCCACGTCGGCCAGGCCGATTATGGCGGCGTTGTTGTTTATGTCGCTCTTGCGGTGCAGGAAGCTGGCGTAGGTGACCATCACGCCGAATGCCAGGGACATCGAGAAGAACATCTGCCCGAACCCCCATCGCCAGGTCTCGGGGTTTCTGAGCTGGTCCCATTCCGGTTCTAGATAGAAGGCCAGCCCCTCCTCGGCGCCCGGCAGCGTCAGCCCCCGGATAACGAGTATCAGCAGCATTATCCAGGGCAGGGGGACGGTGTACATGACAACCTTCGAGACCAGCCGCACGCCGCGGAAGATGCAAAAGTACAGCAGCGCCCATACCACCGCCAGAGACGCCACCATCGGCGTTACCAGCGAGCCGAACGTCCACGGCCGAGCTTCGCCGTTGATCTCCTCCGGCCCCCACATGTTCAGGAAGTCCGAGAAGAAAAAGCTCTCGGCCCTGCCGGGGTCCGCGCCGGCCCAGGGCAGCTCGCCGCCGGTGAAGATGCCGTGTACGGAGATGACCAGGTAACCCAGCGCCCAGGCCAGCACGACCGCATAGTAGGTGATGATGACGAAAGCCAGCAGAATACCCCACCAGCCGACGGTCTCGGCCTTGCGGTTGACCGAGCGGAAGGCGTCCGGCGCGGCCCGCTGGGTCATGTGTCCCAGCGAAAGCTCCAGAATCAGCAGCGGGATGCCGATAAGCAGCATCGCGAAGAAGTACGGCAGCAGAAACGCCCCGCCGCCGTGGGCATAGACTTTGTAGGGAAAGCCCCAGAGGTTGCCAAGCCCGACGGCCGAGCCGACCGCCGCCAGCACGAACCCGGCCCGCGTGCCCCAGTTCTCTCGCTGTTCTTCCAGCAGGTGCTCGCCCATGATGAGCGCTCCTTAATCGTGTCGGTCGGCCTGCTCAACGGCCCGCGTCCTGTTGTCGATTCGGGGCGTATAATGCCCGCCGACCGTCCGCGCGACAAGCGTTTTTCCCCGGCCGCGGCTGGCGCTTCGGCCGCCTGCCGGCTCGCAGCCGGGGTTGCGGTATTGGCCGTTGGCGGCCGATAGTGTATAATGCAGTTAGAGAGAAGCTTCGACTCTCCGGGGGCGAATTGGATTCGACCGGACGGGTTGAGGTGTCGGTTGCGTGCCCAGGTTCCCAGGAGGCCTGGTAAAACACCTGGGGCTACTTTACATGCCAACAACACCGGCATGGCACTGGCTGCGTAAATAACGCAGTCCGTCCTCTCCGGCTTCGCCCGTGGGCCGGTACAGGACGTCAAACAGCGGGCTTGCCGGTCGGCAGTCGCCCGGTTAGCCGATCGGGACTTCGGTCGGGCTGGCTGTTGCGTACCGTGTCGCCGCGGGACGCGACTGCGAGAAAAAAACAGCGACTACGCACGTAGAAGCCGCCACCGAGCCGTCACGGGACCCGGGTTCGATTCCCGGCGCCTCCATTCGACGAGTCCTCGCGGCTCGTCTCTGGCCCAAACAAGGCCCGTTGCCCACCGGCAGCGGGCCTGTCGTATATACCTATGTCGCAAAGCACGTTACGAATCAAGTCCGCCGCCCCTCGCCACCCAACCACGTGACGGGGTAGCCCCCGAAACCGCCGTTTCGGCGGCCGAGACCGTCTCAAAATCTCTGAATCGCGTGACGGGGCTCCGCCCCGTCCCGTGAGAGACAATCTGCTTCATTACAATCACTTACGCCGAATCGGGGTAGGCGCGAGTTGTACCCGACTTCGCCTGCATGCAAAGGGACTGCAACCCCGTCACTGTGACGTTTGCAGTGCCAAAAGACGCTCATGTGAGCGCGACGTGAGCGCTGCGTGGCACTGCAATGGCACTGCAATGGCACTGCTTCGGGAAAGTGAGCGCGGGCGACGGCAGCGGACGGCGAGGGGCGTGTCACCGGTGACAACGGCTTTCGCCTCGTTTGATAGGGCTTGTCCCATGGGGCAAGACTGCAGAAAATCAGCGGACGCCATTGCCACAGGCATAACATTGTACAAAGAGCTGTCCAAATAGGATGGCCCACAAGCGGTTTTGAATTTTCTATCAGTGACGGTTATCGTCGGCATACCATCTGGGAAATCCTGGCCAGAAGGAGACATGGCAATGAAGAATGACGACCTTAGGCCCACCACAAACGATGCGGGCAATCCCGTGTCCAGCGACGAGTTCTCGCTCACCGTCGGCCCTGACGGCCCCATCCTGCTTCATGACCATTACCTCATGGAGCAGATGGCCAATTTCAACCGGGAGATGATCCCGGACCGTCAGCCCCATGCCAAGGGGTCCGGGGCTTTCGGACACTTCGAGGTCACTCAGGATGTGACCCCCTATACCAAGGCGGCCTTGTTCCAGCCAGGCACGAAGACCGAACTGCTGGCCCGCTTCTCCACGGTGGCTGGCGAGTCCGGCAGCCCTGACACCTGGCGGGACGTGCGCGGCTTTGCCTTGAAGTTCTACACCAGCCAAGGTAATTATGACATGGTGGGGAACAACACGCCGGTTTTCTTCGTTCGCGACCCGATGAAGTTCCAGCACTTCATCCATTCCCAGAAGCGCCGAGCGGATACAGGCCTCCGGGATCACGACATGCAGTGGGACTTCTGGACCCTTTCTCCCGAGACCGCCCACCAGGTCACGATCCTGATGAGCGATCGCGGCGTGCCCAAGTCCTACCGGCACATGAACGGCTACACGAGCCACGCCTATATGTGGGTCAACGCCAAAGGTGAACGCTTCTTCGTCAAGTATCACTTCAAGACCGACCAGGGCATCGACTTCCTGACCCAGGAGGAGGCTGACCGGATTGCCGGCCAGGATGCGGACTACCATCGTCGCGACCTTGCCGAAGCCATCAAGCGGGGCGATTACCCCAGTTGGACACTGAAAGTGCAGATCATGCCTTTCGAGGAAGCCAAGACATACCGCTTCAACCCGTTCGACCTGACAAAGGTCTGGCCCCACGGCGACTATCCGCTGCACGAGGTGGGCCGGCTGATGCTGGACCGTAACCCCACCGACTTCCACACCGAGATTGAGCAGGCGGCATACGAGCCGAACAGCTTTGTCCCCGGTATCGGCCCCAGTCCGGACAAGATGCTTCTGGCCCGCTTGGTTTCCTACGCGGATGCCCACCGGGCGCGGCTGGGGGTCAACTACAAGCAGATTCCCGTCAACCGGCCGAAGAGCCCGGTGCACAACTACGGCAAGGGCGGGGCCATGCGGATCGACAATGTTACCGATCCTGTGTACGCGCCGAACTCCAAAGGCGGCCCCCAGCCCGACCCGGATCGCTATCCGGAAGATGCTGTCTGGAGTGCCAGCGGGGAGTTCATTCGATCTGCCTACAGCAAGCGCAAGGACGACGATGATTTCGGCCAGCCCGGTACGCTGGTGCGGGAGGTTATGGATGATGCCGAGCGAGACCGGTTGGTCTCGAATGTCGTCGGACACCTCAAAAAGGGCGTCAGCGAGCCTGTGCTGGAGCGTGCTTTCGAATACTGGCGGAACATCGATCAGGAGACCGGCGACCGTATTGCGAAAGGCGTAAACGAAGGCTGATCGATTCGAGGGCCTAGAAGACAAAAGGGCTGCGGCCCGCGGTCCCTTTGCTTTTCTAACCCCTCGCCCCGGGCCCGACGGCCGGCCCCAAGCGGGTTTGAATTCCCTACCAGTATCCTCCTCTGCTCATCCCACCGCACTGGCAGGTTCTTCCGCAGCTTTTCCAAGCTCAGGCCGTCGGGCTCGTCGCCGCGAAGGATCGCCTCGATGATGTCCGGCGCGATGCTGGTCAGCCGGAGCATACGGCCGACGTAGGTGCGGTCGCAGCCGACGTCCTTGGCCAGATCTTCGAGGCTGAGCAGTCCGGCCGGTGTCATCGGTGACAAGAAACTTGTAATACGTGCTTTCCACGACGAATATGGTCTTAATGCGTCTTGAGCCGAGCGGTACCGGAACGGATTGGCCGAGGCCCGAAGCAACGCCTTCGTGAGGCAAGGACCTGATGAGACGCCTCTGGATTACGGATGTTCATGCGAATCTGCCGGCGTTCGAAGCGGTGCTTGCCGACGCCGGAGAGGTCAACGAGACCGTTTTCCTCGGAGATATCGTGGGGTACGGCCCCAACCCTTCGACCTGCGTTGATCTGCTGAACCAGCTAGGTGCGAGGGCCATTCTGGGTAACCATGACGCGGCAATCCTTGCCATCCGGGGCCGTGCCGCGAGGCGGGCCAATCCTGTTGACTGGGATGAATGGACGTTTGACCGGTTAAGCGAGTCGCAGTTGTCGTACCTGGCGACTTTGGCAACTGAGTTGACGGTCGATTTCCGAGGAATCAAGGCAAAGGCGATGCACCATCCTCCCGGCGCTCCATATCTTCACCCGTCAATGCCTGATCCCGTCCTGGCAAAACACCTCCAGGCCGTCCCATGCCCGGTTGTTATCTGCGGCCATTCGCACCGCCGGATCGACCGGACTGTGGACGGGCTGCGATACGTCTGCATTCCGCCGGTCGGCCAGCCGCGGAACAGCGACCCTCGAGCCGGCTATGCCGTCGAGTGCGATGGGAATCTCGAGTTTCGCTTCGTCACATATGACGTCGAAAGATATGTTGCCGACTTGTGCAAGATCGGTCTGTCAGAGGAGTTCTGTCAACGCTGGGCCGGTTTTGTCCGCACGGGATACGACACCGAGTGGTCCCGTGAGTACAGGCCATGAGCAGTGCGGAGCGAATACATGCAGGCGACGGCACGTGGCGTGTGATGGATGGCGTTCACTGTCGTGCCTGCCTCTGCTCATCCCACCGCACCGGTACTACTGTGCGTAGCAGCTTGCTGCGTAGCACGAGCAGGTTCCCTTCGGCTGTGCTCAGGATTAACCCTTCGGCGGCGCTCAGGACAGCTTGTGCGGCTTCTCCAAGCTGACCCTAGCTTGTGGATCTGTTGCGGAATTGACGTCGGTACTGGCTCGGGGTTTGCCCGACCGCCTCCTTGAAGACCTGGCTGAACCGCATACCGCCGGAGAAACCGCAAGCGACGGCAACGGCTTCCACCGTTTCGTCGGTGGCGGTAAGCATGTCCCCCGCGGCCAATATCTGCCGGTTGCGTATCTCTGCGAAGACCGTATGTCCCAGCGTGTCACGAAAGGCCCGATCAAGATAAGAACGCGAACAACCGGCATAATCCAGGACTTCCGAGACCGTGCACGGCTTGAGGGAGTGTCGGCGTATGAAGGCGATCGCCCTGCGGACGACCGGGTCGGAAGCAGCCAGCGTATCGGTGGACGCACGCGCCCGGACTCCCAGCGGAGCCAGTGGGCGGTATTTGGCCGGTTTCCTGTCGGACATCAGACGATCCAGCGCTTCACCGGCCCGATAGCCCAACTGCTCCAGCGGCAGGTTGACCGCGGAAAGACTGGGCTCGGCGCAGTGAGCGGCGATATCACTGTCGTGCCCGGCGATGATCGCCACATCCGCCGGTACGGACAGTTTTCGCGCGGCGGCAAGCTGGCAGAGCCGATCCGCGTACCCCGGGTCGGTAGCCAACACCCCGCAGGGCTTGGGAAGCGAATCGACAAACCCAGCCATCACCCATTCCGGCGGCTCCTGGGCCGGATTCGACCGCAGGTCACAGGGGTCTTCCCGGTCGGCCCAGAACGCCTCGCAGGTATGCCCTTTTCCGGCCAGCACGCTCCTGAAGCCCTCATACCTTTCGACGCTGTAGTACAGCGAAGCGGTCCCGAACACGGCGAAGTGCTCCAGTCCCAGGCCCAGCAGGTGCCTGGCCGCCATGGCGCCGGCGGCCCGCTCGTCTATACGCACGGTGACGCAGTGCTTGTCGGTAAGCTCGGCCGGCCCAAACCGCCCGGAGGTGTTGACCGCGGGGACCGCGAGCTTGAGGGAGCGGTTCAGAAGCCCCAGACGCCCCACATGAACGATCATCCCATCCGGTCCCTGGCCGGCGAGCCACTCCAGATCGGCCTCGTCGGTAGGGTCGCGTCGGATCAACCGCCACTGGCGCTTGTGCCCGCAATACGACCTGATACCGCGAATGATGCCGATGAACGGCAGGGTTCCCGGCCTGGCAAGCAGTGCTATGAGTCTTGGTCGATTCTCGGCCATTGCGGATCCTCCCATGCCATGGCGTTACCGTACCCGTACCATATCTATAACATCTTTATCGCACATATGCCATAGGCGCTGCACAGGAATCGGCATAGAATATCACGCTAGAGGTTGGGCTGCGTACGGTCGCAGCCACCATTTCACTCAAGTTCAAGCTAGAACTGGAGGATGGACTGATGACTAGGAGAATGACGTTTTGGATGGCTTCAGTGTCGGTATTGATGCTGGCCGGACCGGCGGGAGCCGCACTTATCGCCGAGGAATCTTTTACCGACTCCGACATGACCAACTGGGGCAGCGCGGCGGAGTACACGTCCGAAGGCCTGAGTTTTCCGTCTCTGGCGTCTGCAGGCGGGGCGGCAATAATTGCCGTCGGTCCAGCATCCGGGCAAGTCGTGGATGCGAGTGCCTTTAACAACACTGATTTTGCGGCTGCTTCCGGTATTGAGCCGGTCTATGCCAGCGCCTTGCTGAAGGTGGCCAGCAGCGAAGACATCAGCGCCGGCGGAGGCACCGTGGCCGTGCGGTTCCACATGACTTCCACGTCAAGCAATGACCGTACCCTGTCACTGGGTATCGCCGACGACGGCGACGGCAATCCGTATATGTACGCCGAAGGAAACGCGGGCAAAGTCAACCTGGGCGCGTACAACTACGGCGACACCGCATTGCTGGTTGCCAACTTCATCAACGTGGTCTATGGCATTTGGCAGAACCCGGAAGTGGAAGCCGCCGCCCTGGCCAACGTGGACGATGCTCCGGCATGGCAGACAGTGACCTTTGGCGGCAATACAACAAACCTCACGGGCATCGACGCCGTTTCTCTCTATGCCCGGGCTAACGACTACGGCGGCTGGCATGACCAGAAGTTCGCCTCGGCCGTGGTTGACGAAATCCGCCTAGGCGAGACGCTTGAAGCGGTGCTGATCCCCGAGCCGGCGACGCTGGCGCTTCTGGGTCTTGGAGGCCTTGGCGTTCTTCTTCGCCGCCGCAGGTAAGACCACAGCCGCACAAGATGCAGACAACACCAAAGGCGCCTCGCGGGCCCATCCGCGGGGCGCCTTTTGATATGACAGGGATTTATCTTTAAGGACTCGTCCGGGCGGTCAAGGACATGGAATACGACATTCGCGCCTACGGCGCCGTCGGTGACGGCCAGGCAGTCAACACCCGGGCCGTTCAGGCCGCCATCGACGCCTGCCACGGCGAAGGCGGCGGCACGGTCGTGGTCGCACAGGGCAAATACCTGACAGGCACCATCCACCTGCGAAGCAACGTGACGCTGAAGGTCGACGCGGGCGCGGTACTGGCCGGCAGTACGAACATCGCCGACTACGCGACAGACACGCACAAGCAGATGTACCGCGACGAGTCGCACATGGACCGCTGTCTGATATTCGCCCGCGACGCCCACGGCATCGGCATCGTCGGGCGGGGGACCATCGACGGCCAGGGAGACAGAGACAACTTCCCCAACGCGGACGACCCGCGGGGCAATCGGCCGATGCTGATCCGCTTTCTGGACTGCGCGAACATACGCATGTCCGATATCACGCTTCTGCGCCCGGCTTCGTGGACCTCGGCCTGGCTGTATTGCCGCGAGGTGGCGGTCCACAATGTCCGCATTCACAGCCGAGCCAACAGCAACGGCGATGGGCTGGACTTCGACGGCTGCACCGACGTGCGCGTGACCAACTGCTCGTTCGACACCAGCGACGATTCCATCTGCCTTCAGACGTCCCGCACCGACCGGCCCTGCCGTGACATTGTCGTCAGCAACTGCACCTTCACCAGCAGATGGGCCGGGGTGCGCATCGGCCTGTTGTCCCGCGGAGACTTCGAGAACGTCGCAATCGGCAATTGCGTGTTTCACGACATTGACGACTCGGCGCTGAAGATACAGATGTGCGAAGGCGCCGAAATGAAGAACATGACCTTCTCCGACCTGGTGATGGTCAATGTCCCGCGGCCGGTGTTCGCCACGTTCTGCCGTCAGCGTGCGTGCGTGGACGCCCCCGAAGGCGTAGCGACGCCAAAAGCGATGCGGAACATGATGTTCAGCAACATACTCGTTGACTCGACCGCCTGCGGAAAAGACGCGGCGTTCATCTTTACCGGACTCGACGGTCATCCCATCGAGGACGTCACGCTAAGCAACATCACCATGCGAGCCGCCGGCGGCGGAACGGCCGAGGACGCCGACGCGGTTCTGAACGAGCTGGATACCGACGTTCTGGGACGCCAGTGGCCCGAATACCATTTTCTCGGGGCAACGGTGCCGGCTTACGGCCTGTACGCACGCCACATCCGGCGGCTTGTTACCAACCACCTGAGTTTCAGCACCGTGCAGCCGGATCAGAGAAAGGACGTCGTTCTGATCGACGTGGAATAGCGGTTGAGGCGACGTTACTATCGCCGACAGCCGACGCCCCCGGCGTAACGACACGAGCGCCATCGCCGAAAGAAGGACAATGAGACGACCGAACATCCTGTTCATCTTCACAGACGACCAGCGTTTTGACACCATCTCGGCGTTCGGGAACACGGAAGTGGACACGCCGAACCTGGACCGGCTGGTGGCCAGCGGCACGGCGTTTACCCGAGCGTACATTATGGGCGGCAGTCATCCCGCCGTATGCATGCCCAGCCGTGCCATGATGCTCACCGGAAGGACGCTGTTTTCCATCGAACGGCAAGGTCAGCGGATCCCGCCGGAACATACGACCATGCCGGAGTGGTTCCGTTCGCACGGGTATACCACGGCTCATATCGGCAAGTGGCACCAGGACCGCGCATCTCATACGCGGTCATTTTCGACCGGGGCCAAGATATTCGGCTTCAACAACAAGGGGTGGTATGAGGCCTGCAACGGCCACTGGCACATTCCCGTGCATGACTTTGATCCGTCCGGCGAATACGCCCCGGAGCAAGGATATAACGACCCTCCCATAGAGCCCTTCCGGCAGCCGTTCGAGACGACCAAAACCGCCGGGCGCCATTCGGTGGAAGTTTTCACCGACGAGGCAATCGATTTCGTACGAACCTATCCCGGCTCGCAAGCGGCCGCCGAGGGGAAGCCCTTTTTCCTGTACCTGGCACACATCGCTCCGCACGATCCCCGCCAGTATCCGCAGCGACTCCGCCGACGATACAACAAGGATAGCGTCTCGCTGCCGGATAACTTTGTGATTTGTCACCCGTTCGACAACGGCGAACTTCTGGTTCGAGACGAACTGCTGGAGGCGCAGCCGCGCCGTCCCGACGCCGTGCGGCAGCACATCGCTGACTACTACGCGCTTATCGCGTTCATAGACGAACATGTCGGACGCATCCTCGACGCGCTGACCGAAACCGGCCAGTACGACAACACCATCATCGTATTCGCCGGCGACAACGGCCTGGCCGTCGGGCAACACGGGCTTATGGGCAAGCAGAACGTGTACGATCACAGCGTCGGCGTGCCGCTGATCTTCACGGGTCCGGGCATACCCGCGGCCGAGCGGCGCGAAGCGCTGTGCTATTTGACGGACATCTTCCCGACGCTTTGCGAGCTTACCGACCTGCCGACACCCGATACCGTGGAGGGTCTGAGCTTGGCGCCGTGTCTTAACGACGCATCGGCCGGCGTGCGAGATGTGCTGCACTATGCGTACCGCGACTGCCAGCGGGCGGTCAGCGACGATCGCTACAAGCTCATCGAGTACGCCGTCGAAGGCGAGCGACATACGCAACTGTTCGACCTCCTTGAAGACCCTGCCGAGAAGAACAACCTCGCCCAGGACCCGGAACACGCCGAGACACTTCAACGGCTGCGGGCCGAGCTGCGCCGCTGGCGTACGGAACTGAACGACAAGTGCGAAAACTTCGACGATCTGTAGTGCTCGTGATATTAGATCAACCACGGACAAGAAGGAGCTTATGAAGCAACAGAACCACAAGAATCGTCTCACCACCTCGGAGAATCGGACGGACCAGACACCCGCTCCGGCACATGACAGACCGGCCGATACCAACCGGGCCGCCTGGATGGCCGGCGGCTGGGGCGTGATGCACCATTACCGCAGCGATGCGAGCGGATCGCTGGAATCGTTCAACGAGCAGACCGAACGCTTCGACGTGGATGCACTGGCCGGGCAGCTCGACGAGCTTGGCGCCCGCTGGCTGCTGTTCTGCCTCTGCCACAACGCCACCTCACTCTACTGGTGCTCGCCCAACGAAACGCTCGACAGGTACGCGGGCGAGCCGGTATGCACCCGGCGGGACCTCATCGCCGACCTGGCGGCCGCCTGCAATCCCAGGGGCATCCGCGTGATGGCCTACGTCTGGCCGTGGGTGGCCGAGCAGGCCAACAGGAAGGCCC
This sequence comes from Phycisphaerae bacterium, assembly GCA_003551645.1. Lineage (GTDB taxonomy): Bacteria > Planctomycetota > Phycisphaerae > SM23-33 > SM23-33 > PUND01. Next base: position 3,749 of record PUND01000041.1, on the reverse strand, counting down.
AGGACGCCCTGGCGCCTGACTATCCCACGCGCTGGTGCGAGGTCCTGGAGGAATATTCGCGCCGCTGGGCGGACAGTGTCTCCGGCTGGTGGGTGGACGGCGCGGGCGTGGACCCGGAACCGAATCTCGCACGGCTTGCCGCCGGGCTTCGCGCCGGCAACCCGAGCGCCGCCGTCGCGTTCAACGGCGGCTGGGGCAAGCTCGGCAAATACGTACCCGACGACGATTACTGCGCCGGCGAGCATCTTCAGTTGAAGGAATGCCCCGGCCGGTACGACGACGGCGCGCTCAGACACATCCTCATCCCCATCGGCGGCTACTGGGGCGGCTCGCGGGATTCGGTCGGCGGCGTGTGCCCCGACCCCATCACGCGTTTCACCGACGATGAACTGAAGGCCTTCGTGGTGGACTGGGTCGTGCGGAACCAGGCGGCCGTCACGCTGGATGTGCCCTTCGAATCGTACAAGGGTACCATCGGCGGTCTGGGCGGCGTTGTGCCTGAGATGTACTACCGTCAGCTCGATGCCGTCGCCGCGGCAGTGAGGAGATGACATGCCGGACAATGCGTATGGCGTATCAGTGGCGGAATTCAACGTCCCCGACAGAGGCGAGGCGGACGCCTCCGCTGGCATACAGCGGGCGCTCGATTCCGGCGCCGGGCACGTGTTTATCCCTTACGGCAGATATCGCATCGACAAGGGGCTGAAGATTTCCGGCTCCACGCGGCTGGTGGTCCATCCGCAGGCGACGCTGTTCTTTGCCGACGGAGCGGGCCGGTGCGCCTCGGACTTTCTGATTGCCAACCGCGACGAGCAGGGCGGCGACAGCGACATCTCCATCAGCGGCGGCATATGGGACGGCAACAACGCGAACAACCCCCGCGGCCGGGAGGGCGACAGCGACGCCTATACCGGCACGTTGATGAACATGAAGAACGTGGACGGGTTCCGCCTTCGGGATGTGGTGCTGAAGGACTCAACCGCTTACTTCACGCGCTTCACCCGCGTGCGGAATTTCCGCATCCAGGGCGTGCGTTTCGAGATGACCCATATCACCCGCAACCAGGACGGTATCCACTGCTGCGGATACTGCGAGAACGGGCACATCCACGATATCAGGGCACACGGCCGCTATACGACCGGCGACGACCTGATCGCGCTGAACGCCGACGACGGGCTGCTGCGGTCGGAGCTTCTGGGCGCTGAGGCCGGGCCGATCCGCAACCTCCACATTTCGGACATACACGCCGAGGACTGCCACTCGCTTGTGCGACTGGCCAGCGTGTGGTCCGAGATATCCGACATCGACATCCGCGGTGTCTGCGGCGGCTGCCGCCACTACGCCCTGAACGCCGATGCGCTGCGGTATTGCCGCGTACCGCTGTTCGACGCAGCCGACCCCGCTTACGCCGAGGGCGCGGGGCTTCTGAGGAATATCCACATCGAGGATGTCGAGGTGTACAGCACATCCGACAACGACTTGCCCTTGTTATGTCTTGAGTCGCGGATGGACAATTTCCGCATGCGGCGGGTCAGGCGGTCGCTGTCCGACGACACAAACCCGGCCACGCCGCTGGTCGAGATGAGGAACGTGATTCAGGATCACATCCTGGCCGAATACAGGCGGTCGGCCAGCGATACTGACGCTCACCCGGAGTGCATACAGCCGGTCGCCGGGCTGGAGGGCATGGTGAGGGCTGAGATGACCGGCCGGAAGGTCGATCACCTCCAAATCCATACCGATTATCTGCACAACTTTGCCGCGGGCGCGCCGGTCCTCAGACAACTGCCGGACAAGAACTGCATGGTCGGTCTGACGGATGGCCGCTGATGAATCGCGCCGCGGACGGGCCGCGCATCAGGAGCTTGTCGGTTCCTTGCCCGGCTTGTTGATGAAGATGATGTTTGCTCGTGAATAAGCCGGGTCAGCATCGCGGCCGCGCATAGCAACGCCCCGCGGGGGGCCGCGGGGCGTTGTGCGGCTTGTCCGCTCTCATGGCCGTCTTCGGTTATCGACGCCGGCAAGGCAGCACAGCCGGCCGCCCAGGCCCGGCAACACGGCACATTATCAGCGAAAGCGAAGCTTCGTGCATAATGTGGTCTATACACCTGTCGTTTATGGAATTTTATCTAAAGGAATTCGAATCGGGAAACCGACACAAGGGGACACACGCATGTTAGTCAACCGGGCATCACTTTTAGCAGTCAGGGCAGATGTGCTCCTGTAGTTCACAACGCACAATCCTGTCAGACACAGTGAATATGACGTTTGCAAAGCGTGCTTCTCAAATGCATCATGCGTAAGCCACAGTCTTAGCGCACGAACTGGCACACACATTGTCCTGGTACGGACATCATAGTCAAAGGTAGGGGCCGTAGGGTCGGCCTCGTGTATCACTTTTTTTCAGTGTGTCGTCCGGGCAGGCGCCTGGGCGGCGCAAGGAAAGGAGTCCGAGTTTATGAAGTTGACGACAATGGCAGTTGCGGTGGTGGGGATATCGACCGTATTGGCGATGATCCCTCAAACGGTCCGGGCGGATATCATCTGGGATGTGCGTGTGGACTTCTCAGGTTCCCAGGAAAAAGACCACCCTGAGACGGGCAACTGGAATGTGATGGACCACACGATGACTACTCTTGATGACCCGATGGACTATGACACCGGCGATCCATTGAGCGGCATTACAATTAACGGAGAGATCGGCTGGTCTCGATCGGGTTTGCCAGTAGATGCCACAGCCCATGAGGGCTGGCTGGATAACAAAGCCATTGACGGCTTCTGGTTTGTTGAAAACGAACCAGGAGAGATAGTCATATCCGGCCTGGATATGGACAACGTGTATATTGTGGAAGTCGCCGCAGCATGGCACGCAGACGGTGATATTTCTCAGCGAATGGGCGACTACACGCTGGCTCACGCCGGCGGCGATGACAGCGTGATATGGGACTGCGTTGGTGACTCCTCAACCGATGGTTGGATTACATGGGAGGCCGTGGAGCCACGGGATGGCGGCTCGCTCCTGTTGTCCGTTGACCAGGTGCCCGACAAGCATAGCCCCGTCCTTAACGCCATGCGCATCACGGCCGTTCCGGAGCCGGCGTCACTGGTGCTGCTCGGCGTCTGCGGGCTTGGGATACTGCTCAGGCGCAGGCGGTAGCGCGAAACGCCCGCGGCGTCGGTCGGCGATTCCCGCGGGTTCATACACTCTGTCGCGTTGGTGTAACAGACCCCGTCCGGCATGGCCCGGCGGGGTCTGTGCCGCTGCCGGCGCTGGGGGCCGAGGGGCGCTGAAGCCCTCCCGCAAGCGGCCGAAGCTCGGCCGGGCCTGCATCCCGGCCGTCGCTGCGGACCGCACGGCCCGCCGGCCGACTACGCCACGGTCCTTCGCGTGGGGTTCGCCGACGATGAGTGCATCGTTCAGCCCCGCCGGGAAAACGCTCACCCGGCGCGGCCGCCCCGTCCTCAGTGAACAGGCGCTCTACCAGCAGCGCGACTGACCGCCAAGACGCGAGCATTGCCACATCCCTGAGAAACCAGGCGGGGATGAACACGGATAAACGCGGGTACCGGAAATGGCCTCGGCGGCGGCCAGGAGCGGTCGAACACGCCGGGACACAGCCGCGTTGTATTGAGCTCCTGCCATCAGTGTTCATCCGCGTTTATCCCCGCCAACGCCTTTGCGGGTCAGCAAGCAGGCCGGGCAACCGTTGCCCGCGCGGCCCGCCGGCCGCGACAGGGAGCCGCCCGCG
>PUND01000091.1 GCA_003551645.1 Phycisphaerae bacterium | reverse complement strand
GGCCTGTGTACGAGCCGTTCCGCTCCGATGCGCCTGAAGGCGTCGAGAACCGGCTGACCATCGGCGTCGATTCCCTCCGGCTGGACGAGACCAGCGAGTCGGCCGGGCTGTCCGTGAAGGTTGAATACTTCGCCATACCCGACGAGCAGTTCGCGGCTCTTGCGCGCAGTGTCACCATCGAAAACCGCGTTGGCCGGGACCTCGACCTGGATGTGCTCGACGGGCTGCCCAGAGTCGTACCGTTCGCGGTCCCGGCGATGCTGCTCCAGCGACTGCCTTATATCACCGAGTCATACCTGCACGTGCGGGGGCTTGAGGACCGCCTGCCGCTTCTGAACCTCACGGCCGTGCCTTCCGATACGCCGGAGACGCAGTTCGTCGAGGAGGCGCACTTCTTCTTCGGCTTTGAGCAGGGCGACGGAAAGCTGCTGCCGGCGATAGTGGACCCGTCGCTTATCTTCGGCGACTACCTGGACCTCACCTGCCCCCACGCACTGCGAACCGGCGAGCCGTTCGACGCCTCGCGCCGGCAGGACACGCACTGCATGACGCCGTGCGCGTTCGTCCACTGGCCGCTGAAGCTGCCCGCCGGCGAGTCGCGGACGCTGCGGATGCTCATCGGCCGAGCGCACGACCCGCGGTTCGCCCGCTCGCTTCCCGAACGGGTCGCCGCCGCCGGCTGGTTCGACCAGAAGGCCCGCCAGAGCCGCCAGGAGGTCCAGAAGGTCCGCCATCGACTGCTCGTCCACAGCCGCTGCGATGTGTTGAACGAATACGCATCCCAGACCTTCCTGGACAACTGCCTGCGGGGCGGCCTGCCGGTGGACATGCCCTCGTCCGACCGGGCGGAGGTGCTGCATGTCTATTCCCGCCGGCATGGCGATCTGGAGCGCGACTACAACCACTTCCGCCTCGAGGCGACTTACTTTTCGCAGGGCAACGGGGCGTTCCGCGACGTCAACCAGAACCGCCGCAACGATGTCTGGTTCAACCCGCGCGTCGGGGCGGACAACGTGCGGCTGTTCTTCAACCTCATCCAGCCGGACGGATACAACCCGTTGCAGGTGATGGGGTCGGAGCTAGCTGTAACCGACGCCGATGTGCTTGAGGCCGTGCTGGAGCGAACCGTCGAGCCGGAATACCGCGCGGCCGTCGCCGAGATGCTTGCCGACAGGTTCGATCCCGGCGCGCTGATGCTGGCCATCGAGCGGCGCGGCATCGCCCTGAGCGTCGGCCGCGAGTGGTTCCTTGGCGAGCTTCTGGCAATCTGCGAAAAGTCCACCCGCGCCGAGTTCGAGACCGGCTACTGGACCGACCACTGGACGTACAATCTCGACCTGCTGGAAAGCTTTCTGGCGATCTTCCCTGACCGCACGCGGGAACTGCTCATCGAAAGCCGCGACTTCACCTACCGGGACACCGACGTTCTCGTCCGCCCGCGCGACGACAAGACCGTCCGCACCGCCGACGGACGCATCCGCCGGCTGGACGCGGTCGCCCGCGACAAGGCAAAGGCCGAGTTGATCGCCTCCCGCAGCCATCGGCCGCATTGCGTCCGCCTCGCCGACGGCGAAGGCGAAATTCACCGCACCAATCTGCTGGAGAAGCTGCTGTGTCTGCTTGCGGTCAAGACGGCCACTATCTCGCCCAGCGGAATCGGCCTGGACATGGAGGCCGACAAACCCGGCTGGCATGACTCGATAAACGGGCTGCCCGCACTCTTCGGCGCCACGACCTCCGAGATGTTACACCTGCTGCGCGGTATCCGGCTGATGCGGCGGATGCTCGCCGATGCCGGCGTTGCCGACGATTACCGGCAGGACGTGCCGGACGAGATAGCCGAGCTGGTGCGGGCAGTAACGGCCGAATGCCGCGAGTATTTCTCACGCTATGAGGCCGACCGCGACCATGTTTACTGGGCGAACACCGCCGAGGCACGCGAGCGGTACCGCGAGAAAGTCCGAAAGGGCTTTAGCGGGGAAATGATCATGCTGCGGGCGGGCGATGTCCGGGAGTTCCTGGACCTTGCCGAGCGGCGAATCGAGGTGTCGCTGCCGAAGGCCCTGGATGAGCGGACCGGGCTGTACGCCACCTATGCCACGCATGAGCCGGTGGAAGTCGAGCCGCTTGAGGAGGCCGACGGCGCTGGCGGGGCGCGGGCCAAGCTCAGCGACCGCGGGCTGCCGTGCGTCCGCGTGAGGCGATTCCGGCATCACCTCCTGCCGGCTTTTCTGGAAGCGCCCACGCACGCGCTGCGCATCGAGCAGGACCGCGGCCGGGCCGGGCAAATGCTGCGCACGCTCCGGGAAGGCCCGCTCTACGACCGCGAACTGGGCATGTACATCCTCTCCGACAGCATCGCCGATGAATCGCCGGAACTCGGCCGCATCCGCGCCTGGCCGCCGGGATGGTTCGAGAACGAGAACGTCTTCATGCACATGGAGCACAAGCTGCTGCTGGCGATGCTGCAGGCGGGGCTGCACGAGGAGTTTTTCGAGGACATGCGGCGGTGCCTGGCGTGCTTCCAGCCGCCGGAGGTGTACGGCCGAAGCCCGCTGGAGAACACCTCGTTTATCGTCTCAAGCCGCCACCCCCGCCCGGGCTACCATGGGCGCGGCTTCCTGCCTCGGACCAGCGGCACGACGGCCGAGGTGGTTCACATGCTGCTTGTCATGAGCTTCGGGCACAGGCCGTTCGGCGTCCGTGACGGTGAGCTTGTCCTGAAGCTCGAACCAATTCTGCCGGACTGGCTGTTCACCGAAGCCGCAGGCGAGCGGGAAATCGTCCGACCTGACGGCCAGAGCGAGACAATGCGATTCCCTGCCGATTCATACTCGGCGTTGTTCCTGGGGAAAGTCTTGGTGACGTACCTGAACCCCGGCCGCAAGGCGACGTTCGGCAAGGGCCGGGCTGTCGTAACCGGCTATCGGCTGGTGTATGACGACGGCAGGGAGGTAGGCCACGACGGCGATTCGCTGGCAGGCGACCCGGCCCACGATGTCCGTGACGGCAAAGTCGCAAGAATCGAAGCCCGGCTCGCGTAGAGGCAAATCCACCGCTCAGATAAGCACCGCCAGCAGCGCGTAGCCCACGGCGGCGGCCAGCAGGGGCGAGTCGATTATGTCCAGTACGCCTCCGAACTCCGGCACGGCCGCGCCGGTGTCCTTAACCTCCGCCGATCGCTTCAGCAAACTCTCGCAGAGGTCGGCGAACTGACCGGCCAGCCCGAGCGCCGCACCGATAAGTGGCGCCCAGTGCAGCCCCAGGCCTTCCGGCCGAAGCACCAATGCGACCAGCAGGGCGACGATCGCTCCGGCGGCGATGCCGCCGCCGAGGCCTTCCCAGCTCTTGCCCGGCGACAGCCAGGGTATGAACTTGTGCCGTCCGACGAAGTTTCCGGTGAAGTACGCCCCGATATCGGTGAACTTTATCGCCGCCAGGACCAGCAGCAGCGCCCGTATGCCGAACTCCATGCGCACGGCCAGCAGCAATGCCGAGCCGACACCGAGATAGGCCACGGCCAGCACGGTAACGGCCGTGCGGCGCACGGCGTCGGCTGCCCGGGCGCGCAGCATCTGCTCGGCGAAGACCGCCGCAACTGCCAGCGAAATAGCCGCCAGCACACCGCCCCCACCCGGAGGCGATTCGGCAAGGCGCGGCCACCACCACGGCAGCGTCGCCACGGCGCAGACGGCAAGCAGCCCGGATAGCGGCAGCAGTTTGACGCCGACGGCCGAGGTCAGCTTGCCCAGCTCGCGCAGGCCCGCGGCCGCCAGGAACATAAGCCCGACGGCTATGGGCAGACCGGCCGCCCAGGAGTGTGCCGAAGATACCAGCCGCCAGTCGCCATACAGCAGACCCGCGACCGCGACGATCATGAGAAAACCGAAAATAATCCGTTTTGTCATGCCGCACATTAGGCGCGCCGGCGGGTCAAATTGCCAGCATCGAGTTGCGGGACGGCGGCTTTCTTGACGCCGCCGGGCCTGTGCGGGTACATTCCACACCGTCGGAAATACTCGTAAACACGGTTTGTGGGCAGGATGAGGCGGCCAGGGATGGCAAAGAAAAGCAGCGGGAAGAAATCCAAAAAGACCGGCGGGAAGGCATCGAAGAAGACTTCCGCGAAATTGTCCGGAAAGACCTCCGCCAGGAAGTCTGCAAAGGCCGCGAACCAGAAGGGCGGCAAGAAGTCTGTCAAGCGAGTGCCTTCGGGAGGGACTTCCGGCAAACGCACCAAGTCCGGCGGGGAAGCTTCGGCCGACAAAAAGCGGGAAATGCCTTCGCTGAAAGGCCGAAAGCCCCCGAAATACGCTACGGCCGAGTCGATGGCCCGCGATCAGCGGGACATATCCATCAGCGAGTTTTTCGCCAAGAACCGGCATCTGCTCGGCTTCGACAACCCGCGCAAGGCGCTGCTGACGACGGTCAAGGAGGCCGTCGATAACGCGCTGGACGCCTGCGAGGAAGGCGGCGTCCTGCCGGTAGTCGAGATCGCCATAGAGCAGCTCGATGAGACGCATTTCAAGGTCGCCATCACCGACAACGGACCGGGTATCGTCCGCAAGCAGATCCCCAGCATCTTCGCCCGCCTGCTGTACGGCAGCAAGTTTCACCGGCTGCGGATGAGTCGCGGCCAGCAGGGCATCGGCATCTCCGCGGCGGGCATGTACGGGCTGCTGACCACCGGCCGGCCCATAAAGATAATCTCGCGAACGTCCGGCCGCTCCAAGGCGCATCATTACGAGCTTCAGATAGACACACAGAAGAATCGCCCGGTAATAATCCGCGACGAACCGATCGAATGGGACCGGGACCACGGCACCAGCGTGGAGATAGAGCTTGAGGCGCGGTACCTGCGAGGCCGCCAGAGCGTTGACGACTACCTCGAGCAGACCGCCATCGCCAACCCGCATGTTACGCTAATCTATCACGCCCCCGACGGCAGGCAGGACCGCTACGACGCAAGCGTGAAGGAGCTACCGCCGATACCTCGCGAAATCCGACCGCACCCCTATGGGGTGGAGCTTGGCGTGCTCATAAAGATGATGCACGACACCCGCGCCAACTCGGTGCAGCAGTTCCTGACCGGCAGCTTCTCGCGAGTCTCGCCGCGGGTGGCCAGGGAGATAATCGACAGGTCCGGCATCCGAAAGAACGCTCGAGTGAAGAGCGTCAACGGCGAAGGCGCAAAGGCCCTTTACCAGGCGATACAGAACACCAAAATACTTGCTCCTTCGACAGACTGCGTGGTGCCCATCGGCGAAGAGGAGCTTGAGCGAGGCCTGAGGCAGGTTGTGCCCGCGGCTTTCTACACCACCACCACACGCAGGCCCGCGGTGTATCGAGGCAACCCGTTTATAATCGAGGCGGGTCTGGCCTACGGTCGGCCGGAAAAGACCGAAGACGACAACGGCGACGGCCTGAAGACCGCATCACCCGGCGACGAGAAGACCAAAGACGACGAAGGAGCGCCGCTGGCCAAGGTGATGCGTTTCGCCAACCGCGTGCCGCTTCTGTATCAGCAGTCATCGTGTGCTGTTTTCAAATCGGTGCTCGGTATGAACTGGCGGTCGTACGGCATACCCCAGTCGCGCGGCGCGCTGCCGGCGGGGCCGCTGACGGTCGTTGTGCACATGGCGTCGGTGTGGGTTCCGTTCACGAGCGAGTCGAAGGAGGCCATTGCCTCCTACCCGGAGATAACCAAGGAAATCCGCCTGGCTCTGCAGGACTGCGGGCGCAAGCTCGGCCGCCACGTCCGCCGGACCGTCCGCATGCGGCAGGAGCTGAAGAAGCGGAGCTATATAGAGAAGTATATCCCCGCGATCGGCGAGGCGCTGCGGGACATCCTTGACTTGAAGGAAACCCAGGTCAACAAGACCTGCGATCAGTTGAAGGACGTCCTCGAGCGCAGCCGCAAGATGTGAGGCCGTGTCGCAGGGGGAGTTTGTGTCTTCGGCGGTCCGTTCTTCCCCGCGGGGTTCAACGGCTGTCTTCCGGCCGCTGCGCAGCGCATAATGTTCGGCCATGAACCAGCTACGCATTGGCACCAGAGGCAGTCGTCTGGCCATCGCCCAGGCCCGGGAGGTGGCTGAGTTGCTGCGGGGGGTCCGCGGCGTTAGGTGTGAGCTTGTGGTGATGAGCACAAGGGGCGACCGGCAGGCGGGCCCCCTTGCTCAGGTCGGGGGAAAGGGGTTGTTCACGGCCGAGCTGGAAGATGCCTTGCGCGACGGCCGGCTTGACCTGGCGGTTCACTCGGCCAAGGACATGCCCGCTGACGATCCCCGGGGCCTGTGCATCGGCGCGGTTCCGGCCCGGGCGGACGCTCGCGATGCGCTGGTCTCGGTCGGCGGCGGCTCTCCGGACGAACTTCGGCATGGGGCCGTCGTGGGGACCGGCAGCTTGCGCAGAAGGGCGCAGTTGCTCGACCGTCGGCCGGGCCTGAACGTGGTTGCGATTCGGGGCAACCTGGATACGCGCCTCCGGCGGGTTGGTGAAGGCGCAGACGGTCTGGACGCGGTCGTGGTGGCGATGGCGGGGCTGCATCGCAGCGGACTCTTGGCCCGGTTCGCAGGGCGGGTGAGGCCGCTCGCGGTGGAGGAGATGATACCGGCGGCGGGACAGGGCGCCCTGGCGATTCAGTGTCGCCGGGAAGACCCGGTGCTGGTTCCGCTTCTGCGACGCATTGATGATCCGATAGCTAGTCGGCGTCTGATGTGCGAACGCGCGGTGCTGCGGCGGCTGGGGGCCGGTTGCAACAGTTGCGTGGCCGTGCATGTGGGTCTGGCCCGCGGCGGCTGGCACGCTTGGGCGATGGTCGGGCTGGACGACGGCCGGATAGTCCGGCGCCAGGTGCGGGTTACCGATGCGGCCGATGCGGTAACGGCCCTGCTAGACGGGCTGTCGGAAAGGAGAATTACGCGCGTAAGTGCACGAAATCGTTGACGACAGTGGGCTGGGAGTCGTAAAATACCGATAAGCTGGATATTATTGAGTTTTACGTCCGGCAAGGCGCTGCCGAGTATGGCTGAGAAGACAGACCTTCGGAAGCTGCTGGTGTTGCGGGGACCCGCCCTTGAGGCGGAAGGGATCCTCGACTTCCTTCGAGAGCATTTTCAGGTGTCCGTTGCCACGGAGCTGGATGAGGCCCTGGAGGCGATGCGGCAGGATCGTTTCGATGCGGTGCTCGCCGAGACCGCGGATTTCCTGCCGCTGGAGCGAGGCGTCGTCACCCAGCAGGCATCGGTTATTCTGGACACCATCGGCGACGGCGTGTGCATCGTCGGTCCCGGCGGCGAGCTTGTATGGGCCAACCGCCGCCTGCGGGAGTTCCCGGAAAAGGTTCTTCAGCGCGTTGGCAAGGTGTGTGTCGAGGCGTTCGAGGACTTTGCCACCGGCGGCGACTCCCGCGGCGGTCACGGGAAGCGCTTCAGCATCCGGCCCGGGGACGGCCGCTACTACGAGATAATCTGTTCACCGGTCCGCGACCGTGGCGGGATACTGCGACAGGTCGCGGCCGTGGTTGTTGATGCGACCGTTCAGCGGCGTCAGCAGCTCAAGCTCAACGCCATCGACCGTGCCGGACGGGAACTGGTGCGGTTCGATCACGACATTCTCTCACGCCTGGACGCACAGGATCGCATCAAGCTGCTTGAGGACCGGATCATCCGCTACAGTCGCGATGTGCTCGACTACGAGCATTTCGCCGTGCTGCTGCTGGATGAGCAGACCAACCGGCTGGAGGTCCTGGTCTCGGAAGGGCTGGATAATGCTCCGGAGCGATACGAGCTTTTCGCCAGCACCGAAGACAACGGCATCAGCGGATACGTCGCGGCGACCGGACGAAGCTACATCTGCCCGGACGTGAGGTCCGACCCGCGTTATGTCTCCGGCCTGAGCGAGGCGCGCAGCAGCTTGACCGTCCCGCTGCGACTCTACGACAAGGTCATCGGCGTGCTGAACGTCGAGAGTTGCACACCGGCGGTATTCGGCGAGGAGGACCGTCAGTTCGCCGAAATCTTCGCCAACTACATCGCGATGGCCCTGAATACGCTGAATCTGCTGGTCTCGGAGCGACACACGACCCATACCCAGGTAAGCGGGTCCATATCGGCGGACCTTGCCGGCCCGCTCACCGACATCATCACCGAGGCGACGGAACTGAAGGACGACTACATCGGTCACGACGATATCCGCGGCCGGCTCACCGACATCATTGAACGGGCGCACGCCGCGCGCAAGACGATTCACGACTACACCCATGCGTTCGAGACCGGTGTTCTGTCGGGATCGCCGCAGCAAGACGGTTGCGAGCCGTCGCTGGAGGGCCGCCGCGTACTCGTGGCCGACGACGAGGCGACGATCCGCCAGACGCTCGTCGACGTGCTGAAACCATGTGGCTGTATGGTGGAGACCGCCGCCGACGGAGCCGACGCCATCGAAAAGATTCGCCGGGGCGATTACGATCTGGTGATCTCGGACATTCGCATGCCGGGCGCCAACGGCTACGAGGTGTTCGCAGCCGCCAAGCAGGCCCGTCCTGACACCGCCGTGGTGCTGACCACCGCGTTTGGATACGACCCGAACCATTCGATTCTGCGGGCGAATGAGGAAGAATCGGCAAATGTTTTGACCAAGCCCTTCAAGGTGGATGAGCTTATGTGCCGGTGCAGGAACGCACTGGAGGATTCCGACAGGTCTTAGCAGTAAGGGGCCGGGGTCTCGATTGGCGGCCGGAGGGGACAACATGTCCATATGTGATTCACGACTCCGAGTTGTCGGCCTCTTCAAAGCGGATGCGGTTAGAACCCGCTGTTGCCATCCATGAAGGTCCGTCCCGCCTTGTCCAGCCCGCGCGGTCGGCAAAAAAACCGCAGGTCCGTTTGCCACGCGGCTGGCTGAATCCTAGTGTTTTTTTGCACGTCGTTTCGGCCTTATGGCCGGAAAGAGGTTTCCCGAAAGGGCACGCCGTCCGCTGTGGGACGGTACGCAAAGCCACGGGTCCTGTCCGAATGGGCCGCCGGGCTACCGAAGGGAGCCGCCGGTCGCCAACCGTCCGGCGAGACGGTCCGTCCTGACCGCATATTCCCCGCCGGCAGCCGCGTTCTGTGTGGCGCATAAAACCGAATTTAGAGTGGCCACGTTAGTCAAGGCGTGCCGTGATGACGCCGATAACCGGGGTGAAGCACACAGGCACACGACGGCCGGTCCTAAAGCAGGACGGGCTGTCCGAGGAAAATATCCGGTTTGAAGGCCGCGGGCGAAGGGAGGTGAGCAACAAGCCACAGCCGGCCGGCTGACGGGGCGGCAACCGGCAGGGGCTGGTGGTAAGGCGTGGAGCTTTGCCTCGACACCTGTACCGGCCAGGTGTGCACAGGCGTACGCCGGCGGCGGAAATACCGGTTCATCAGGGATAAAAATCGAGGCACGGAGGCAGGGACAGAGTAGTTCCGAGAGTATTGTTTCTAACTAGTTTGGAGGAAGGCGCATGTATCGTAAGGGTTTCACACTGGTCGAGATTCTGATCGTCGTAATAATTCTGGGCATTCTGGCGGCGATCGTGATACCGCAGTTCACAGAGGCGTCGCAGGACGCCAGGGCTTCGGCTCTGAGGACCGACTTGCAGACGATCCGAAGTCAGTTGCAGCTTTACAAGGTGCAGCACCTGGACCGCTACCCGCACATGGTTTACGACGGCAATAGCTGGTCGGAAGACACGGGCGGTTTCATTGATCGGCTGACCGGCACGACCGACCTGTACGGCGACACCAGCGGTGACGACTACGGTCCGTATCTGCAGGATTTCCCGGCGAACCCGTTCGCCTCGGACAACGCCCGTGATGTGGCGTTCGGAACCGGCGAGCCGGACGGCAGCGGCGACCCCGGCTGGTACTTCAACACCGAGACGGGAAACTTCTACGCCAATACGTCGGACCACACGAATTGGTAAGCACGTTCAGTGCCGTCTGAAAGGATGCACACACCGGCCGGGGTCCCGACGACATCGGGGCTCCGGCCGGAATCATGTTGAGGGGGAGGACGACAAGACGGCAGGCAAACAAAGGCAGGGAGGCCTTAGCGGGAGCATGATTCATGCGACTGTCAAAGGCATTTACGCTAGTGGAGCTGTTGGTGGTGGTGCTCGTGCTCGGGATTATCGCGGCCATCATCGTGCCTTCGTTCTCCGATGCGGCGCATTCCGCGCGGTCGGTAACGCTGATGGAGAACCTCCGCACGATGCGGATGCAGATACAGGTTTTCAAGGCCAAACACCGCGACGTGCCGCCCGGTTATCCGGACATGGACACCACCGCGAGTCCGACCGAGGAGGCCTTTGTGGCACAGTTGACCGGCATTGCGCAGGGCCAGGGCGAGTCGCAGGATGAGGGCGACAAAGACCTGGTTTACGGCTTCCTTTTGCGGGAGATTCCGTACAACCCGGTCAATAATCTTTCGTCGGTGAGGGTGCTGTCCGACGATGAGCCGTTTCCGTCCACGGCCGCGAACACCCACGGATACGTGTATCAACCGGCGACCGCTACGCTCAGGGCCGACTCTCTCGGCGCGGACGAGAAGGGGGTGGCCTACTTTGACTACTGAGCCGACCGGGCCTGCCGGCTTCACTCTGGTGGAGGCGACGGCGGCCGTCGCCGTTCTGGCGATTACCGCCACCGCCGTAATTGTGCCCTTCACCGCCGGAGCCGCTCACGAGCGGGACCACGCCCGTCGCACGCTTGCGGCGGCGCTGGCGAGCGAGTTGATGGAGAGGATTATCTCGCTGCCGTTCGAGAGCGACACCGGCGAGACGATAGCCGACTATGACGGATATTCCGAGCCGGTCGAGCCGCTGGCGGCCGGCGACGGGAGGATTATGGCCGACCCCGCGGCCGCCGGAATGACCAGGTCCGCGACGTGCGAGTATGTGTATGTCGCCGGGCAGGATTCAGATGAGCCGCCCAGCTTTATCCGGGTGACGGTCCGGGTGCGGCACAACGGCGACGAGATCTTCAGGATAGTGCGACTGGTTTACGACCGATGAACGGACGTACCGTTAAATGCATCCGAGCGCTTACCGTTGCGGAGCTTTTAGTCTCCGTCGCGTCCATTTCCGTGATTGGCGCTGCGGCGGCGGGACTGTCGTTCGCGATGTCGTCGGCCCAGGCGCAGAGCCGGGACCGGTACCTGCACATTCAGACCGCTCGGAATGCGTCGCTGCGTATCGAGCGACTTATCCGTGGTTCACTGCTGGTCACGTCGGCCGACGACACCCGGATGATCCTCTGGCTCGGCGATTACAACGCCAACGCATTGATAAACCGTAACGAGGTGGCGCTGCTGCGGTGGGACCCGGCCACCGGCGAAGTCGGCAAATACCGTGTGGATCTGGAGGAAGGCGCATCGGCCAACTACCGGGTACACCTGAAAAAACTAACGGATATATCATCCGGCTCGCAGGAGATACTCAACGACCCACGGGTTGTCTACACGCCGATAGCACAGGACGTTACGGAGTTCGAGCTGTCCTGCCTGCCCGATGCCCCGCGGACCAGAGTGGTTGATTTTCGTCTGGTGGTCGCATCGCGGGATTCCCAAGGGCGCCCGGCCGCTCTGCGCGGCTCCGTCGCCCTGCGCTACGGCCAGGCCGACCGTGTCGAATTCGACGGCGGCGAGTGGGTGCTGGAGCACTGAACCGGACCGCCCGTTCCATAAGCGGAAGATGCAGCATGAAACTCAGGCCGTACAAGACGACCGAAGGACGTAATCCGGCCCGCGGTGTCGCGCTGCTGGTGGTCCTTATGCTTGTGGCGATCGCGTCGGTGGTAGGGCTGTCGTACCTCTATAGCGCTACGCTGATGACGGCCGGGACGGAAAACTTGTTGCACTCAAGACAGGCCGATTATGTGGCCGCCGGCGGTCTGGAGCACGCGCTTTATGTTCTGCAGACAATGGGAAGCCGGGCCGAAGGGACCACGTGGGGGCCCTACGCACTGGGCGATGAGGATGGCAGCTACAGCTTTGAGATATCGGTCGCCGACGAGCAGGCGACCGACCTGTTCCACATCAGCAGTACCGGCACCAGCGGTGAGCTGGAGCGGATCCGCATAGCCGGCGCGCTGGTCAGGTCCACCGGCCACATCGAGCTTGAGCATGCCCTCAGGGTTGACCGGGAGGGTACATCCGTGCCGGGTTCCGCCGAGCTGGCCGGTGATGTGTACGGCGACGGCAACGTATTTGTCAGGGGAACGGTCCTGGGCGATGTTTACGCCACCGGATCGGCATGGAGGAGCTGGTTCGGATCGGTCGGCGGCTCGCTGATATCCAACGCGAGCCGTTTGCCTGTGTTGTCGGTGAGCTATGAGGACTACATCGACTACGCATGGCATGAAGACCCTTATCAGGATACCCCGGACATCCGTGGCCAGGCCATCGAAAGAATCGGCAATACGGTCTCGGCCGACGATGCGGTGTGCAATGGCGGTGCGATTACATCGTCCAACCCCGGCGGCGTCGTGCACCTGGTGCCGGCCAGCGTCGGGGGCGTGTCAATTGGTGACGATGTGTCCTTCCAGGGCACGCTGGTTACCGAAGGGGATATCGAGCTGAGCGGCCGCAAGATTGAGCTGCAGGCCCTGGACGGCTTCCCGGCCGTCGTTGCCGGCGGACGAGTAATCATCCATGCCCATGCGACTGCCGATATTGAAGGTATGGTTATTGCCGACGGAGGCATCGTCCGCGGCAATACGGACGGGAACCACTCGCGCATGGAGATTACCGGCGGGATACTGAGCGAGCGGGTGGGGATCGACTACTCGCTGCTGGGTTCGCACACGGTCAAATACGATGCGGACCGTTGCCGTATCTACGACTTCGGAAACAGATGGACGCTGATTGTTGAGGCCGACTGATTACATGAGGTGGCAATTATGACGGAACAACTGGAGAAAGGCGGTTTGGGACGTGCCACACGTATCTGGCTGCTGATTGCGCTGGCGGTAACGGCCTGCTGGCTGATGTACATGGCCGTGGTGCCGGGCAGGAGCGTCGCTCATGCCGAGCCGGCAAGAATGTGGGGTGATGCAGCCCAGCAGCGGCAGGACCTGCTGGAGGCACAGCAAGAGACCAACCAGAAGCTCGACGAGATTATCCGGTTGCTCAAAAGCGGCGATATCCGCGTCCAGGCCGTATCGCAGGACGGGGAGGATGCACCAGGAGGGCGCCATGAGAACGCCACGCAATCCGACGACTCCGCTAAGGGCGAGACGGAAGATGCCTCTTCCGATCTTTGACCCCATGTGCGCCGGCGATCGTTTGAAAGGCCCCGTACAGACCCGGCACGGCTCTTACAGGGCCGGATTCTCGCTGATTGAGTTGATCGTGGTAATCGTCATTCTGGCGATTACGGCCGTGGCGGTGGTGCCGCACGTCGTCCGCGGGGCGGATATGCAGGCCACATCGGCCGCCAGGATGCTGGCGACCGACCTCCAGTACGCCCAGGACCACGCGATTACCATGCAGAGGCCTGTGACGGTGGACTTCGATACGTTTGCGAACACGTACACGTTGTCTAACGCAAGTGGACCCCTGGATCATCCGATTACAAAGACCGCGTACGAGGTGGATTTCTCGGCCCAAAGCGGCTTCGACCAGGTTGAGCTGGTCTCGGCGAGCTTCGGTGAGGCCTCGGCCGTGACGTTCGACGAAATGGGCTCTCCCGAAAGCGGAGGCGGCATTGTTGTCGGCGCCGGCGATTACACCTACCGCGTGAAGGTGGCGGCGGCGACAGGGAATGTGACGGTGTCCCGAAAGTAACAGGGGCGTTGGTAAAGGCATATGTTTGGACTTTTGACATCCGGTTCCGGCTGGCCCATAGGCGTCGATATCGGCGGCGACAGCGTGAAGCTGATGCAGCTTCGCGGTCCTTCCCAGTCGCCGGCGGTCTCGGCCTGTGCCCTTCGGCGCTTGTCCGGCGGCGCGGTGGACGAAGCGGAGCTTCACGCCCGGCGGGTGAGTGCGCTGCGTGAGCTTATCCGCGAAGGCGCTTTCCGAGGCAGGCGGGCGGTGATGGCGCTTTCCTGCGAGGAGCTTCGGGTCAAATCAGTGCGTCTTCCGCAGATGCCGGAGTCGGAGCTGGCCCAGGCGGTGCGATGGGAGGCCAGGGAGCAGTTCAGCTTCGAGCCGGACCCTGACCAGTTGTGCTTCCTGAACGCCGGGGAGGTCCGCGTCGGCGAGGAGCTTCGCAACGAGATAATCCTGATGGCCGCCCCAGGCGACATCGTCCGACGGCGGGTGGCCCTGGCCGAGGAGGCCGGGCTGCGCCTCGAGCACATAGACGCCGAGCCGCTGGCGCTGTTTCGGACTTTCGAGCGACTGCTGAAACGCCGCGAGGACGAGCGAGCGGTGACCGTCCTGGTGGACCTGGGGCGGATCGGCACGCGAGTGGTGGTCGCGCGCGGCAGGCAGGTGTTGTTTATCAAGACCATCGGTATAGGCGGCCGGGATCTGGTCAAGACCATAGCCGAGCAGTTGAACCTGTCCGAGGGTGAGGCCGACGAACTGCGCCTGAAAATCATGCGTGAGCAATCGGAGCAGGCCGGCAACGACGAGTCAAAGCCGTCTGCCGGGGATTCGCTCCAGTGGACCGTCTTTGACGCCGTGCGCGGGAAGGTCCAGGAGCTTGCCCAGGAGATCATGCTCTGTTTGAGGTACTGCGCTGTAACCTTCCGCGGACTGCGGCCCGGGGAAGTCCTTCTGACGGGCGGCGAGGCATACGACCCGGCTTTAGCGAGCTTGCTGGATGAGCATATCACGACCCCTTGTGTACTTGCCAGACCGCTGAGGGCCGTGGACGTCTCCGGCGCGCCGCTGGGGGCCGATCGTCGCGGCGTGCTGTGCGAGTGGGGGGTCTGCGCCGGGCTGGCTCTGCGCAAAAGCAGTAGGCAACAGCAGAGAGATATTGGAAATGCAAGACGTCGACTTTCTGCCTGACGAAATACGCCACAGCCGCGAGCATCGCAGGCGGCTGCTCAGCCAGTGCAACCTGCTGGTTATCTGCGCGCTGGCCCTGCTTGCTCTGGCCGGGCTGCGACATGAACGCCTCCGGCAGGCGCGAGCGGAGCTTGGCGTGCTCACCGAGCGGACCGAGCGGGCCTCGGAGCAGTTGGACCTGCTGGCTGAACTGCGACAAAAGCAGTCCGAGCTTAAGCTCAAGAGGCAGGTGGCCGCCGACATGGGCAGCAGCGTTGAGGCCCTGGATGTGCTGGCGGTTATCACGGATTTGGCCCCTGAAGCAGTCGCGATGCGTTCGCTCAGACTGGAGACGGTCGAGCTGCGCCAGCAGGCCCGCCCCGACGAAGGCGGCGACCAGTCCGCCCCGCGGGTGGCCATGGGGTCCGAACCGGAGACTGCCACAGTGCGACGTCTGCAATTGAGGATGACCGGTATAGCCCCCAGCGACGTGGAAGTGGCGAACTTCATAGCCGCGCTGGCAACCAATCCTTTGCTGGAGGATATCACAATGGGATACGCGCGCGATGTGGAGTTTCGCGGACGCCGTGCGCGGGAGTTCCAGGTCAGTTGCTACGTAGTGCGCTAGTCCACCGGAGGAGCAATGCCGCTGATTATCAGGAAAAACTGGCTCGTTCTGATGGTGCCTCTGGGGATGCTCGTGATCGCGACCGCAGCGGTGTTCTATCCGCAACATCGCGTCCTTCAGGAGCATTCGGTCCGGATCTCGGAGAAGGAAGAAGTTCTGGAACGGGAACTGGCGCAGGCGGCACGGCTGCCGGAGCTTATAGAAGAGGTCGAGGAAATGAGGCGGCAGTACCACAACTTAGACCGCCGGTTGCCGAATCAACAGGAACTGGGCGAGTTTCTGCGTGAAATCACCATGAACCTGCCGTCGGATGAGTTGCTCAGCGATCGGATAGAACCGGGAAATCCCAAGCGCGAGGAACTTTTCCAGACGCTGCCTATCAGGATGCAACTGCAGGGAAGGTACCTCTCGCTGGTGGACTTTCTCCGGCATATCGAGCGGATGGAGCGTCTTGCACGGGTCGATACTCTGGCGATGGAGGCCCAGCCGGACTGCGACGAACTGAAAATCGATATGCGATTGAATATCTATTTTCTCGGGGACTGAGCGGACCGAAAGATGGACAACGTACGTGACAAAATGGAACTGTTTGGCCGCCGCGTGCGGTTCGAGCTGTGCAAGGACAAGCGCAAGACGACCGTCGCGGCCGGGCTTGCGTTGCTGCTGATGTTCCTGGGGCTGAGGGTACTGGTCTCCGGCCCAGACGAGTCCCTGGCGGACGACAGTTCGGAGGCGCGGACTGTGCCGGATATAACGGCTATCCGGGATACTTCGGACGCGGATGTCCGAACCGCCGCGGACTCGCGGAAGCTGGAGTACATCCGCGGCATCGATCGCGACTTCAGGCGTGACATCTTCGAGCCAAAGCTCGGCGCCTTCCGGCAGAAAGACGAGGCGAGCGGCACGGAAACGTCTGTTGAGGCGGACGATACGCAGGATGTTGAGGAGGCCGGTCGTCAACGAATCGCGGCGGAAGCCCAGTCATTGCGGCTTCAGAGCACCGCGGTTTCGGGGACCTCGACGGCGATTATCAACGGCAAGGTACTCCTGGAAGGGGAAACAATAAACGGTTTTCGGGTGGTGGAAATCAAGCCGCACGCCTGTCTGATCGAAAAAGAGGGTGTGCGGATGCGATTGCGAATGTCGCGCTGACTTTGGCGGGGGAAATCGGTGATGGCGATGAGAGCACCAGGATTCTGCGGATGACCGCCAAGTGTGGTCACGATAAGCGAGGAGAGGAAAAGATGACCGCGGCGAAGATGATCTTGCGACTTGCAGGGCTATGTGCGGCCGGCGCGTTGCTTCTGTCGGTGCCGGTTTCCGACGCTCAGGAAAACGCCAACGACACACCCGTGGAAAGGACCGACAGCGACACCTTCAACATCAACGCTCGCAATACTGACCTGCGCAGCATGCTCCAGATGCTCAGCGCACAAGGGCGACGGAACATCGTCGCCACCAGGGAGGTCGAGGGCGAGGTGACGGCGGACCTTTACAGCGTCACTTTCAAAGAGGCGCTGGAGGCCGTGCTTCGCTCGACCGGGTTTGTGCACAGAAAAGAGGGCAACTTCATTTATGTGTACACGCCGCAGCAACTGGAGGAGATCAAGGCGAGCGAGAGACAGATGGTCACCAGGGTGTTTCGTCTGTCCTACGTTACGGCCGAGGACGCACGTGCCCTGATAGACCCGGCTCTTTCAAGGGATGCGACCGTCGCGCAGACTCCGTCGCCGGGTTCCGGTGTCGGAACCAGCAGCAGCGAAGCCGGCGGTATCGATTACGCCACCAGCGACATGCTTATCATTCGCGAGTACGAGGACCGCCTCGAGGACATCGAGGAAATTCTCCGCGAGGTGGACGTCAAGCCCAAGCAGGTACTGATAGAGGCGACGCTTATGCGGGCCTCGCTAACCGAGGACAACCACCTCGGCATAGACTTCAACACGCTGGCCGGCATCGACTTCGAGCAGCTTGGCTCGGTCAGCGACGGCCTGACCGACATCGTGCCCGGCGAACTGTCCGAAGGCGACCTGCCGAGCAACGAGGTCTTCAGCACTATCCGCACCGACTTCAAGGACGCTGTGCCCAGCGGCGGATTCACCTTCGGGATCATCAGCAGCGAGATAGGATTCTTCATTCGCGCCCTTGAGAGCATTACCGATGTGACGGTCCTGGCGAATCCCAAGCTGCTTGTGATCAACAAACAGCGCGGACAGGTGTTGGTCGGTAACCGCGACGGCTACTTGACCACCACCGTAACCCAGACGGTGGCAACCGAGACCGTCGAGTTCCTGGAAACGGGTACTCGGCTGATCGTGCGTCCTTACATCGCCGAGGACGGTTTCATCCGTATGGAGATCCACCCGGAGGACTCCTCTGGCTCTGTGCGCCAGGTCGGCGGTAGTGTGCTTCCCAGTGAAACTACCACCGAGGTGACCACCAACGTGCTGGTCCGCGACGGTCACACCATAGTCATCGGCGGCCTGTTCCGGGAACGGCTGAACACCTCCCGAGGACAGGTGCCTGTACTTGGAAACCTGCCGTATGTCGGATCGGCGTTTCGCCAGACCGGCGACACGACAGACCGCGAGGAGATCATCATCGCCATCACGCCGCACATCGTGAAGCAGGACGTCGCGGCCGAGGTCGGCGATCAGGCGCTCAGCGATGTGGAACGCTACCGCATCGGTGCCAGGGAAGGCATGCGATGGTGGGGTCGCAGCCGACTGGCCGAGCAGCACATTCGCGACGCCCGACAGGCGCTGGCCGAGGGCGACACCGACCGGGCCATGTGGTTCGTGGATAACGCCCTGGCGATGCGTCCTCAGATGGAAGAGGCGATCCGCATGAAAGAGCGCCTTACCCAGCAGGCCTACTGGTCCAGACATGTCCAGGATAGCGTCAGCCGCCACCTGACGCACCGGATGATAATGCAAGAGCAGGGCAAACCGGTCGGCCGCGTGCTGCCTCCGGAACGACCCAGGGATCCCGACGAGATATCGCCGGATGTCCGCGAGAAGCTGGGCATCGGACCTCTGTACGAGGACCCGCTGCCCGGACAGGCCCCGCTGCTCCCCGATGTGGAGCTTGAGGAGCCGCAACAGCCGGATGAGCCGCAGTCGCCGCGTCCAGACGAGCCGGAACAGCCGCAAAAGGACGAACCGGCGGTGATTGAACCGGACGACAAGGAACCCTCACAACAGCAATAGAACCCGTTCCGGCGGCGGACAACGCCGGCCGGTCAGACAACCGAAAACCGGTAAGGTCATCGGAGCTGTGCCATGAAAAGAGTGATTCTCGGTATCCTGATGCTACTGATGCTCACCGGCTGCCAGGAAAACCACCTGTCGCAGTCCAGGGAAGAGGCGTATGACCGCTGGCATATGGCCAGGGCGACGGTTCTGTACGGAGCCGCCAATGAGCACCTCAGGGTCGGGCAGTTGGATAAGGCGGCCCGCAAGGCCGGCGAGGCGCTGGCCCTGGCCCCGGAATACACCGACGCCCGCGTACTCCTGGGCAAGGTGCTGATTGAGCAGGGACAATACTCTCGGGCCGTCACGCAACTGGAGATGGTGCGAGAGAACGCTCCGGAATCCGCCCGGGTTGCCTATCTGCTGGGCGTTGCGAACGAGAGGCACGGCGAGCTGTCCGAGGCGCTGGACCTGTATCGGCAGGCGTATGAGCTGGAGGATGACAAAATAACCGCGGTTGTCGCCGCCGGTGAGGTGCTGGTGCAGATGGGGCGGTTTGAAGAGGCCCGTTCGCTTGTTCGGTCACACATACGTAACGCCCAGGACAACCCCGCAATGTACGAGCTTGCCGGGCGGCTGGCCAGGATGGACAGTGACTACGCCGAGGCGGCGGGACATTTCCGCACGGCTCACAATCTGGACTACGGCAACCACAATTACCGCGAGGCGCTGGCCAAGGCGCAGTTCCTGGACGGCAACTACGCCGAGGCGGCGGATACGCTCGAAGACCTCCTGTCCCTTGGCGATTATGAGCCGCCCGCCTGGGTCCACACCATGCTGGGAAACTGTCACATGGCCCTGGGAAGGCACATAGGCGCCCGAGAGGCCTTCGACAGCGCCAGACGCCTCAGGCCGTCCGATGCGATGTCGTGGACGAACCTTGCGCGGGCCGCTCTGGCGCTGGATGACCTGCCGCGGGCCATACTCTGGGCCGACAAGGCGCGCAAGATCGACGCCCACAACACCGAGGCGCTGTTGTTGCTGGGTTACGCTTTGCTGGCCGATGGCCAGGCCGACCGCGCCGTGAAGGTGCTCGGCGATAACGCCGGCCGGCACCCGGACAGCGCCATGGTTTACTGGCTCCTGGGACGTGCGTACGCCGAGGCGGGCGAAGAGGACCACGCCCTGCATTACTACAACGAGGCCATGAATCTGGATCCGCACCACCCATTGGCCCAAAGGTTTGCCGAAGGCGAGCTGGCGCTGGCGCCGAATGCGGAATAGCCGACCGTGGCCCGCGCAGGGTGTCGCAAGTATGTGAAGCAGCCCTGCGAACATCAGGAGGGAAGTAGTGACCATCGCCAAGAGACTGGGACTGGCCACCATAGTGCTCATCGCGCTTGGGGTGACCTCCGCGTATTACGTCACGATGATGGCGCTGCAGACCCGGTCCGGGCCTGTAACAAGTTTCGTGTTCATCGTGCTGGGTCTGCTGGCGGTGGCGACCGTCCTGGTGATGTTCGTGTTCTGGCACGGTATCGGCCGGGCGATGAATCGCATCTCAGGCCAGCTTCACCACATGACCCGCACCAGGCAACTCGGCCTGGTGATGACCGACGGCGCTCAGGAGCTTCAACACGTTGTGCGCCCGCTTAACGAGCTTCTGACGATGCTCAACGGCGAAATGGACCGGCTCCGGGCCGACAGGCGGGAACTGGAAATACAGTCGAGGATCGCCTCGGCGGAAAAGCACCATGTCGAGGCGATTATCTACTCCATCTCAGACGCCGTTATCGTCACCAACCGATTCGATGAGCTTCTGCTGGCAAACGAGGCCGCCGAAAAGCTGCTCGGTTTCGATACCTCCGCGGCCCTTCGCAAGAACATCGACGGCGTCATCTCCGACGGCACGCTTGTGCGGCTGATCCGCGAGACGTGCAGCCACGGCAGAAGCTCTCACCGCAGGGTAGTCGAGCACAGCATGGACCGGAAGGGCCAGCCGCGCACCTACAACATCACACTGAGTTGCGTGGTTGCGCCGAACGGAGAGGTGTCGGGGGTTGTGGCCGTGCTGCGGGACATTACGCGCGAGAAGGAAATCGCCCAGATGAAGACGGACTTCGTCTCGAACGTCTCGCACGAGTTGAAGACGCCGCTTTCGTCCATCAAGGCCTACATTGAGATGCTTGTGGACGGCGAGGCCGAGGATGAACAGACGCGGCAGGAATTCTACGACATCATCTCCTCTGAGACGGACCGCCTGAACCGGCTGATCCAGAACATCCTTAACATCTCGCGCATCGAGTCGGGCGTGGTTACGGCCCACCGCGAGCCGATCAGCATCAGTGGGGTGGTCAAGCAGGTCCTGGACGTGGCCGCTCCACAGGCCTCGGCCAAGGATATCAAGATCGCGCAGCAGCTTTCGCCGGTTTACTACCAGATAGAGGCCGACCACGACATGATCTACCAGGCGGTGCTAAACCTGGTGTCCAACGCGATCAAGTACACGCCGCCGGGAGGGACCGTGACGGTGAAGACCGCAGTTGACGAGGTCCGCCGGATGGCGGTCTGCGAAGTCGCCGACACCGGGGCGGGGATACCGGCGAATGACATCCCGCACGTGTTCGATAAGTTTTACCGTGTAAGCGCAAACAAGAAAGTGGCCAAGGGTACGGGGCTTGGCCTTGCCCTTGTCAAGCAGGTTATCGAGTCCGTTCACGACGGAAATGTTTCCGTCGTCAGCGAGCAGGGCAAGGGCAGCAGATTCAGTTTTGAGTTGCCGGTCCTGAACTGATCGGCGGCAGGCAGACCGGCGCGAGCCGGCAAAGGGCAGGGACATCATGAGTGAAAAAATTCTGGTTGCCGACGATGAGGCACACATCCTTCACGTGGTCTCAATGAAACTCGCGAACGCCGGATACGAGGTGGTAACCGCGATGGACGGCGAGGAGGTGGTTGAGTTTTGCGCCGCCGACCGGCCGGACCTTCTGATACTGGACTACCAGATGCCGCTCTTAAGCGGAACCGAGGCGGCGGCGCGCCTGCGAGAGATGGACCATATGAAGGATGTACCCGCGATCATGCTCACGGCTCGCGGGTTCGATATAGACCGTGAGGATATGGAGTCCGCCAGAATCTCGGTGGAACTCGCCAAGCCGTTTAGCCCGCGGGAACTGCTGGAAGCCGTCCAGAGACTGCTTGCCGGATGCACGCACAAAGCCGATGTGGAGGCGCTATGAAAACAGCCGGACGTGACGTATCGCGGGGGCTGGAATCGCTGGAACCGGTTCTCAATGGCGTCGCCGAGAAGCTTTCGGAGGCGGCCGCCACCATTGAGGCGTGGAACGAAGACGGCAGCCATTTCGCGTCTTTCGGACTGACCGGCGAGTTCTGCCGGCTTGCCCGCGCCGGCGGATGCGAGTGCCTCTCGGCCGCGAGCGAAACCGCCGGCGAAGCCGTCGCCGAAGGCCACGGCCTGCGACGGCGGGTCCCGTGGGGCTGTCTTATGGCGGGAGCGCCTCTGAACCGCCGCAGGCGGCGTATCGGCGCCGTCACCGTCTGTTTTCCGCCGATGGAATTCGTGGAAGACGAAGAGCTGCTCGCGCGCATGTGCGACCGCTTCGGACTCGACCTGCGGCTCATGCGGCAAATTGCTGAGGGCGACTGTGTCCACAGCGCCGACGAAGCGGACAATGTGCTTCGAGTGCTCCAGTGGTCGCTGGATTATGAGCAACGCCTGTACAACGCCGAGCACGAGCTTCAGACGCTGAGCACCAACCTCGCGACCGCGTACGAAGAGCTGAGCTTGCTTTACCGGACCAGCGGCTCGATGAGAGTCACGCAACAGCCGGAGGAGTTTCTCGGCAAGGTCTGCGATGGTCTGGTCTCGGTCATGGGGGTATCCGCGGTCGTGGCGCTGGTTTATGCCCACCGGCCCGGCATCGAGAAGGACCTGTTGGTGGTTCGCGGCCGGCCGGGGCTGACCAACGACGAGCTGCGCCACCTGACCGAGGCGTATGTCGCACCGCAGTTGATCAGTCACAAGGGCTACCTCAACAACGACTTCGACGCCGAGAGTCGCGAAAACTGGACGGATGAGATACGCAGCGTTATCGCCTCTCCGCTGACGGCCGGCGGGCACATGGGCGTCCTGCTGGGCATCAACAAGCTGTCCGGTGAGTTCAGCAGCGTGGACATGAAGCTCCTCGGCTCGATAGCGGACCAGGTGACCGCTTTTTTGACGAACAACCGGCTGTACGCCGAGGTCCAGGACCTCCTGATGGGCGTATTGCACGCTCTGACGGCCACCATCGACGCCAAAGACCCCTATACCTGCGGACATTCGCAGCGGGTCGCGATGTACTCGCGGCTTTTGGCGGAGGCCTGCGGTCTGCCGTCGAGGCGAGTCGAACAGATTTACCTTGCCGGACTGCTGCACGACATCGGCAAGATCGGCGTCCCTGACGGGGTCCTGTGCAAGCCCGGCAAACTTACCGACGACGAGTACGACATGATGAAGCGGCATCCCGGTGCGGGAGCCAAGATACTCAACGGCATCCGCCAGATGGGTCCGATCACCGTAGGCATACTCACCCACCATGAAAGGCCCGACGGCAGGGGATATCCGCGCGGGCTTACAGGCGACGAGATACCCATCGAGGGCGCGATTATCGGCCTTGCCGACGCATTCGACGCTATGACCAGTCAGCGGACATACAGGGCCAAGCTTTCGGTCGATGATGCCGTTGAGGAAATCCGTCGCAACGCCGGCGCCCAGTTTGACGCCAATCTTGTGGAGAAGCTCATGGAACTCGACCCGCACAAGCTCGTCGGCGAGTTGAGCCGGTCCGCGGTCAATATCTCGGCCGTGTTCGGGGAGGCCCAGCAATGAACATAACCGCCGAAACACACGGACACGCAGTGATACTGAACCTCGAGGGCGAGTTGAACGAGGATTCGCTCAGCGTCTTTGACGAGGCCGTCAGCCACTACTTCACCAGACGCGAAGCGGTGGACCTGATTCTAAACCTCGCGAGGGTGCAATTTATCGACAGCGCCGCGCTTGAGCGCCTCGTCGATCTGCACGATACGCTGCAGGAAAACCTCGGACAGCTCAAGCTGGCCCGTCCGGAGGATAACGTGCGGCAGATACTGGAGCTTACACGGCTCAACGGCTCGCTTCCGGTCTTTGACGACGTCCCCGAGGCCGTCAAGTCCGGCCAGCCGTAGTCCGAAAGTGATATCAGAGATGACTCGCAAAACGACAGACCAGAAGCTGCAACTGGGCGAGCTGCTCATAGAGCAGGGGGCGCTGAACCAGGAACAGCTCCACCAGGCGCTGGAATACCAGCGTCAGGCGAGCGAACCGCTGCTGCTGGGCGAGGTCCTTCAAAAGCTGGAGCTTTGCACCAGGGAGCAGATTATGGCGGCCCTGGCCGCCGGGTATGGCGTTCCGTTCGCGCGGATATCGCCGCGCATCGCCGACCCTCACGTAATCGATGTGTTTCCGAGGGAGTTTCTGGAACGGCACTCGGTGCTGCCGCTTTTCAAGGTCCGCAACCGCCTGACGCTGGCGGTCAGCGAGCCGGCCAACGTCTTTCTGCTGGAAGAGATAGGCCGCCTGACCGGATGCGAGGTGCAGGTCGTCTGCGCCACCGAGCGTGACATCAAGGCCACACTGGAAACGCACCTGCCCTCGGCTAACGTATTCGTTATAGACGACATATTCGACGAGGCCGAATCGCCCGAACTGTCGGTCGTTGACGACGAGACCGAGGATATCGGCGAGATCGAGGACGCAACCGAAAGCTCCCCGGTCATCAAGCTGGTCAATTACCTCATCTATCATGCGGTGCGGGAGGGCGCGTCGGATGTCCACATCGAGCCGGATGAGTCGGCGCTCCGCGTCCGCTATCGGGTGGACGGGGTGATGTACGAGAAGCTCCGGCCGCCGCACAAGATGGGCCCCGCTATAGCCAGCAGGGTAAAGATAATGGCGGGTCTTGACATCGCCGAGCGACGCCTGCCCCAGGACGGCGGCATTCACGTGCTCATGGAGGGCAGGCCGATCGACCTGCGGGTCAGCACCATGCCTTCACAGTTCGGCGAGAAGATAGTTGTCCGCGTCATCGACAACCGCAACGTGCTGGTGAACCTCGAGAAGCTCGGCTTCAACTACGAGATGCTCGAGCGATGGAAGAAGTGCATTGCCTCACCAAACGGCATGATCCTGGTCACCGGCCCTACCGGAAGCGGCAAGAGCACCACGCTCTACAGCGTCCTTCGGGAGCTTAACAGCGATCAGGTCAACATCGTGACGGTGGAAGACCCCATCGAGTTCAATCTCTCCTGGGTCAATCAGTTCCAGGTGAACGAAAAAATCGGTTTCACCTTCGCCGGCGCTCTGCGTTCGATACTGCGGCAGGATCCCGACATCGTGATGGTCGGGGAGATTCGCGACGCCGACACCGCCAGGGTGGCCGTGCAGGCGGCCCTGACAGGCCACTTGGTGTTCTCGACGCTGCATACCAACGACGCCGCCGGCGCGGTGGCCCGGCTACTGAACATAGGCGTCGAGCCGTACCTGGTGTCGGCTTCGATTGTCGCTTCGCTGTCTCAGCGACTGGTTCGCAAAATATGCACCCGATGCAAGCAGCCATACGAGCCGCCCAAGAACATCCGCCGCGCCATCGAACGAGAGGCCGGCGAGGTGGAAACCTTCTACCGCGGGGCCGGCTGCAAGCACTGCCGCAAGACCGGCTACAGCGGCCGAATAGGCATATTCGAGATGCTGGTTCCCGACGAGGCCCTGCGAGAAAGGATAACCGCCGCTCCGAACGTTGTGGAGCTGCGGTCGGCGGCCATGGAGGCCGGGATGACTACGCTGAGGGCCGACGGGATGGCAAAGATCAAAGCGGGTCTTACAACGATAGAGGAGGTATTCCGCGCGACGGCGGCCTGACCGCCGTGGCGGGATTGCCGGAGCCGAGCAAATGCCTACCTACGCCTACCAGGTTCGCGACCCAAGCGGGAAGATGGAGACGGGCACTCTTACCTCGCCCGATGTGGACCGCGCGTCGAAGACCCTGCGAAGGGACGGTCGGACCGTGCTGTCGATCCGGCCGCAGGGACAGGTCCGGTCGGAAGACAGCGACTGGGAAGCATCGCCGACCCGGAAGGTCAAGCGTGACGACGTCATATTCTTCTGCACGCAACTGGCCGTCATGGTCGATACCGGTGTCCCGCTGGCCGAGGCCCTGGACGCCATAGCCGCCAATACCGAACATCCGACGATGCGCAACATCGTGGATGACATCTCCGGGCGGGTCAAATCCGGCTGTGAGTTCTCAAGCGCCCTGGAGAGATATCCGAAGATCTTCAGCCCGCTGTTCGTGGCATCGATGCGGGTGGCTGAGACCTCCGGCACAATGGGCGCGATGCTTCAGCGGATGAGCGAGTATCTCGAACAGGAGCGCGAGACGCGCAAGAAGGTCAAGGGCGCGCTGACCTATCCGGCAATGCTGCTGTGCTTCTGTACCATAGTGGTGATGGCGCTGCTGCTTTTCGTGATGCCGCGATTCGAGCAGATATACTCCGACCGTGGGGTCGTGCTGCCGATGCCGACCCGTGTGCTGCTGGGCATAAGCGCGTTTCTGACCTCCAACTGGATGGTGCTGCTGTTCGTCGGCGGTCTGACGGTCGCGGGGCTGTGGCTGTACTCACAGTCGGCCGCCGGCCGGCGGTCGCTGGACCGGGTCAGAATCTCAATGCCGCTGCTGGGGCCTATGTATCGCAAGGCGTACCTGGCAAGGTCACTGCGCACGATGGCGACAATGGTCTCTTCCGGCGTCAGCATGCTGGACTGTTTGAACCTATCGGCCGAGGTCGCCGGAAACAGCTTCTATGCCGACGTCTGGAACGACATCGCCGACAACGTCCGCGAGGGCTCCAACGTATCCGACCGCCTGCGGGAACACTCCGAGCTGATTCCGCCGACCGTGTCTCAGATGGTCTCCGCCGGCGAGCGAACCGGACAACTCTCGAAGGTTATGAACCGCGTGGCGGGCTTCTGCGAATCGGACCTCGCCGCCTCCACAAAGGCCGTCACCACACTCATAGAGCCGATCGTGATCGTGGCCATGGGAGTCATCGTCGGCGGCATCACGATCGCTCTGCTGCTGCCGGTGTTCAATATCTCCCAGGTCGTCGCCAACTGAATGGCGAGCCGGTCGTCGCGCTTCGGCTTCGTCGCAATGCCGGAGCCGTGGCACGGGGTTATGGGATGCGCGGCATTCTGGAGCGCCGGCGGCGCTGTGGTTACAATGATGTGAACCATGGCAAAGCGAGATTACTACGACATACTTGGTGTCGGCAAAGACGCCTCGGCCGAGCAGATTAAATCCGCCTACCGCAAGCTCGCCCGTAAGTACCATCCGGACGTCAACAAAGAGTCAAACGCGGCCGAGAAGTTCCAGGAGGCCACCGAGGCCTACGAGGTCCTCTCGGATGCGCAGAAGCGCAAGCAATACGATCAGTTCGGTCACGCCGGAGTCAGCGGCGACTTTGCCGGTTCCGGTGCGGCCCCGGGCGGCGGCGGGACGCGGACGTACCGCTGGGGCGGCCGGCCCGGCGCCGGCGGGGCGGGCTACGAGGACTTCTTTGGCGGCGGCATGTCGGACTTTATGGGCATGTCGCTCGACGACATCATGGAGGCCCTCGGCGGCGGACGGCCCGGCGGCCGTGCACGTTCGGCCAGACGCAACGTTCGCGGGCGCGACCTGGAATACAACATCACGCTGGACTTTCTCCAGGCGGTCCGCGGCGCGACCGTCTCCCTGCGACTGCACCGCGGCGACAGGACCGAGTCCGTCAACGTCAGGATTCCGCCCGGGGTGGGGGAGGGGTCGCGAGTTCGCGTCCGCAACAAGGGCGCCGACGGTCCCGCCGGACCGGGAGACCTGTACATAGTTACACACATCCGCGAGCATCCGTACTTCCGTCGTGAGGGCCGCGACATATACCTGGACCTCCCCATAAGTATCACCGAGGCGGCTCTTGGTGCGAAGATTGACGTGCCCACAATAGACGGAATGACCACGGTAACGGTACCGCCGGGGACCCCCAGCGGCAGGCGGCTCCGGCTAAGGGGCCGGGGGGCGCCGGCTGCCGGAGGCAAGCCCGCCGGGGACCAGCACGTGGCTATCCGTATCGTTCCGCCTCCTGAGGTGCCCGAACAGGCCCGAAAGGCGCTCGAGGAGTTCGACAAGGCCGTATCCTTCGACCCGCGAGCTAACGCACCATGGAAGTGAACCGCCCAAACGCGGCCCGGACGGTGAGCTTTGCCGTCCTGTTCACGTCGCTGGTAGTGACGGCGGGGATGCTGTCGACCCTGCTTGTCACGGCCCTGACCCGCGCCGAGGCCACGGAGGATGCCCAGGTCAGACACATGCTGCTGATTGTGGCATGGGTCGCTCTGGTGCTTCTGGCGGGGAATATGGTGCTGATGCTCTGGGGCGCCGCGAGGATGCTTTCGCGACGATACGGCTGGCCGGAAAAACGTCCCCCCCCGACGCCCCATGTGGACGCCTGGGCCGAGTCGGGCCGGCGGTTCCACGTCGAGGACGAGGAAGACCAGGAGGATGAAGAGGACGACGAAGACCGGCCGCATTCGGATGGGGGGTGAGTCGCAGGGGCTGCTGCTACGGTGGGTCGATACGCCTGAACAGTCTCAACCGGCCGGCCCGCATCGGTACTTCCGCTCGGCCTGTTGATACATTCAGCACCATCGTGTCCTGTGCCATATCGCCCCGTGACAGGTACACCGGCGCCAGTATCTCATCATCCAGTTTGCCGACAGCGGTGCGCCTGGCCGCGGTGGCCAGCAGCTCCCTTGGTGGGCCTTCCACACGTCCGGAGGCGACATCCGCCGGCGGCGACCACGTGTCCGTGGCGTTCGGGAGCAGCACCGCCACGATCGCAGTCCCCGCCACCACCGCCACGGCCGACGACAAAACGCGCAATCGGGATCGGCCCACAAGCAGTGTCCCGCTCGCGGCCACGCACACCAGCGCCACCGCGATGAACGCGTTCCCTCGCGACGCATGGTCCCATTCGGCCGGAGAAGGGTTCCACCGTCCCCAGGTATGCGTATCGATAAAGGCATCGGAACGGACAAGCTCATCCGGCCAGTTTATCGTTGCCTCATAAGAAGCGGCTGCTCTGCCGTCCGCGCCGAGCAGGGCAACCTCGTACTCCTGGTCCGGCCAGGCCGCCGGCAGGAAGATATCAATGACCTTTTCCTGACCCGGCGCCAGCTCGACGGCCCAGACCAGAGTCGGTCCGCCATGCAGCCAACGCAGAGAAATCTGCTCCACCGGCACGTCCGAAGTGTTGGTCAGCGTCAGCTTGGCCGGCGAATACGGCCAGATATCCGGCTTCGGCTCCTCCGCGGGCGTCAACTCCGCGGCCATGGAGGCCGCCGCCGGCGCCGTCAGAATCGTAAGTGTCAGGAAAATGCGTAAACGCATGGTGCTATCCGCCATATTGCTCGACAAGCCGCCTGGCCCGCAATACCTCGGCCATCGACCACGCCTGGGCGACGCAGCCGCCGGGGGTGTGCGGCGGGTCGCCGTCGAATACTTCGCTGATGAAGCCCAGGCCCGCTTCGCTTAGATGGGCGTCGAACGGCCCCAGCCATTCCCGAACCTGCTCCACGGCCGGGCCGCTGCCGCCGGTAACCTTCAGATAGGCCTCTATGAACGCCCCGATAAGCCATGGCCAGCAGGTTCCCTGGTGGTAGGCGCTGTCCCGCTCAGACCAACCGCCTGCATACCGGCCGCGGTAACGTGGGTCGTCCGGAGCCAGTGTGCGCAGGCCGAACGGCGTCAGCAGTCTGTCTTGTACGGCATTGACCACTTGCTCGGCGCGTTCGGGCGAAAGCGGCCCGTACGGCAGCGACACGGCGAAAATCTGATTCGGCCGGAAAGAATCGTCAGCCCCCTCGGGACCGACGCAGTCGTGAAGGTATCCGCCCGCTTCGTTCCAGAAGGTCCGGTTGAAGGCGTCCGCTATCAACTCGGCCTGGGAAGCACATCGTCCGGCGAGATCGGCATCCGCTTCGGCGCATCGCTCGGCGACTATGCGGTGAGCGCAGTACCACAGGGCGTTTATCTCGACGGCTTTTCCTTGTCGCGGCGTGACCGGTCGCCCGTCGGCCTGGGCGTCCATCCATGTCAGTTGCGTCTCGGCGGACCCGCCGCAGAGCAGCCCGTCGGCGTCGGCGTGTATGTCGAACAGGGTGCCGGACTCATACGCCGCGAGTATCCGCCTGGCCGCCGGCAGAAGCTCCGACAGCCAGAAGTCCATATCGCCGGTAGCAGCGACATATCTTTCACCGGCGACGATGAACCATAAGGATGCATCGATACTGTTGTAGTGGGCGCCAGTGGAGTAATCGTCGAATCGGTTTGGAATCATCCCATCGGCCACGTGCGCCGCAAACGTGCGGAACACGCGCCTGGCCATGTCGAATCTTCCGGTGCTCAGCAGAAGCCCGGGAAGGGCGATAAAGGTGTCCCGGCCCCAGTCGGCGAACCAGTGGAACCCGGCGAGAATGGTGGCGGAATCCCGCTGCCCGGGGAAGCTGCGGCGAACGACGAAGGCATCCTGGGCGACGGCGAGCCGGCGGGTGGTCTCGTCCGCCCTCCGACCGACGCTTTCGACAATCCGCTCGAGGTGCTTCCGCCGGGCGTTCCGGGTAGTCTCGAAGCCGGCGGGGCGGGGTGAGCCAAGAGACGCCGTCAGTTGGCAGCTCTGGCCGTCGCCAAGCTCGTATCGGAGCGAAGCGGGGGTGTACAGGTCCTCGATGCAGTCCTGACCGCGGTCGGCGTCGGCTCGGTAGTGGAAGCAGTACCACCAGTCGGCCGACGGCTCCACGGCCGCCTCGCGGCTGACCACATGCAGACCGGCAAGCTCTTCGCCCCGGTCTTGGATAATCAGGCCATAATCGGCCGTTTCAAAGGTCAGACGCGGCGCATCGGCCCGGCGGCGAAGGTGGTGGAAATCGCGCATCGCCGCGAACGGCCGCACACGCAGCACGCCCGAACCGCCGTGCAGGGTGTAGCGGACCATGACCGCGTTGGCAGAGTCCGACAGCAGCACCTCCTTGACAAGCTCAAGCTCGTCCATCCGATAGACGAACGTGGCGGCTATGTCGTTTCTGAAGCATTCCAGGTGTTGTCGTCCGTCGGGTGCGACGGCGTCGGGGAACTCGTTGGTCGCCAGCTCCCATCGCCGGCCTTCGGAGTCGATCTGCTCCATCACGGTCGATAGCGTAACCACCCGCCCGGTCGGGGGCGTGGCCGCGGCCACCAGCAGCCCGTGATAACGGCGGGTGTTGCAGCCGACGACCGTGGAGGAAGCATAAGCGCCACGCTCGTTGGCAAGCAGCCACTCCTTTGCGAGCAGCTCATCAAGCCCGGCGTCGCGAGTGTTGATCACTATCGGATCCGGCAGCCCGGCGGACACGGATGATTGGGTCTGTGTGTTCATAGGTCGCGCATCGTCACGGCTGGAAACAGCACTTATCTGATTATATCGAAAACACCGGTCCAGGCCGTCCCACACCGCGAACCGGGCCTAAAACCAAGCCATAGATAGCTCGGCCTCTCCGATGTTGCTCCGGTGTGCTCCGATGCCCCCCGGAGGGCCGGCCACAGAAAGCGGGTCCGACCTGCGTGAGACATCGTTGACGGGCCTGACCGACCCCGGCATCAGCTTGATATATCTTACGCCTGGGTAACCTGTGCGCGGGTCCGGAGCATCTCCATCTTCTCGCCGACCTCGTGGGCCATGCGGGAGTTGGGGAACTCGTTGACGATCTGCTCACCGGTGGCCAGAGCGTCGGCCCACCGCTCCTCGGTGACGCAGATGGCGAACTGCACTCCGAGGTTGTGCAGTTTGGCGCGGAAGACGCCGCGGGCGGACTCTTCCATGGCGGCGGCTTCCTGGGGAGTCAGGTAGCGATCGAGTTCGCGCAGTAGCTCGATGCTGCCGTCGATGTCGTTTTTGCGGACGGCCTCGTCGTATGCCTGTAGCAGCTCGCGCTTGTGGCTGGTTTTGGCGGCCTGTATGCGGCCGGGCAGTTTGGCGACCTTGTCGCTTTCCGGATACTGCCGGGCGAGCCGTTCGGCTTCACGGGCGGCCCGCGACCAGTCCTGCGATTCGATAATCTGCTCGACCCGCGCGACGGCCCGGTTCACTTTTTCCTCTTCCGAGGCCTTGCGGGTGGCCTCAAGCTCGCGCCGGAGTCGCGCGGCCTCCTGTGGCATGCCCACATTCTTCTCGAAGTCGCTTATGAGCTTCTCGGCGGCATCGTAATCCTCGCGCATCAGGTCGGTATGGATGGTCTCACGGAGGGCGTCCAGCTCGCGTTCACGGTATATCAAGCTCCTGGCCTGGTCGGACATGCTGGTCAGGTCGATGAGCTTTTTGAGGGATTCGGCCTGGTCGCTGAGCAGCGTCTCGATTTGTCCGGTCCTGCCCGAGAGGCGGGCTACCGAGTGCTCGTTTGCCACGATGACTCTGACCACCCCGTATGTGACGGCCGTCCAGGCGGCCGCGACCAGAAGCGCCAGAGCTGCAAATATGTACGGTATGCATGCCTGGAACCCGTGCTCCTGGGCCGTCACCACGCACAGGGCGATCATCCCCACCAGCGCCAGCGCCAGCAGGGCCAGCGTCGCTATCATACCCACCCGTGCCAGCTTCCACACCCATCCGTATCGTTCGCTCTTGTCGGGCATCGGTGCGCTCCTTCCCACCCATCGTATCGGCCCGGAGGCGCCGATGGGTTAAGCCGCCATCCTACTTAAATCTAGAGTCATTCATGGCCGAAGTCAAACCAGGCGGCTTGAGCCGTTGCGGATTGCCGGATAGCATCATGGTATAAGACAGGACACGAACCATGCCTGGCGAGCAGATGGACGAAAAGCAGTTGGCCGAGTATCTGAACATGGACCTCCGCGAGGTCCGCAAGCTCGCCGCGCGCGGAAAGATACCCTGCCGCAGGACTTCCGGCGGATATGTGTTTCGCCGAGAGCAGGTTGACCACTGGGTGGAGCAGCAGATGCACCAGATGGACCCGGAATCGCTGGAGGGTATAGAGAAGGGTGTGTCTGCCCATCACGGGATCGAACAGGAAACACTGAGCGTATGCGAGATGATTCCCTCCGGCGGTATGGAGGTCCCGCTGTCGGCGCGAACAAAAGACGCGGTGGTGCGTCGTCTGGTTGCGCTTGCCGACAATGCGGGGCTGGTTTACGACCCTAAGAAGCTGGTCGCGGAGATACGACGTCGCGAGCAGATGTGCTCGACCGCGATACTGCCTCACGTGGCGCTGCCCCATCCACGAAGGCCGATGCCCTACGATATCGCAAGGAGCTTTCTGATAGTGGGCAGCGCCGCGTCAGGGGTTCCGTTCGGCGCCGAGGACGGTTCACTGACACGGTTGTTCTTCTTCATCTGCTGTAAGGACGATCCCACCCACCTTCACGTTCTGGCCCGCCTGGCGAGCATACTGCACCTCCGTGGAGCGACGGACGATTTGCTCTCGGCCGAAAACGCCCGGGATATGCTGGAGGCGCTGCGACGCTGCGAAGAGGCGCTCACGGAGGTCGAGTAACATGCCGGGCCGGCGGGAAGAGCTTTTCGACCGCGATCTGCTCGTACGACTGGAGCGGCTGCACCTTATCGCAAAGCGGATTGCCTTTCGCGGACACGGCGGACAGCGCCGCAGCCGGGGCATCGGCGACGGGCTTGAGTTTGCGGACCATCGCGACTATTCGCCCGGCGACGACCTGCGGTTTATCGACTGGAATTACTACGCCCGCATGGAAAAGCTGCTGCTGCGGCTGTTCCACACCCACAGCGAAGCACCGGTGGGGTTGCTGATTGACGTATCGGCGTCGATGGCCGCCCCGGACGAGGGCAAGCTCATGTACGCCCTGCGGACGGCCGCCGCGCTTGTGTATGTGGCCATGGGCGGGCTTGAGCGTGTGACCGTCGTTCCTTTCAGCGACCGCCTGCACACGCCCCTTACCACCGGTCGCAACCGTTCGGAGATAACCCGTGTTCTGGAGTTCCTGTCGGCGCTGACCGCCCATGGACAGACAGACCTGCTTCGCTGTGCCGAGCAGTTTGCCCGCGGTTACTCGTCGGTCGGGACGCTGCTTGTGGTCAGCGACCTGTGCGACAGCGAATCGGTGCTGGAAACGGCGCTCGGCCGACTGGCCCCGTTGAGAAGGGATGTGTCCGTGGTTCACGTTTTCGAGCCGACGCCGGATGTGCCCTCCGGGCCGGTAGTTCTGCGGGATGCCGAGAAAGGCCGGGAGATTACGGCGGAAATCACTCC
This sequence comes from Phycisphaerae bacterium, assembly GCA_003551645.1. Classification (GTDB taxonomy): domain Bacteria; phylum Planctomycetota; class Phycisphaerae; order SM23-33; family SM23-33; genus PUND01. The sequence continues at coordinate 21,095 of PUND01000091.1, read as the reverse complement.
GGAATCGCTCCGTTCGGCCGTTGAACGGCACGCCCGCTGGTGCCGCGGCTGCCAGCGCGCCTGCGCGGCCCGAGGCGCCGCATATGTGCCTGCGCCTACGGACCTTCCATTTGAACGGCTGGTCCTGGATTCTTTGCGCCGCGCGGGGGTGGTGGCCGGATGAGCCGCCCCGGCCGCCGCCAACGAGTCAAACTCAGCCGTGTCTTGGTTCGTAGTCTATATAGAATGACGAAGGCGGCAGTGAATTCGAGGCCCGGGCCGTATGTAACCGAGAGGCCCAGGCCGGTTTGAGGTCAGTAACAGGAAGGAGTTCGCGATCATGAAGTACTTTGTAAAGTATCTCCCCGTTCTATTGACCGCGGCGATAGTCGTCGGCGGCATCTTCGCTCTGCCTGCTGTGACGGAGGAGGTAACCCGGGCGGCGGCCCGCGGGCGTGCGCAGGAAGCCCGCGAGCGGCTCGGCGAGATGGGCGATTACGACCGGATGTCCGAGCTGTTCCGCACGGTCAGCACCGCGGTCAAGCCGGCGGTCGTTGAGGTCCGCGTCCAGAGGCGCATGGAGGGCCCACCGGTACCGTTTGACGAAGAATTTTTCCGCCGTTTCTTCGGCGACGACCTGCCATTCGATGTGCCCGAACAGGAACAGAGGGAGTATTGGCAGCGCGGCCTGGGCAGCGGCATCGTTGTGGATGCCGACAACGGCTACGTGTTGACCAATTACCACGTTGTCCGCGGTGCCGATGAGGTGGAGGTGGTTCTGGAAGATCAACGGAGCTTCCAGACCGAGTGGATTCGCGGCGATGAGCTTACGGACGTGGCCGTCCTGAAGATAGGGTCGGACAATCTGGTTGACGCCCCGCTGGGCGACAGCGACGAGACGGCCGTCGGTGACTGGGTGCTTGCAATCGGCTCGCCGCATCGGCTGCCCCAGACCGTAACCGCGGGAATTATATCCGCCAGGGGTCGCAGCACACACCCGGAGCTTTACCAGGACTTCCTGCAGACCGACGCGGCGATCAACCCCGGCAACTCCGGCGGTCCGCTGGTGAATATGCAAGGAGAGGTCATAGGCATCAACACGGCCATCGTCGGGCGGGCCGGCATCACCGAGGGCATAGGCCTGGCGATACCCTCAAACATGGCCAGACACGTCATGGACCAGCTCATCGAGACCGGCGAGGTCGTCCGCGGCTACCTGGGTGTGTATCTCCAGCAGGTCAGTCGTGAGCTGGCGGACAGCTTTGAGCTTCCGACCCATGAAGGCGCTCTTGTCACAGAGATCATGGAAGGCGCCCCGGCCGAGGAAGCCGGCTTCCGTGAAGGGGATTTCATCATGGAGGTGGACGGCGAACGGGCCCGCTCGGTCAACGAGCTTCGCAACAGGGTTGCGGCGCTTGCGCCGGACGAGACGGTTCCCTTTACCATTTACCGCGACGGTGAACGGATGGAAATCAGCGCCACGCTGGGCAGGCGTCCGGAGCCGAACGAACCCGCCCCGGTCCAGCAGGACCGTGAGGAAATGCTCGAGATGTTCGGCCTGGAGGTTCGCGGGCTTACCAGCGATCTGGCCGCGCGGCTGGGCTATGCCGAGGGGACGCGCGGCGTTCTGGTTGAAGAGGTGAGACCCGGCAGCGATGCCCACGAGCAGGGACTCCGCCGTGGCATGGTAATAACCAATGTCAACGGCGAAGAAGTAACTTCGGCGAGGGCCTTCTCCGAGGCCGTCGAAGGGCAGGAAGGTGTCCGCCTGCGGGTGATGACCCCCGAAGGACGGCGGCTGTTCGTGTTCCTGCGGCGGCAGTAGCCAGTGTCATTGCTGTCCAGTGTTTGCTAGAATCGGGTCGGTGCGGCCGAAAAAGGACGGCCGCGCCGGCCCGCTCCGCTTATGGACCGGTGCAGGCCCGCATCCGCGTTATCGATGTTCCGCCCGTCAGAATCACAGAGAGGTGTACCCATGGCCGTACAACTGCATGGACAGCGGATTGACCCATTCACGTCGATGGCCCAGGAGATGGGGAAGTGGATGGACCGGGTGCTTGGTCCTGGCGGTCCACGTTTCTGTCCAGGTGAGGTCTGGTCGCCGGCGGTGAACGCTTACGAATATCCGGAAGACTACCGTATCGTGGTGGAGCTTGCCGGCGTCAGGACCGAGGACCTGGACCTGCGGATAGAAGACGACGCGCTGATTCTATCGGGCGTCCGCGCGACCCCAGGCGCTCCGCAACAGGGCGAAACGGCCCGACTGCACACGATGGAAATTGACCACGGACGGTTCAGCCGAAAGCTGCCTCTACCGGCCGATATCGTTCCCGAGGGGGTGGAGGCGAACTACCGCAACGGTTACCTCTGGATCAGACTGCCCAGGAAGACGTGAACCATCCGCATAAGGGACACCATGGCCGAGAACGGATCGAAGAAGCCAAGAATTGTTGACAGTGACGAATCAGGGGTCGTGATACGTCCGGCCTCGTCGGCAGGCCCGTCCGGCGGCGAGCAGCCCAAGCAGGTCACAATACCGACCGAGGTGGCCGTGCTGCCGGTGCGCAATATGGTGATCTTCCCGGGCATGGTTGTGCCCCTTACCATCGGGCGAGACCGTTCGAGACGGCTCATTGACGCCGAGCTTCCCGAACAGAAGATCATCTCCACCATATGCCAGAAGGATCCCGGCGTGGAGGATCCACGGCCGGAGGACCTGTTCGAGGTAGGCACGGCGGTGGCGGTGCTGAAGCTGCTGCAGTTGGAGGAAGGTCAGCAGAGTATCATTATCCACGGCCTTGCGCGGATACGGGTCAGGGAATGGCTGGCGACGGAGCCGTATTTTCGCGCCCGCGTGGAGGTGCTGTCCGAAACCGTTCGTGAGGAAGACACCGAGACCGAAGCCCTGATGCACAACGCCCGCAATCTCGCCGATCGCGTCGTTGAGCTTTCAAGTAACATCCCCGACGAGGCGCGGACCGTTCTGCAGAACATAGAAGAGCCGGGACCGCTGGCGGACTTTCTGGCGTCGAACCTTCAACTCGATGTGTCCGCAAGGCAGACGCTGCTGGAGGAACTCGACGTAAACGAGCGACTGCGGCAAACCTCGGTCGAACTCCAGCGCCAGATCGAAATGCTGGAGATGTCCAGCAAGATCCAGTCGGAAGTCCAGGCCAACATCGACAAGACCCAGCGCGAGTACTATCTCCGCCAGCAGCTTCAGGCCATCAAGAAGGAACTCGGCGAAACCGACGACCAGACCGCCGACGTTGAGGAGCTGCGGCGGCAGGTCCAAAGCTCCGACATGCCTGAATATGCCAGGGAGGAGGCGAAACGGGACCTCAGCCGCCTGGAGGCAATTCCCGCCGCTTCACCGGAATACAACGTGCTTAGGACATATCTGGAGACCCTTGTCGAGCTTCCGTGGAACACCTCCACCGAGGACAAACTCGACATCAACCGCGCCCGGAAAGTCCTGGACGAGGACCACCACGACCTGGAGAAGGTCAAAAAGCGTATCCTGGAGTTCCTGGCCGTACGGAAGCTCGCGCCGGAGTCACGCGGCCCCATACTGTGTTTCGTAGGCCCGCCGGGCGTGGGCAAGACTTCGCTCGGTCAGTCCATCGCGCGGGCCCTGGGGCGTAAGTTCATACGCATGTCCCTGGGCGGCATGCGGGACGAGGCGGAGCTTAGAGGCCATCGCCGGACGTACGTCGGCGCCATGCCCGGGCGGATTCTACAGGAGGTACGCAAAGTAGGCGTCAACAATCCGGTATTCATGCTGGATGAGCTGGACAAGGTCGGGCAGGACTTCCGCGGCGACCCGACCAGCGCGCTGCTGGAAGTGCTCGACCCCGCGCAGAACGACAACTTTCGGGACAACTACCTGAATATGCCCTTCGACCTATCGAAGGTCCTGTTTATAGGTACGGCCAACACCGCGGCGCCAATTCCCCCGGCGCTTCGCGACCGGATGGAGACCATCGACCTGCCGGGGTACACCGAGCAGGAGAAGCTACAGATCGCCTGGCACTATCTGTTGCCGCGCCAGCTTGAGCAGAACGGGCTGAAGCCCCACCAGGCGAAATGGACCGAGCAGGCCGTTACACGGGTTATACGCGAATACACCCGCGAGGCGGGCGTTCGCGAACTGGAGCGGCAGATAGGCACGGTATGCCGGGGTGTGGCGGCGATGATCGCATCCGGCGAGGCGCGATCCAGGAAGATCAACCCGCAGCGGGTCCGCCAGTTTCTGGGCGTCCCCCGCTACGAAAACGAAGTCGCCATGCGGACGGCCCGGCCGGGCGTGGCCACCGGTCTGGCGTACACACCCGCCGGCGGGGAGATAATCTTCGTCGAGGCGGCGGCGTATCCGGGCAAGGGCGAGCTTACGCTCACCGGGCAGATAGGTGATGTAATGCGAGAATCGGCCCGGGCGGCTCTGTCTTTGGTCAAGAGTCGGGCCGAGCAGATGAACGTGGATGCCGAGTCGCTGACGAAAAAGGATATCCATGTGCACGTTCCGGCCGGGGCCGTACAGAAGGACGGCCCTTCCGCCGGCGTGGCCATGTTTACAGCGCTGACGAGCTTGCTGACCGAGACCCCGGTCCGCGGCGATGTCGCCATGACCGGTGAAATATCCCTGCGCGGACCGCTGCTGCCGGTGGGGGGGATCAAGGAGAAGGTCCTGGCCGCAAAACGGGCGGGGATCAAGACGGTCATACTGCCGGAACGCAATCGCAAGGACCTCGAGGATGTGCCTGATGAGGCCAGGGACTCAATCAACTTCGAGTTCAAACGCACCGTGGATGAGGTGCTTGAAGCGGCACTGGAGGTCAGGAGAGGCAAGGCCGGCCGGAGCCGCCGAAAGGCCGGAAAGTGAACTGCGTGCCCGGCCTCGTGTCTTGTCGTATAAACGGCATTCGGCAAAGAATTGTCGTTGCTTTGGAACCGGGTTTTTGAGAAAATAACTACAAGGCCGTCTGATCCGCACGTGGCGGAGCGGCGGCCTCTGATAGTCCGAGCCAATACACAGGAGATTGATTATGCGAAAGGTATTCGTTTCAAAGCCCGTTCCCAGGGACCGCAGAGGCGCTATCTCCATGGAGGTTATCTTTGGCGGCGCCCTGGCGGCGGTTATTGTCGCGGCACTGGTGGGATTGTTCTGGACTATGTTATCCGGAAACGGCCCTGGCGCCGCACAGGCGGGACCACCGCAGTATCAGTGTCTCGATTGTGAACATGAGTTCGAGCCGGAGGAAGTTCCTCGCGATCGCATGAGGGAGGCCGAGGATCCCGCGATGATGCTGCTGGACTGTCCGAGTTGCAACGCCGAGGAGAGTTCCATGCAGATGGTGCGGTGCCCGAACTGCAACAGGCATTACATCGCCCAGCGGACCAGGCACATGGTCGAGGATGGCTATCCGGTCCCTGAAGATATTCGCGATGTCTGCCCGCATTGCGATACCGACCGAATTGAGTATCTGCGAGAGCACCGCTGATATTGCGGTAAAGCCCGTATCATGGAAGCCCCGGCCGGATTCTTAGGCCGGGGTTTTTCTCATGGTTACTGTTTTTGTTGGTCGCACACAAGCTCTTGTGAAAGAAGACTTTATATGGAATTGCCGTATGCGTTGGTGTAGGCGGGTACGAGTGTGGGTGCCCGAAAAGATGCGAGAAAGATTTGCGTCCGCATTGTTTTTTTGCGATACTGTCAGGAACCTTGGAGTGGAGTGCGTGTTAGAGGAATGACCTTACACACTGCCTGCCTCTGAGACATATATGGGCGGCTTTGCACTATTCGGCGCGTCCCCCCCCGCGCGTCGGATGTCTGAGCCGCCCGTCTTATGCGCTGAGGTTGCGTAACTGACTCGATGCATGCATCAGCCGGGGCCTGACGGGGCGGTCGGGTTGGCGGACTGCCGGTATCAGGTGGGGAAGGCGGCTCGGATCTGTTCGGCAGCCCCGCGGGGGTCTTCGGATGCGCAGACGGCCGAGCATACCGCCACCCGCTGAGCGCCCGCATCGATGAGCTGGTTGACGTTATCGGCGTTGATTCCGCCTATCGGCACGACCGGCAGGCCGATTTCGTGGACCGCCTGTTTGAGAAGTTCCGGTCCGGCCAGGGGACCGGCGTCCTTGGTGTCGGTTTGGAACATCGGCCCGACTGAGACGTAGTCGGCGCCCTCGTTAACCGCGGACCGGGCCTGCTCGATGCTATGGGTGCTCTTGCCTACAATAGCGGCCGGTCGCAGCAGCCGCCGGGCCTCAGATACCGGCAGATCGTACTGTCCAAGATGTACGCCGTCGGCGCCGACCAGCGCCGCGATGTCCGCACGGTCGTTGATAATCAGCATCCGCCCGGTCTCATCGGTCAGTTCACGCAACTCGGCGGCCATCGCAAGCAATTGGGCATCGCCTATTTCCGGGCGTTTTTCCCGAAGCTGGATGACGTCGGCGCCGCCGGCGACGGCCGAGCGGGCGCACCGCAGCAGACTGCCTTTGCATATTTCCGCCGAAACCAGCACATAAATCCGGACCGACTCGCACCGCTGGGCGGTCGCCAGCCGGCTCATGACTCGCTGCTCGAGTGTGTAGGCGTTGTAGCGCATCCGCTCCAGTAGCGTCGTCTGCTCCGGCGCAACGACCTTGCTGTATTCCTCGATGGTTCTCAGCGCCTCGCTGAGTCGCTTGCAGGCCGCGGCCGCGACGTCGGGCAGGTCGGTCCTTGCCGGCTCGCTGGGGCTGGTCAGTTCGGTTCCGATGTCTCCGGCGGTGTCGCGACTGGTCAGCATCTCCTGAAAGGGCATCGTCTCGAGGACGCCCTTGAGATCGCTGCGCATGTGCTTGGCCATTGAGGTAATGGCCGGATCGTTCAACGCGAATCGGCCGCAGTCCTCGGCGACCCGCAGCGCCTCCCGCGCCCGGTTGAAGTTCGCGTCGAGGATTCGATATAGCTCTCGCATCTGCGCGCTCCGATAATGTCGCGCGGCTCAGACGTTGCCTTCAGCCGCGACGCTGTTGGGCACAGGGAACCGCGAGCAAAGCTCGCCGACCTCCCGGCGCACTTCCGATAGTGTATTTTCATCTCCGCCCGACGAGAGCACCTTGTCTATCCAGGCCGCCACCTGCCTCATCTGCTCGGCGCCCATCCCTCGGGTGGTCAGGGCCGGTGTGCCCAGCCGGATACCGGAAGTCTGTATCGGCGGACGCGGGTCGAAAGGTATGCCGTTTTTGTTGGCGATTATACCGGCGGCTTCCAGCCAGCCGGAGGCCTCCGCGCCGCTCAGGTCCTCGTTGCGGCTTCGCAGGTCCAGAAGTACGAGGTGATTGTCGGTGCCGCCGGAGACCAGGCGCCAGCCGGCTTCGACGAGCGACTCGGCGAGCGCCCGGGCGTTTTCTACCACATCGCGCGCGTATTTCCTGAAATCCTCACTCAACGCCTCGCCGAATGCGACCGCCTTCGCCGCGATGGCATGCATCAGCGGCCCGCCCTGTATGCCTGGAAAGACCGCTACGTTAAGTTTTTTGGCCCACTCCTCCCTGGCCATAATCACCCCGCCCCGAGGGCCGCGCAGTGTCTTGTGGGTGGTGGTAGTGATAAAATCCGCGTGTCCGGCAGGCGACGGATGCACGCCGGCGGCGACCAGCCCGGCTATGTGAGCGATGTCCGCCAGCATCAGACAGCCCGCCTCGGAGGCGATCTCGCCGAGGGCGGCGAAATCCAGCACGCGAGGATAGGCCGACGCCCCCACGATGAGCATCTTCGGGCGCTCTGCGAGCGCCTGCTCGCGAAGCAGATCGTAGTCTATCAGCTCGTCATCCTCTCGGACACCGTAGCTTACGACCTCATATTGCCTGCCGGAGAAGTTCAGCTTCATCCCGTGCGAAAGATGACCGCCGTGGTCCAGCCGCATACCCATTATCTTGTCGCCCGGCTCCAGGGCGGCCAGGTAAACGGCGATGTTGGCGCTGGTGCCGCTGTGGGGCTGAACGTTGGCGTACTCGACGCCGAAGAGCTTGCATATCCGGGCGACAGCCAACTCTTCGACCGCGTCGATGTGTTCGTTGCCGCAGTACCACCTGCGATGCGGGTAGCCCTCGGCGTACTTGTCGGTCAGGCAGCTTCCGGAGGTTTCCATCACCGCTCGCGAGGTGTGGTTTTCCGATGCGATAAGCTCCAGTGTCTCATTCTGGCGGCGCTGCTCGCCGCGGACAATCTCCGCGACCTCAGGGTCTATCCGTTCAAGGGCGATCATGTGGTTCTCCTGTGTAATACTATCTCCGGTCTGCCGGCGATGAGGCAACTTACCCTCAGCCGACGCGCGAAGCAAGACTTGCTCTTCACCGACGGACAATAAGTCGTGGGAGGACAGCTTACTCGAACTTCTCACCGAAGATGGCGATGACGAGGAATGCCTTCCCGTCCGCCTCTCGCGGCTCGGCGGTGCGTTCGACGCGATCAGTGCCGAACGACAAGCCCCCTCGTCCGATGCGCAGCCGGCTGTCCTCGACCAGCCGACGTATCTCAGCCGGCGAGATGGCCAGGTCCGGCCCGGCGTTGTCCTCGGTCGGGTCGGTTTTTGCGGCAAGAATCCCGGCAATGGCCCCCTCGGCTGCCAACACCGGCGAGGCGCTCTCGCCGGCCGCCAATGGCTGCGTTGGCTTCCAATCGTCTCCATCGGATTCCAGGCGGGTGCTGAACTGGCGTATCCGCGAACCCATCTGTGCGTAAAACGGTGCAGCTTTGACGGTCAGGTCGGCTTCGTCAGGCGGGGCTTCGGCAATCTCCAGGGGGGTGAAGCTCGCATCCGCTACGCCGATCAACCGCAACGGCGGCGGTGACTCGCGACGCCCGAACGTGCGCACCTGTTCAACCTCAGCGGGAAGCCACGTTCCGTCGGCAAGCCGGACGAACACCTCGTCGGCCTCCTCGACCACATCGACGTCCACCACCAGGAAATGCTCATGCACCGGCACCGCCACCGCCTGGCGGAAGCAAAGCCGGTCGTAGGGCATCTCCGGAAGGACCCGGGCGTCTGATATGCCCCATTGCCGCCGCAGGCCCGGCATCAGCCATCGCTGGTCTCGCCTTGCGCGGCGGACCGCGGCGTCGGTGTCGGAATACTGTCGCAGCAGTTCCCTGGCGTCGGTGTAGGGGGGACGGTCGGTCTCGGCTCCGGCGACTCTCTCCATCGCGTCCACTACCAGCGCAAGCGCCTGCGGCGATTCCGGATGCAGCCGCAATGCGTTCATCCCCGCCGACAGGGCGTCGTTGTGCCGGCGGAGTCCGCGAAGTGCGATGGAATGCCCCTGATGGAACCCTGCCACATAGGGCGCCTCTTCCACCAGTGAGCGGAAGAACCCCTCCGCACGGGCATAGTTTTCCGCGTAAAGCTCGGCCGCGCCCATCAGAAACTGTCTTAGAAGAGGGTCGGGCCATTGCTGGGCGGCCGTGCGATACCTCCCGGCGGCCCGTTGCTGCAGTTGCCGCTTTCTGTGCCGCTCGGCCGCGTCGTCGCCGCGGATGCGGTCGGCTTTGCGTTGAAGCTCCTCCGCCGCCTCGATGTGTTCCATGTGCGCCGCGCGCGTCCGGATGAAATAATCCGGCGGACGCCACTGGCCCGCAACCTTCCGCCTGCGATCATGAGCGAGTATTTGGAAGCGGCGCAGTTTCTGTCGCGCCTGGTAGGACTCGGTGCCGATCCGCGCATCCGAGAGGGTGCGCATCAACATGAAGACCACGGGTTCCGGGCGGGTGGCGTCGGCAAGCGAAAAGCCCGTTCCGGCGTCAACCGTATCGGGCAGGTCGGTCTGTTCAGAGTCCTCGTCCGCTTCGTCCGGTGGCTCGACCGGCTCGGCGTCGGCGTCGGCGTTGGCGTCGGATTGTGCCGGGATAATATACGCCACCTCGGACGAGGGAATGTCTATCGTGCCGAAGCTCATCTCGATACGGACGTTTTCGCCTCGTTCGACCACACGGCCGGTGTAGCTCCTGCCGTCGGTCAGGATAATGGTCTCTTCCTCCTCGGCCGAAGCTGCGGCAGGGGCGAGAAACGCGGCGACCAGAGCAAAACACGCGATTCCGAGCTTGCCTGTTCTCATACTCATAATCTAACGATATTCACCCACTGACCGCGAAGAAAAATGCGCCTTCTGTCTCCTAGAATGAAACGTAACATAGCCAACAGGAGTATCGGATGAAATCACCGTTTTGTCTTGCGGTTATCACGATCGTCGCGGTGGCGTCGGCTACTGGGCAGGGGCCGGGCAACGACCCATTCGACGGCTTCGAGGGGGCTTTCGATGCGCCACAATACATCGAGCCGCGGCTGGTGCCGTCGCACTCGCCCGCGGAGCCGGGGCAGGATCTCCATCTGGCGGTGGACCTCAACATCGCCGAGACATGGGTCTATTACGGTCCGGAGCCGGGAACCGATGCGGACTTCGTCATTCCCGCGCGGCTAAAGGTCTCCGCCGGTCCTCTTGAGGTGGGCCGGACGCTCTGGCCTGAGGCCCGGCCTTATGACTACGACCTGGGAGACCTGGTGGTGACCGTCAACTCCTTCTGGGACCGGGCGGTGGCGTATGTGCCGCTGAGCGTCCCCGAAGATCTGGAGCCGGGCGAATATCGCATCGAGGTGACGCTGCGGGGACAGGTCTGCGGTGGTCCTGACGATGTGTGCATCAATCTGGAAGGCCCCAATGCAGTGAGCGTATCCACGCGGCTTGTTGTCGGTTCGCAGTCCAGTCCAAACCCTGAATGGACCGACGACGCCGCCATCGCCGACGGCCTGACAGAGGCCGCCGCGGTGGGTGAGCGCCCCACGACCGCGCCAAGACCCATTGACCCTGATATGACGCTCTGGGCCGGTCTGGGGCTTGCGCTTCTGGCGGGGCTTATCCTGAATGTGATGCCGTGCGTGTTGCCGATTATCCCACTGCGCATTTACTCCCTTGTCGGGGCCGCCGGAGAATCCCGCAGGCGATACGTCACGCTGGGTCTTGCCTTCGCGGCGGGCATGATGTTGTTCTTCATCGCGCTGGCGGTCGTCAACGGAGTGCTCAACCTGGCGCTCGGCAGGGCGTTCAGTTGGTCGCAGCAGTGGCAGAGCCGTCCGGTGCGGGTAGGCATGACGCTGGTGCTGGTGGCGGTGGCGGCTAACCTCTTCGGGCTGTTCACAGTCACCGTTCCGCGAAAGGTGGCGGCCCTGGAAGGCCGGCGCCCCAGCTCCCACGCCCATGTCGGCTCGGTGGGGATGGGGCTTATGATGGCCATTCTCGCCACACCGTGCAGCTTCGGTATTCTGCTGGCGGCGTTGGCGTGGGGGCAGACCCAGCCGCTGGCTGTTGGAACGGCGGTGTTTCTGCTTATCGGTGTCGGGATGGCCGCTCCGCATGTGGTTCTGGCGGCGTTTCCCAAACTGCTGGACCGCCTGCCGAAGCCCGGTAGGTGGATGGAGCTTATGAAGCAGTCGATGGGCTTTGTCCTGCTGCTGGTGGCGGTGTGGCTGCTCTCGACCCTCAGCGAGGTCAGCTACCCGTTCTGGGTGACCGGCTACGCGGTGGTGCTGGCGATGCTGCTTTGGGTCTGGGGCGCATGGGTGCGTTACGACTCGTCGTTGGCCGCGAAGCTTGCCGTCCGGGGGACCGCAGTGGTGCTTGCGGTGGCGGTGGGATGGTGGATGCTGGCACCGCCGAGGCCCGCGACCGTGGAGTTCGCGCCGTTTGATCGGTCGGCAATCACCTCCGCACGCGAGCAGCGGCCGGTCGTGCTCAAGTTCACCGCCTCGTGGTGTGTAAGCTGCCTGTGGATTGAGGCGACCGTGTATCGCGATGAATCGCTGCCTGAGGAGCTGGATCGGCGCGATGCGATGGTGATGAAGGCGGATGTTACAGACTCCGATTCGCCGGCCGCGGATTTCCTGGACCGGCAATTCGGCCTGGCCCCGCCGCTTAGTGCAGTGTATCCGCCGGGCGGAGGCGAGCCGATTCTGCTGACCGGCAGGTACGACAAGGCGGAGTTGCTGGAGGCCCTTGATGCGGCCGTCGCGGACCGTTAGTGACTTTGGCGTGGGAGGTTCTGAAACATACGCATTCGCCGGCAGGCAGTTCGATGTTGCGGTTAGGTTTCGGGAGTAGCGCAGGGCACGATCCGATTGTCGGTTACGGCTGGAGGCATGCGTCGATATCCCTTGACACTTGTCTGCTCCTGGGGTACTTATTAACGTGTAGTGGGAGTGTGCCCGAGTGGACAAAGGGAGCAGACTGTAAATCTGCCGGCTTACGCCTTCGGTGGTTCGAATCCACCCGCTCCCAGTTGGGCCCGGTCGCGGCCGTCGCTGATCCGGTGAGGTCACGGCCTTTGCTTGCCGATCCGCGGAAGACCGTTCCCCTGATTGATCTCCTGGCCGTTATCGCCGTCAGCTCGCTGTTTATGTCGATCCTTCTTCCCTCGCCGGGCTGAGCCGGAGACCTTGCCCGCGAGACGGCCCGCCTCGGCTGCGTATCGGAGCGGATTACCGCGGCCGGCGTGTGTACAACGGATTCCTGAGCGGCAAGGTAGAGGAGTGTGAGGACTCTTCGGCTTGCGGATGGCGAGCAGATGAGGACTTTTCAGCGTCTGTAGGAAACCTTCACCGATGCCGACGAGCCGGCGCGTTAGGTGAACCGTCCCGCGCCGGTCTTGTCGGCGGGACCGCCGAGTGTATAATCGGACTGTGGAACGCATCGCGGGCGTAGCTCAATTGGCAGAGCGTCGGCCTTCCAAGCCGGCTGTTGTGGGTTCGAATCCCATCGCCCGCTTTCTCCAAACCGGCTGGCGTTGACGGTTCCAATTCGCTCGGGGTCTCTGTAAATGAGAGCTTGCGCAGGGGTTCCTGCCGGATGTGTCCAATGCGTCTTTCCGCGAAAGCCAGCGTCGCATCAGCATATGGTGCGATAAGCTTGCAAGCGTTCGCCGCTACGGAGAGCAGACCGGGCAGCCGGAACCGGCGTTGACGAAGTTGATGGATTCGCCGGCGAAGGCGTCGAGATTTGGCGTATGGGCGTTGGCGTCGCCAGCGTAGCCGACGGCCTGGCCGCGCCACTCGTCGGCAAAGACAAAAACCACGTTGAGGCGGTCCGTCATGGCTAAGAATCCCTCAAATCGCTATCACCTCCGCGCGAGTGCCGGCGCCCATCTCCAGGCCGGCCGTCAACTCCGCCAGTTTGCGACCACCTTCACGAGTTCGGCCAGTGTCTTTTTCTGAGCGTCCGGACCGGGCAGCAGGTTGACCTCGAAGATGCGTGGCGCATCAAAGGAGATACGCTCCAGCGCCGCCAGGAACGCATCCCATTCGATAGTGCCCTGTCCGGGCAGGAGGTGCTCGTCCTGGTCGAAGACTCCGTGGTTGTCGTGCATGTGCACCGAGAAAAGCTTGTCGCCGGCCAGCAGCGTCTCTTCGTCAACTTTGCCGCACGCGACATGATTGTGGCCGGTGTCCAGGCATACGCCCACGTGATCGCCAAGCCCTTCGATCAGGCCCAGAATATCGCCGACGCCGGTGCAGGGACGTTTTTCCGGCCGGGGAATCATATTCTCGACGGCCATGCGGATTCCGACGCGATCGGCGTCTTCGGCGAGCAGCTCCAGCGACTGCCGACTGCGGGCCAGCCCCGACTGATAGTCATCCGGCGGGAACGGCTTCTTGGGCGCGTTCGGGTGGCAGATGACCACCTCCGCACCGAGATCACGGGCGGCGCGAAATGTCATCCGCATTGCCTCGACGGCTGTGAGCCGGGCCTGCTCATCGTCGTTGGCCAGGTCGCACCCCGGCCCGGGCGCATGCACCGACCAGGGCATCAGGGCGGCGCGGTCCAGTGCCTGCCGCATGGCGTCGGGGTCTTCGGTCCAGTTGCCGAAAAGGCCATCACCGACATACAACTCGACGGCCGAGAACCCGGCGCGGGCGATCGCGGCCAGGGCTTCATCCCGGCCAAGGGGTTCAAAGATGCTTACCCGCAGCCCGTAGGCATGCTCGTTGGGTCTCGATGGTCCCGCATTCTCCTGATGGGCATCAGCCGGCAACATAACGCCTCCTATCGCCAAAGATGGTCCACTGATTGTTTGTGTCCGACACTGACTTCTCCGTTTCGAGCTTGAGGTTCGGTGGGCCGCAGCCGCTTGAAGGCCTCAGTTATCCGGAGGGACTTTTCCAACGAAACGCCGGCAGGTATCCGCCGGCGGTGCTTCATGCCGCGATTAACTGTGCGTCGGCGTGCAGCGGTCGGAGCCGCTCCGGCCAGGTGCGATTATGCCATGGTACGGCTCATCGCCGTGGAGCATCTGGTAAAGCTCATTGAGAACCTGCCGCTGGATATCCGCGCGGTGGGTTTCGGTCCGCCAGGTGTGCCTTTGCTGTGGTGTGGCCGGCCGCCAGTGACACAGCCACGATAAGCGTAAGGGCAATTCGGTTCATGCGTTCTCACGATGCGGGCTTACTCCTCATCCCTGTGCCATCTTCCGGTGTAGTTGGGCGCCTCGTGGGTAATCTGGATATCGTGGGGGTGGCTCTCGGCCACCGACGCCGGCGAGACGCGGATAAATCGGCTTTTGGTGCGGAGGTCGTCGATGGTCGGTGTTCCGCAATAGCCCATCCCCGCGCGGATTCCTCCGACGAGTTGATAGATATACTCGGCCAGCGGGCCGCGGTAGGGGACTCGGCCTTCGACGCCTTCGGGCACCAGCTTGTCGCGTTTAGCTTCGCCTTTCTGACCGTAGCGGTCAGCGGATCCGGAAACCATGGCTCCGAGCGAGCCCATGCCGCGATACACCTTGAACCTGCGTCCGCGGTAGATGACCAGCTCGCCGGGCGATTCGTCCAGCCCCGCGAGCAGATTGCCCATCATCACCGAAGACGCACCCGCGGCCAGCACCTTGGCGATGTCGCCGCTGTGACGGATGCCGCCGTCGGCGATGACGGGTATGCCCTTCGGCTCGGCGACCTTTGTGCAGTGGTAAACGGCGGTTATCTGGGGCACGCCGACGCCGCTTATGACCCGTGTAGTGCATATGGCGCCGGGGCCTATGCCCACCTTGATGGCGTCCGCGCCGGCGGCTATCAGGTCGGCGGCTCCCTCGGTGGTGGCGATGTTGCCGGCGATGACCTGTATGTCGTAATTGCCCTTGAGCTTTTCCACTGTCCGGATGATGTTGTCGCTGTGGCCGTGCGCGCTGTCCACCACGATCACATCCACGCCATTTGCGATAAGCGCCTCGACACGCTCGTAGTCGTGCACGCCAACGGCGGCGCCCACTCGCAGCCGGCCCCGCTGGTCCTTGCAGCCCAGCGGGAACTGCCTGAGCTTGTCGATGTCACGCATGGTGATAAGCCCGGCCAGCTTTCCGGCGTTATCCACCAGCATGAGTTTCTCGACCTTGTGCCCGCTGAGAATCTTCTCGGCGTCGTCCAGGTCGGTATCCGGCGGAGCGGTGACCAGGTTGGTCGCGGTCATCACATCCTTTATGACCGCCTCGCCGGAAAGGAACTTCAGGTCGCGCCTGGTGAGGATGCCCACCGGCCGGTGCTGCTGGTCCACGATCGGTATGCCGGAGACGTTGTGGTCCGCCATAAGCTTCCGGGCGGTGGCGGTGGACTCATCCGGCGGCAGCGTAAGCGGGTCGGTGATGATGCCGTTCTCGGACCGCTTGACCTTCTCGACCTCCAGGGACTGTGCCTCGATCGAGAGGTTCTTGTGTATGATCCCTATTCCGCCTTCCTGCGCCAGCGCGATTGCCAGGGCGGACTCGGTAACCGTGTCCATCGGCGCCGAAAGGATGGGGATGTTAAGCCGGATACTGTCGGTCAGCCGGGTTGAGGTGTCGGCGTCGCGAGGGACCACCGAGGACCGGCCGGGCAGCAAGAGCACGTCGTCAAATGTGACACCATCGCCGAGAATTTTATCCTGCATACCGTCTCCCAAGCTGAGGGCCCTTTTGCGGATTAAACCGTCGTAGGCGGCATATCTCAAGCGCCTGCCCGGGAAAATTGCGCCGGGGCGGCTTGGCGGATGCGGTTGACACGCCGTCGGATGCAACGACAATGCCCCGGCAGTGAGCGAACCGACCAGTAACAAACCGATCATCGGGCTTGCCGGGGGAGTGGGCGCCGGCAAGAGCACAGTGGCGGCTGAGCTGGGACGGCTCGGTTGTGCGGTGGTGGACGCCGATGCAATCGGACATCGGGTGCTGGATGAGCCGGATATCCGCGAAGCCGTCCGCCGGCGCTGGGGCGACCGGGTAACAGACGCCGATGGTCGAGTGGACCGCTCGGCACTGGCGGAGGTCGTCTTTGCGGACCGGGACGAGGCCGAGGCGATCAACCGGCTGTTACACCCGCGGATCCGTCGGCTTGCTGAGAAGCAGGTGGAGCAATCCCTGCGTCAGGAGTCCGTGGCGGCGGTGGTCATAGACGCTCCGCTGCTGTTTGAGGCGGGCTGGGACGAGCTTTGTACGGTGTGTGTGTTCGTGGATAGCCCCGAAGATGAGCGTCGCCGCCGGGTGGCCCAGGAACGCGGATGGGACGAGCCGACCTGGCGGCGTCGAGAAAAAATGCAGATTCCTCTGGACAAGAAGGCCCGAAGTTGCCAATATAGGGTCGAAAACAGTTCCAGCGTATCCCACCTTCGCGAGCAGGCCCGCGAACTTTTCCAGAAAGTTGTCGGGTCTGTGGGTCGATCCTGAATTTTGGTCCGGATCGTGGCGACGCAACAGGGTGGGCTCGTCGGCTGTTCCAACCTAGACATTCCCCGCCGGCTTAGAGTGCCTTTCGTTCAATGGCGCGCGGCCCGACCGGCCTTTGCCCCCCGTCGGGGTTGGGCAACGGGCGGAAGGGTCCCGCTTCACGGCGGCGCGGCCGGCGGTCACAAAAGTGCCCCTACGGGAGGTTTCAGACAATCATGGCGAAGACCACCAAGAAATCGAAAAAGACAACCGCCAAGAAGAAGCGAACCAGCGGCGGCCGAAAGGCCGGGGACGCCAATAACCAGGACTCCGAGGAGCAGACCGAAGAGTCCGACGAGCAGGAGCAGGCCCCGGACGAGCCGTCCGAGAAGCAGTCGAACGCCGAGGAGTCACGGCCGCCGGAGCCGGATGGTCCTTACGACGAGGAGATGCAGGAGAAGTACGAGCGGGTTAAGCGCGGTCAATTGCACATAACCGACCTGCAGAAGCTCAGCGTCGCCGACCTTCATGAAATCGCCAGGAAAGAGGAAGTCGAGGACTACGCCGGGCTGAACAAGCAGGAGTTGGTCTTCCAGATACTCAAACAGCGCATCCAGCGCGACGGGCTGATGTATGGCGAGGGTGTGCTGGAGATTCTGCCGGACGGGTTCGGCTTTCTGCGAAGCCCGGACTACGACTACCTTCCCAGCCCCGACGACATATATGTCTCGCCGAGCCAGATTCGCCGCTTCGGGCTTGAGCATGGCTGCATCGTGGCCGGGCAGATCCGGCCGCCTAAGGAGTCTGAGAAGTACTTCGCGCTGCTTCGTGTAGAGGCGGTCAACTTCGAGCCGCCGGACAAGCTCTCTCAGAAGGTGGACTTCGAGGAGCTTACCCCCACCCACCCGGACAGGCGTATATTTCTGGAGACGACGCCCGAAGAAGTGGAAATGCGGGTGGTCAATCTCATCACGCCCATGGGTTATGGCCAGCGGATGCTCATCGTCTCGCCGCCGAGGGCGGGCAAGACCGTGCTGTTGCAGAAGATCGCCAACGGCATCGAATACAATCATCCCGGCACGTATGTGATTGTGCTGCTGATAGACGAGCGCCCCGAGGAAGTCACCGATATGCGGCGCAACACGAACGCCGAGGTGGTTTCCTCTACGTTCGACGAGCCGCCGTCGAGGCACATCCAGATAGCCGAGATGGTCAACGCAAAGGCCCGCCGGATGGTGGAGTACGGCCATGATGTGGTCATACTGCTGGACAGCATCACCCGCCTGGCGCGCGCGTACAACGCCGAGGCGCCGCATACGGGGAAGATTCTCACCGGCGGCGTGGACGCCGGCGCGCTTCAGGCGCCGAAGAAGTTCTTCGGCGCGGCACGAGCAATAGACCCGCAGGGGTCTCTGACGGTGGTGGGTACGGCCCTGGTCGAGACCGGCAGCCGGATGGACGAGGTCATCTTCGAAGAGTTCAAGGGAACCGGAAATAGCGAGCTTCAGCTCGACAGACGCCTGGCCGATCGACGCATCTGGCCGGCGATAGACATCAGCCGCTCAGGAACGCGAAAGGAAGAGCTGCTTCTGGACTCGAAGGAGCTGAAACTTGTCGAGCGGCTGCGAAAGGTTCTCAGCGCAATGCAGCCGGTCGAAGCAATGGATCTGCTCGTGAGCCGGCTGAAAAAGACACAGAACAACGCCGAATTCCTCATGTCCATGAGCTTGGACTGACACAGGGACGGCCCAAGCGGTCGTGCCGCAAAGGACTCAGCAAAGGCCCGCGCATCATTAGGCGCGGGCCTTTTGATGGAGCTTTGAAATGAGCTTCGCTGCCGTGCTTTTCGACCTTGACGGGACGCTGCTGGATACCATCGAGGACCTTACCGACTCGATGAACGCGGCGCTGCGGCGGCTGGGTTTTGCGCCGCGGACCGTCGAAGAGTGCAAGTATTTCGTCGGTGAGGGAATTCGAAAGTTCGCCGAGCGAGCCCTGCCGGCCGAGTCGCGAGACGATGAAACCGTGGACCGCCTTGTCGGGCTGATGCGAGAGGAGTACTCGCGGCGATGGTCCGCAAAGACACGCCCGTATGAGGGCATACCCGAGCTGCTGGGCACATTGGCCCGGCGGCGGCTGGCGATGGCGGTACTGAGCAACAAGCCCGACGACATGACGTGCCGGATGGTCCACGGCATGCTGCCGGCGGCGCCGTTCGCGGAGGTCCGTGGCGCCATCGACGGCGCGGCGATAAAGCCCGACCCCCGAGCCGCGCTAAAGATCGCCCGCACGCTTCAGATACATCCGGAACGGTTTCTCTACGTCGGCGACACCAGCACGGACATGCGGACCGCCGCGGCCGCCGGCATGGCCTCGGTGGGGGTGCTGTGGGGTTTCCGGCAGGCCGATGAGCTTACGGAACACGGGGCCGAGACGCTTATCTCCCATCCCCGGGCACTGCTGGACCTGCTGTAAAGAGGTCAACTATCACGCCTGCCAGCCGCCGTCCCCCGGATACACGAGTACACGTCTTCTACGCCCTCGTGGCCTCGTAAATCGCCACACCGGCCGCAACCGCCAGGTTCAGCGAATCCACTCGCCCGCTCTGGGGTATCCGCACGCACTCGCCGGCCAGGATGTATTCATCCGGCAGGCCGGGGCCTTCGCCGCCGAACATCAGCGTCCATGGCCGTGAGAACTCCGCCTCCGGTAGGAAGGTTCCCGACTCGGTGGTCAGTGCGTAGAACCGGTGGTCAAAGCGCGACCGGTAATCGTCCAGGCCGGTAAAGGTCTCGATCCGCATCTGGAACAGTCCGCCCATCGACGACCGTACAACCTTGGGATGGAACACATCGGCCGCCGGTGTGATTACCACCAGGTCGGGCACATCGAAGGCCAGCATCGTACGCATAACCGCGCCGAGGTTGCCCATATCACCGGGCTGGTACAGCAGAACATGGTCGGCTTCGGCTTCCAGCGGGGTTTGGAACTTTCGGAATACTCCGACGGCGTGCTCGTTGTCCCGCGCGCCGAGCCGCTGTAGCGTCCTGTCGGCCGTCTCGGCGGGAACGCCGGCGTGTCGGCAAATTTCTCTGATGCGGGCAAGACCATCGCTGCCTTCGCCCCTGGAGCTTAGCAGAACGCGCAGCGCACAACCCGGCCTGTGTGTCAGAAGCTCGATCGTCGGGAACACTCCGTAAGCGTAGGAGTGCTCGAAACCCTTCTGGTATCGTTTCAGTCGGACGGCCACAGTAGTTAGCCCAGCTTGTCCACGGCCTTGCGGGCTGCGGCGATGTGCTTGGCGGTCGTTCCGCAGCAGCCGCCGACGAACGTGGCGCCGGCTTTGACCATGGGGCCGACGTATGAGGCGAACTTCTCCGGTCCTATCGGCCAGTGCGTCTGCCGGTCGCGCACCTCCGGCAGGCCGGCGTTTGCCTTTATCCACACCGGCAGGTCGCTGGCCTCGGCCAGCAGGGCGGCTATCTTCACATAGTGTTCCGGTCCGGCGCCGCAGTTGGCTCCGATGGCGTCGGCACCGCCGGCCCTGGCCGCCTTTGCGAGGTCCGGCGGCTTGTTGCCCATCATGGTCGCGGTCTTCTCCGGACCGGAAGCGAACGTCATGCAGGCCACCACAGGCAGGTCGCAGGCGTTCTTGACGGCGTTCAGCGCGATCTTAAGCTCATCCAGCTCGTTGAAAGTCTCCAGCACGATCCCGTCCACGCCGCCGAACGCCAGCGCCTCGGCGGCCTCGGCGAACGCCGCGGCCAGATCGCCCTCCGGGGCGTCGCCGGTCATGACTATCTTCCCTGTCGGGCCTATTGAGCCGAAAAGCTTCACATCGGTTCCCTCGGCCGCCCGGCGGGATATGGCGACAGCCGCTTCACACAGTTCGGACGCCCGGTCTCCCTCGCCGTGAGAGGCGAGCACATAGCGGTTCGCGCCGAAAGTGTTGGTCAGAATCACGTCGCTGCCGGCCTCGACGTATCCGCGAGCGACATACTCCACCGACGAGGGGTTCAGCGTGTTCCACAGCTCGGGCGCGCCGCCGGCGGGCAGGCCCTTGGCCTGTAGAGACGTACCCCACGCGCCGTCGAGCACGCGAACCTTTTGGGCGAAATTCCTAAAATCCAGCGACATCGCGTGTGCCTCCTGACATATCGCCGCCGGTCACGCCGGCGACGCCGGAAAAAGATACCACAGCCGCCGGTCAAACCCAAGGTCGGGCATGCCTGAGTGACGAATTGCGAGTCGCGAATCAGTAGTGTCCGGTTAAAAGTCGAATAACGGCAAGGTGTTAGAGGTATCCAGTCCGGAACATCTGTCTACAGTCTCTGAAAACACCTGTAAAATGGGCCTTTTCTCGAACAACGTCACGCTCAGGACCTGCAAAATTGTGTAGAGACTTTGCTCCAGC
>PUND01000013.1 GCA_003551645.1 Phycisphaerae bacterium | reverse complement strand
TTGCGGCCAAAGCCACGTTGGTTCATAAGGGACGGCATTGCACTATGGCCTTGCCGGATGAATTTGATCCATGTGAAGGGGGCAGGGAGCCGATCATGAAACAGACGGGAGGATTCACACTTATAGAGTTGCTGGTGGTTATCGCCATCATCGCGCTTCTGATGAGCATTCTGGTGCCCGCCCTGGGGCAGGTCCGCGAATACGCCAGGCACGTGAAGTGCCAGACGAACATCTACAACATGACGCGGGCCATCTATATGTACACCACCGACTGGGACGGAATACTGCCGTTTCCAAACTCCAACAGAATGGAAACCAGGTTTCTGAACGACCCCGACATTCCCACGGCGGGCTGGCTGTACGACTTCAGTGAGATACCCGGGCAGAGCAAGAGCAACATCGAGAAAGAACACGCCAACACCGGCCAGCTCTGGCCGTATGTGCTTCACTACGAGACATATCGCTGCCCCATGGACGAGCCGCCGTATGAGCAGGGGCCGATCCACCGGCTCAGCAGCTACGTGATGAGCCGCGTGGCGGTCGGGTTCAGACGCGACCTTTATCCCCCCTTGAACATCGACTATTTCAGGCCGGACGATGTGATCTTCTGGGAGGTTGACGAGACCGAAGGCGGCGGATACTGGAACGATGGCACGAACTACCCTGATGAGGGGATATCCAAGCGGCACAGGGACGGAGCGACCGTGGGAACCTTCGGCGGCTACACGGATTTCTTTACCTACGACGAGTGGTACGAGGAGGAGCGGCGCAGGCCCGGGCGGCTATGGTGCTATCCTAACTCATCCGACGGAAGGTAGGGCGGACGGGCCTGCTCCGTGCGGCGCGGCGAAGGGGAGTGTCCGCCGGAGCGAGGAACGGCCGGACGATTGCGGATTTCGGATTGACGGCAAGCGGATCGGGCATACTCACGAAGTGCCGTAGGCGTGCCTTCGGCATTGTCCGACAATGCGTGCTTCCGCGAGCCATCAGACCTCCAGTTTCAACCCATCGACGAGCCGGTCGATTGTGCGCATCTGGTCTTCGGAGAGTGTCAGTTCCGCGGCCGCGGCGTTCTGCTCGGCCTGCTCGGCGTTTCTGGCGCCCACCAGTGCGGCGGTGATGCCGGGTCGGTGAATCGTCCAGTTGATGACCACCTGCGCCAGCGTCGCGTCGTGGGCCTCGGCGACGGGGCGGATTTTGTCGAGAAACTCCAGCACGCGCCCGCGGTTTTCCCCGCTGAAAAACGGGTTGTTCGAGCGGTGGTCGGTTTCGGGGAACTCCCGGTCCAGCGTGACTTTGCCGGTCAGCAGCCCTCGTTCCAACGGGCTGTAAACGATGACGCCGATGTCGTTCTGGTGGCAGTACGGGATGATGTCCTTCTCTGCGCCGCGGTTGACCATGCTGAAAGGCGGCTGGACGGCCGCGACCGGCGCGGTCCTGTTGGCGGCCTCTATCTCCTCGACGCTGAAGTTGCTCACGCCGGCGGCGAGAATCTTGCCGTCCTTGAGCAGCTTGTCCATCGCCTCGAACGTCTCCTCAACCGGCGTGGAGTGGTCGCGCCAGTGACACTGATAAAGGTCGATGTAGTCGGTGCCAAGCCGCTTCAAGCTCCGCTCGCACTCGGTGATTACACTGTCGGCCTTGGCGTACTTGTGGATCGTGACGGGGTTGCCGTCGTTGTCTTGCGTCTGGAAGTGCTGCTCACCGCCGACATCGATGTCCCATCGCAGGCCGTACTTGGTCAGAATCTGCACCTTGTCCCGCCGGCCGGCGACGGCCCTGCCGACAAGCTCCTCGCTTTCGCCAAAGCCGTACACCGCGGCCGTGTCGATGCTGGTCACGCCAAGGTCCACGGACCGCCGGATGGCGTCGATGGCGTCGGATTCGTCCTGTCCGCCCCACATCCAGCCGCCGATGGCCCATGTGCCGAGTGTGACGGCCGATACCTTCACATCGCTTTTGCCGAGTTGACGATATTCCATACCTGGTGTCTCCAATCCGTGTTTTTGGGCTTTGCCGCCGGAACGACAAATGCTATGCGCGGCTGTCCTGAACCGCAACATCGTCCAGTGGCGGGCACGGCCATGTCCCGGCGTACCAGCCCTTGAGCCGGTCAACTATCTGCTTCGGCGCCGAGCCGGTCAGCCCGTACAGCCGGCGGACTATTGCCCGATCGATGATGCTCATATGCGCCGGCGAGCGGTGGTGGTTGCGGGCATGCCGATATCCGTCCACGTCGCCGGCGCACATGCGCCGCGTCAGCACCTCGACCCGCTCGCGATAACCGTGCTGCCATTGGTGATCGGCGACGGCGTCGAACCAGTCCCGCACGGTCTGGCGGTCGGTCAGCGGCTCGCTGATTCCCTCCAGCAGCTTGATGAACTGCTCCAGAGCGGGCCTGTTGAGCATTCGCGGGCCTTTTGTGTCGTCGATCAGATACGGAACGAGCGTCAGGGCCGCCAGCCGCCGACCCGCGAAGCGGGCCGAGACCATGTATCCATCCTGTGTGCGCGGCGGTATCTCGTTGTCCGCCGGAGCTGCCGGGCGGAAGACGAAGTTGCCCGTGCTGAATATGACCGGCACGCGCCTGCCGTCGGCGCATTGCAGCAGCGTCAGCCCCTGCGGCACGTGCGGGTGATGGCCGACGACCAGGTCCGCCCCGGCCTCGGCTATCGCCAGCACGCGGTCGTACCAGTATTCCGACGGTACGGGGATATACTCCCTGCCGCCGTGGACCACTACCACGGTAACGTCCGACTCGTCGCGCAGACGGCGGACACGGTCGAGTATGTGTATATCCATCACAGGCGCCACGCCCGGGCGGTTCCATTCGGCGTCGCCTTCCTCCTGGTCGGCGAAGCTCAACAGCCCCACCCGCACGTCGGCTCGCCGCACAATCAACGGCCTGGCCGCATCTTCCAGGTCCATGCCGGCGCCTACGGTCGCCAGCCCGGCCGAGCGGCAAAGCTCCAGCGTACTGCGCAGCCCCGGCTCCCCGTAATCGTATGCGTGGTTGTTGCCCAGCGTGGCTGCGTGGAAGCCGGCGGCCCGCAGCGCATCGGCCGATTCGGGCGTGCCTATGAGGTTAGGCCCATCCTTCCAGATGGGCGTATCGCCTTCCAGCGCGCACTCCAGGTTGACCACCGCCAGATCGGAGCCGCGGATGTGCTCGAGAAGCCCGTTGTAGAGGTCAGCCGGGTCTTGTTCGGAGGCATCGGCAAAACAGCGGCACGATGCCCAGTCGCCGGCAACCAGCAGCGACCACTCCCGGCCGCCATCGTCCTGGGCGTCGGCCTGTGGCAGGGCTACGTCGATGCAGCCGGCGTCGGTGGGGGTCAGTTTCGGCGCGGCGCACATGCGGCCGGCCACTGTGGATCCTGAATCATCCGACATCAATACTGCTCCTGGCTAGATTTCGGCGGCGGTTGGATGTTCCTCCGTGAGGACCTAGGTGCGGAAACGGTAGGGGTGGGATTCGAACCCACGGAACCCCGAAGGGTTCGCCGGTTTTCAAGACCGGTGCCATAAACCACTCGGCCACCCTACCGAGTCCCAATCCATACTTCGGCGGGTCGATTCTGTTGTCGCCCGGCCGGTTCCAATCTATCGGAGGCGGTGCGGATACGCAACCTCAGCGGTTTGCCGCCGGCACCTGCTGAATCCTACGTTTGTCAAGGAGCGAGGTTGCATGCAAGTGCGGCCGGTTAGGAGGGACAACGTGAGGATGGACGCACCAACCTGGACGGCGATGGTGGTTGCAGTGTCGATGCTGGCGTGTCTGGCGTATGCGGCGCACGTGTCGATACAGTTCGCTCATGCGGATGTATACGAGCTGACCGAGCCGAGGACCCACTCACAACGCGTCGAGAAGGCCATCGAGGATACCGAGGCCGCCATGTCCGGCCGGTCGCCACAGCGCGCAGCCAGGGACGACTGACGTGTCCGCCTGAATGGCGGATAAAGCGCTGTGTTGGCCGGGGCGGTCTTGTCGGCTGCCGGATTGGCAATTTTCCACCTCGACGGCGGCGATTTGACAGTCGGCCCGCTCTGATTGATGCGCAAGTCCAGTATTGTCGATGTCTTATTCCGGGCATGGGGTTTGCACTTCAGTCAGGCGCAGGATAACTGCGCCAACGAGGTGAGAACCCATGCGAGTGGATAAACTGACAGTCAAGGCACAGCAGGCGTTGTCGGATGCCCAGGCGGCCGCGTCCGAGGCCGGCCATGCCAACATCACGCCGCTTCACCTGCTTGCTGCGCTTCTGGAGCAAGACGGCTCGCTTACGGCCCGGCTGCTGGAGAAGGTGGGCATACCCGGCGAGCGGGTCCGCTCGGTGGTGAATTCGGAGCTTTCGCGCCTGCCGAGCCAGTCCGAAGGCGGTGGCATGGGCATGGACCCGGCCCTTAACAGGGTGCTTCAGCGAGCGGAGACCGAGTCGCGAGACCTTTCCGACGAGTACGTCTCGGTGGAGCACCTTCTTCTGGCGCTGGCGGAGGAATCGTCCAACGCCAAAGAGGTACTCTCGACGCTGGGCGCCGACCGGGACGCGATTCTGGAGGCCATGCAAGACGTCCGAGGCAACCAGCGTGTCACCGACCAGAACCCCGAGGACAAGTACGAGGCCCTGGAGCGTTACGGGCGCGACCTGTGCGAGATGGCGCGGGACGGCAAGCTGGACCCGGTCATCGGCCGGGACGACGAGATTCGCCGGTGCATGCAGGTGCTGTCGCGCCGGACCAAGAACAACCCGGTCCTTGTCGGCGCCGCCGGCGTGGGCAAGACCGCCATCGTCGAGGGTCTGGCCCAGCGGATAGTCAACGGCGACGTGCCGGCCGGACTCGCCGACCGCAGGGTCGTAGCCCTGGACATGGGCGCTCTGCTGGCCGGGGCGAAATACCGCGGCGAGTTCGAGGACCGCCTCAAGGCCGTCATACAGGAGGTCGTTCAGGCGGAAGGGCAGATCATCCTGTTCATCGATGAGCTTCACACAATCGTCGGCGCCGGTGCCGCCGAGGGCGCGATATCAGCAGGCAACCTCATCAAGCCGGCACTTGCCCGCGGCGAGCTTCGGTGTATCGGCGCAACCACACTGGACGAGTACCGTAAGAACATTGAGAAAGACGCCGCACTGGAGCGGCGCTTCCAGCCGGTGCTGGTCACCGAGCCGAGCGTCGAGGAGACCATCGCGATACTGCGGGGCCTCAAGCCGCGTTACGACGCCCACCATGGCGTGCGCATACAGGACTCCGCCCTGGTGGCGGCCGCCCAGATGTCCAAACGCTACATTACCGACCGGTTCCTGCCGGACAAGGCCATCGACATCATCGACGAGGCGGCCAGTCGCCTGCGAATAGAGAACGATTCGATGCCCGCGGAGCTTGACGAACTGAAGCGGCGCATAGCCCAGCTCCAGATAGAGCGGGAAGGGCTTCGCAAGGAGACCGACGACGCCAGTCGGCAGCGGCTGGCGGACCTGGAGCGGCAGCTTGCCGATCTGCAGGAGCAGTTCGACGCCCTGCAGGCGCGCTGGCAGACCGAGAAGGACGGTCTTGACCGCATCAAGCAGATCAAAAACGAGCTTGAAGCCAGACGGACGGAGCTTGAACAGGCGCAGCGCGGCGGCGACTGGGAGACCGCCGCCCGCATCCAGTACGGCGACATCCGCGAACTGGAGCACGAGCTTCAGCAGCGCGAGCAGCAACAGGAAAAGCTGGGCGAGGAAGGCGGACTGACCAGCGAGGAGGTAACGCCCGAGCAGGTCGCGGAGGTGGTGGCCAAGTGGACGGGCATTCCGGTTTCGAAGCTGATGGAGTCGGAGCGCGAGAAGCTGATGCGTATGGAGGACCGCCTGCGTCATCGGGTGATCGGTCAGGACGATGCGCTGACGGCCGTGTCGGAAGCCGTCCGCCGCAACCGCGCGGGGCTGGGCGATCCGCGCAGGCCGATAGGCAGCTTCATCTTCCTCGGACCGACCGGCGTCGGAAAAACCGAATTGTGCAAGGCGCTGGCCGAGCTGCTGTTCGATACCGAGGACGCCATGATCCGCATCGACATGACCGAGTTCATGGAGCAGCACTCGGTCGCGCGGCTGATCGGCGCCCCGCCGGGCTACGTCGGCTACGAGGAGGGCGGGCGGCTGACCGAGTCGGTCCGGAGGCGGCCTTATTCGGTAATCCTGTTCGACGAGATCGAAAAGGCCCATAAGGATGTCTTCAACGTGCTGCTTCAGGTGCTTGACGACGGCCGGCTGACCGACGGGCAGGGCAGGACCGTCGATTTCCGCAACAGCATCATCGTGATGACCAGCAACATCGCCTCGGAGTTCATCCAGCAGCTCGCCGAGCAGCAGGCCGAACACTGGGAGATCGAGGCCCGGCTCAAGGATGCGCTGAAGCAGCATTTCCGGCCGGAGTTCCTCAACCGCATCGACGAGGTTATCGTATTCCACTCCCTCAGCCGCGAGGACCTCAAGGGCATAGTGGAAATCCAGGTTCGCCAGCTTCACCAGCGGCTCTCCGAGCGCAATATCGACATCCAACTGACCGACGGCGCGATGGAGCTTCTGGCCGAGCTTGGCTGGGACCCGACCTTCGGCGCCCGTCCTCTGAAGCGGGTGATACAGCAGAAAATCGAAAACGCCCTCGCCCGGCGGATACTCTCCGGCGAGGTCCGCGACG
Organism: Phycisphaerae bacterium; assembly: GCA_003551645.1. Taxonomy (GTDB): domain Bacteria; phylum Planctomycetota; class Phycisphaerae; order SM23-33; family SM23-33; genus PUND01. The sequence goes on along the minus strand of PUND01000013.1, from coordinate 12,814 downwards.
GCGGACGGGTGAAGGTTGACGCCTCGGGCAAGAGCTTCTCGTTCGAGGCGGAAAACCCCGTCACCGAGCAGCGGGCCGCGGCCGGCGCCGCGGGCGAATCGACCGAGACCGTGGAAGGCGAGATCGTGGACGAGTAGCCCGGCCGGTTCGCAGGTTGTCAACAGCAAAGCCCGTGCCGCCTGACGTATCTCAAACCGCACGGGTCCGCGCGAAGGGGGTTTTTGCCGGCGGGCAAATCGCTATAATCGACGCCTCACAGGACAGCAGACAAGAGGCGTTGATGACTTTTCGTGCGATAATAATCGGCGTGGTTGCCGCGCTGTTCCTTGGCGGGCTGGGCTATCTCAATCACGAGTTCGAGCTTCCGACGCTCATCCAGAACCACTTCCCGGTGTTCATCTTCGGGATCCTCGTGCTGCTGGCGATGGTCGTCAATCCAGTGCTCTACACCATCGCGCCCAAGAGCCGCAGGGAGAACTGGCGGTTCCGCCCGAGCGAGCTGGCGGTAATAACCGGCTTCCTGCTTGCGGTGGCGAGCATACCCGGCGCCGGTCTGATGCGGCACTTCACGCCCGTGACGGCGTTTCCGAGGCACCACAACCTCCGACTGGTCGGCTGGCGAAGCAACGAGGTCCTCAAGTACGCCCCTTACCGTGAGTTTGACCTTCCGGGCGACGAGACAGTCGAGATGTCCATGCTGGCCGGACGTCCCGACGAGACCGACGAACTGCTCGACGGGTTTGTCGGTAGCGGCCTTGCCGAGCCGGACAGCCGTATCGGACTCGGTGAGATCCCCTGGGAGCAGTGGCGGCCGGCTCTGGTGACCTGGATACCCATGATCCTGCTGGTGTCGGTGGGCGTGATCTCGATGGCGATGATCGTCCACCGCCAGTGGTCTTCGCACGAGCGGTTGCGGTATCCGATCGCGATGGCCGCCAATGCCATGATGGAGCAGGACCGTGGACACGCGATGGGACGCATCTTCCGCAATCGCACCTTCTGGTTCGGCTTCGGGGCGGTCTTTTTCGTCCACATCGTCCGCGGGACCTACGCCTGGGATCTGCAGGGAGTCAACATCCCGTTGAGCTTCGACCTCAGCGTGGTCCTTGAGGAATACCCTCAACTGACGGTGGACGGGGCGTGGTCCCTGTTCAACCCGGAGTTTTCGGCAACCGCCGTGGCGTTCGGCTTCCTGCTGGCCTCGGACGTGAGCTTGTCGCTGGGGTTGACGCAGATAATCCATGTGCTTCTGCTTGCCTTTTTGGTGGGCTTTGGCGTGGACATATCCTTCGACCATATGACCGGTGGTCTTACGAGCTGGCAGCTCTTCGGCAGCTACCTGGGCATGGGACTGCTGCTGCTGTACACAGGCAGGCAGTACTACTGGCAGGTGCTGAAGCGCGCATTGCCATTCACCCGTTCAGCCGAAGTGGAATACGGCGCGGTCTGGGCGGCCCGTCTGTTCATCATCTCGGTGGCGGGTCTTATCGGCATGCTGATCGTGCTGGGGCTGGACTGGCCGCTGGCGGTGATCGCCGTGATGCTGATCATGCTGGTCTTTTTGGTGATGAGCCGCATCAACGCCGAGAGCGGATTGTTCTTCATCATGCCGCACTGGCAGGCGACGGCCGTTCTTCTGGGCCTGTTCGGTTCATACGCGCTGGGGCCGGCGGCGGTGGTGATTGTCGGGCTGATGTGCGCGGTGTTCACAATCGAGACCCGCGAGTGTCTGATGCCGTACGCGGTGAACATCCTCAAAATAGGAGACGACAACGGCGTCAAGCCCTCCCGCATGGGACCGTCGATAATGATGCTGTTCACCGTCGCCTTCCTTCTAGCGGTGCCGGTGGTGCTTTGGGCCAATTACAACTACGGCGTCAGGCCCGGCGCGTGGGCCACCGAGCAGATGCCGCAGTTCACCTTCAACGCCGCCGAGCAGAGCATAACCGAGCTTAACCTGGCCGGTGAGCTTGGCGAGTCGGAGGGGCTGTCATGGGCGGAGCGGCTGACGAACATGCGGCCGAGGGAGGGCTTCTGGGTCGCCGCCGGCATCGGTCTGGCGCTGGCGGTCATCGTGAGCGTGCTGCGGCTGAGGTTCCCGTGGTGGCCTATTCACCCGATCATATTCCTGGTCTGGGGCACGTACCCGATGTATAAGCTCAGCCACTCGTTCCTGCTGGGCTGGATGCTCAAGACGTCGATTACCCGTCTGGGCGGCGCGGGCCGATATCACGGGGCGTCGAAGTTCTTCATGGGCGCCATCGCCGGCGACCTGCTGGCCGGGCTGCTGTTCATGTTCGTGGCGTGGGCCTATTTCGCCGTCATGGGAGTCAAGCCGCCGCACGGCTATAACGTGTTCCCGTTCTGAGCGCGGTATCGAGGCGAAACCGGCCGGTCCGTTGTGCTGTCAGTTCGCGGCCCGAACGCCGGCTCAATCTGCGGACCGCGCGGGACGATAACAGTTATGGAGAATCCCGCCACTGTGCCTTCGGACCTGGAAATCTCGCGGGCCGCAAGCCCGAAGCGTATAGAGCAACTGGCCGCCGACGCCGGCATAGAGGCCGACGAGCTTGAGCCGCACGGCCACTTCAAGGGCAAGGTTCGCCTGGAGATACTGCAACGTCTGGCCGGCGCCCGCAACGGCAGATACGTGGTCGTAACAGGCGTTACCCCCACCCCGCTGGGCGAGGGCAAGACCACCACCAGCGTCGGGCTTACCCAGGGTCTGGGCCGGATCGGGCACTCGTCCGTGCTGTGCATACGACAGCCGTCGATGGGCCCGACCTTCGGCATCAAGGGCGGGGCGGCCGGCGGCGGATACAGCCAGGTCGTGCCCATGGAGGAGTTCAACCTCCATCTGACCGGCGACATTCACGCGGTGAGCATCGCGCATAATCTGCTGGCCGCCGCGATCGACGCCCGCCTGCTTCACGAACACCTGCTTTCTGATGAACAACTCCGGGAGCTGGGGCTGCGGCGGCTGAATATCGACCCGCACAGCGTCACTTGGCAGCGGGTGGTGGATGTGAACGACCGGGCGTTGAGGCACATCATCGTCGGGCTTGGCGAGAAATACGACGGGCTGCCCCGCCAGACCCACTTCGATATATCTGTGGCGTCGGAGCTTATGGCGGTCTTGGCGCTGACCGACGGGCCGGACGACCTGCGCGAACGGCTGGGACGGATTGTCGTCGGCTCCGACATGTCCTCAGGGCCTGTCACCGCCGAGGACCTGGGCGTCGCCGGCGCGATGGGCGTGCTGCTTCGAGACGCCCTGAAACCGAACCTCATGCAGACGCTCGAAGGACAGCCCGTGTTTGTGCACGCCGGGCCGTTCGCGAACATCGCCCACGGCAACAGCTCCATAATCGCCGACCGCATCGGGCTTAAGCTGTGCGACTATGTCGTTACCGAGGCCGGCTTCGGTGCCGAGATAGGCCTGGAGAAGTTCTGCAACATCAAGTGCCGGGCGTCTGGCCTGAGGCCCGACTGTGTGGTGATGGTCGCTACGGTCCGGGCGCTGAAGATGCACGGCGGCGGGCCGAAAGTTACCCCGGGCAAGCGGCTCGACGAGGCGTACAGGCGCGAGAACCTGGCGCTTCTGGGGCAGGGGATAGTCAACCTTCGTCGAAACATAGAGATAGCACGCATGTTCGGCCTGCCGGTGGTGGTGGCGGTCAACCGCTTCCCCACCGACACCGAAGCCGAGCACCGGATGATTATCCAGGCGGCCGAGGTGTCCGGGGCGGAGTCGGCCGTCGTGGCGGACCACTGGGCGACAGGCGGCGAGGGCGCAACCGCGCTGGCCGAGGCGGTTGCCGCCGCCTGCGAGAAGCCCAAGCGCTTCGGCCTGCTGTACCAGCCGGAAAGCTCCATACGCGAGAAGATCGAAACCATTGCCGCGCGGGTGTACCTGGCCGAGAGGGTGGTTTACGAGCGGCCCGCCGAACAGCAGATAGACTATTACGAAGCCAACGACATGGGCCGGATGCCGGTATGCATGGCCAAGACGCATCTTTCGCTCAGCCACGACCCGACGCTCAAGGGCGTCCCGCGCGGGTTTGTCGTGCCGGTTCGGGAGGTTCGCATATCGGCGGGGGCGGGGTTCCTCTATGCCATGCTCGGCAAGGTCCGGACGATGCCCGGGCTGCCGTCGCGGCCGGCATTCATGGACGTGGACCTCGACGAGCACGGACAGGTCCGCGGCCTGTTCTAAGGGTAAGTTATAAAAGCGCTTATGCTGTCAGGGGCGTGCGGAAGTCCGTGTCGCCGGGCGTGTCGCATCCTGCGGCGCGACTGTGTTGCCTGCAGGGCGGGCGGATCCACCTTGGGGCATTTGTGGCTGGTAACACAACACGGTAATGTCGTAGTATTAATAATTCTCGGAAAAACGCCCGAATTTATCGCCGAATGTGTTGACAGACGTCGCGTATATGTCCCATAATTATGGTTGAGGGACCTCCCAGCCCTAGGTTCCTCAGGCCGGTAGGGTTTGCGTCCTCCTTTCCCCTACCGGCCAACTTTTTGCGCTGCCGGCCGATGCGCCTACCGCTCACCGGCTCCTGGCGACAGGCCACCGGCTGCTGTTTTCCGTGTCAATGCGTCAGTGCGTATGCCAGCAGGTTCACGCCGAGCCGCAGTGCATCTCCGGGCGCGTAGCCGAGGTTGTAGGGATAGTCGATCTGTTCCCAGCCGTTGGCGACGCTGAACGGCGAATAGATTACGGCCGTCTGCCCGTCTATGGTGATGCCCTCAAGCGCGGGGGCGTTTAGTTCCGGGTTCCGCGCGTTGGCCAAGGGAGTGTATTCCACCTGGCGGATGGTGTAGGGCATGTCATAGACCGGCGAATCCGGCGGCAGCGGCGCCAGCTCGCCTCCGGGCCAGACGCGGGCGATCTCCCGCCGGAACGCGGCGTCGAACGCCTTTCGCCCGGCGGCCGAGTCCGCTATGAGCACGCCGCCACTGGCGAGATAGCTGCGCAACTGTGTGACCTCGGCGTCCGAAAGCTCGAAGTCCCGCAGGCCGGTCATGTACAGCACCGGGTGCCGGAAGACGTCCACGTCGCTGAGGGAGACCACGGCCCGCTTGAACTGCACGTTGAGTGTGGTGTTCGCCTGGATGTGCTTCATCAGGTTCGGCAGGGCGTGGGGTGTTGGATCCCAGTCGCCGTCGTGCATCACCTGGGCTATGACCAGCTCATCGCGCGTGTCGCGGTCCTGCTCGTGGAAGACCTTCTGCGTCCCCCAGGCGCGGGCGTACTGGAAGTTCGCCAGGGTGACGGTGACGATGTTGATGCCCAAAGCCAGGGCGTCGTCCTGGTGGTACAGCACGCCGCCCTCGATGGGGTTGTTCACCACATCCCAGCCGCAGTTGAGGTCCACCGGCGAGAATATAATCGCCGGCCGGCAGCCCAGATACACCGCCTCCAGATAAGGCGGCATGGACTCAAACGGCTTGTCGTCGCGCCTGACCCGCATGCTGGTGATGCTGTAATAGGCGTTGAACAACGGCGAATCGGTGTCAATCGGCGCCAACTCGCGGTCCGGCAGTATCCGGGCGATCTGGGGCCTGGCGGTGTTTATGAACTCCGGCCGGCCGCACTGGGCGTGAAGCACCAGCGTGCCGCCGTCGTAAAGGTATCGTCGCAGGCGGGCGATCAGCTCATCGTCCAGATGAGGCATGGGCGTCCAGCCGGTCAGGTACAGAAGCGGCAGTTCGCGCGGATCCCACGAAAACTGCTCAAGCTCGGTCGGTATGTATCGGTACCGGATGTCGAGTTTGCGGTTGGCCTCGTGGATGAGCTTCTCGATGTCGATTTGCGTGGTCGGAAACGCGGCCACCGCGCGGCGCTCGCCTTCGATTATCTCGAACCGCTGCTCGGAGAAGTTGATCATCCCCACCAGCGCCGGCGGCGACGGCTGGCGCTTACGCTCGCTTCGCCGCACGGGCGTAACGGGCAACGGCAGCGGGGGAACGCCCTCGGCCGCGGTGCGTCGCTGGGGCGTGGAACGCGGAGGGGTCTGCGCCTTGGGGTTGACGAATTCCTCACCCGGCGCCGGCGCGGCGGACAGAAGGACCGCCGCCAAAGCCACCGCCCCCGCGAGCGTGACACGACGCGTCGGGGTCATATTTTCGCCTCCTGCCCGCGTGTCGCGGGCCGCCGCGGTGCCGACTATTCCGTCAGCTCCGCCAGCCGGTTCCGGGCGTAACGCACATCGCCGCGCCCGGCCCGGATCGCCTGACGGTAAAGCTCCACCGCCCGGCTCTTGTTGTGAAGGCGGTGGTCCCACAGGATCGCCGCCTGCAGGTAAGCCGGCTTATCTATCCCGGGGTCCCACTGCCACGCCCGCTGATACCAGTGCGCGGCGCGGACGTTCTCGTTGAAGTATTCTTTGTATATCTCGGCGATGTAGAAGGCCGCCTCGGCTATCCGCTCCGAACTCGGGTATTCACGGACCATCCGCAGGAACTTCAAAAGGGCCTGCCGCTGTCTATCATAGTCGGCCATTAGCGGAAGGCCCTTCCCGGCCCGGTGAAGTTCGTAGGCCTCTTCGAAGAGCTGCTCCGCCGCCGGGATGAGTTCGGCGGGGGTCAGGTCGGCCGGGGGAATCTCGGCATCCAGGAAGTACATGTAGGTTCGGATCGGGTCGAACCTCTCGCGGATGTTGTTGGCGAGCATGAGCTTGAACTCCTCGCCGGTGCCCTCGTAGTGCTCGGCCAGCGCATCCAGCGCCTGGAGGTATTCGCGCCTCGCCGAGACCGCCTGCTCGACCAGCATTCGCTCATCCGCCCCGGCCAGCGGTTCGCCCTCCGGTGGCAATACGTCGTCGGTGCCCTCGAACTCGAATGTCTGGGCCCTTTCGAGGTTCTGTCGCTCGCGCTGCGCCCACCGCAACTTGTCCACCTTTCCCGTGCGGCGATAGTAGCGTTCCAGCACCTCCAGCCGGAACTCGTAGTGCACACGAGCGGTCTCGTAGTCGGTGACGACCCCCACCTCATCGGGGTTATCCTGATTGACCGCGACGGACCGGACAACGCCACCTTCTGCCGTCCGAGGCGGCGGGGGAGGCCTGTCGCAGCCCAACAGCACCGTTACGACGACCAGAACGATAGCTGAGCAGAGTATCCGTCTCATGGACATGCTCCTTTACCCGAAGTCTCGGCGATCCATGCGCAAGGGTATTATCCTGTTCCTTGGGCGGAGATGCAAGCTTTCCTCCGCCTTCGGCGTCCGCTGAGCACATTATTTTTGCCGGCGGTTCGAAATACCGCCGGACCGCGCATATAATATAACGAAAGGTCGGCTCTCCCCCTGGCCGATCTTTACCGGCAGACCTGGTCTCCCCCTGCCAGGTCTGCTTTTTTGTGTACTCGCCGTCCGGCACACGGCCGCCGTGGCGGGAGTGTCAGTCGGCGTCTTTTTCGGGCAACCGGTGTATTTTCCGCCACGCCTCGGCCAGCTCGTCGCTGCCTATCCAGAACCTGTCGGCCCGCTCGGCCTTGTCTTCGACCTCCGAAGCCCGCTGGAGTATGGGGGCTTCTTCGGCCTGCTCGTCGGCCTGCCGTGGGAGCTTCTGTTCGGCCAGCTCGTCGCGCTCGGCCTGGAGCTTTTTGCCCTGCTCGATTTCCTGCTCGCCGGCCTCGGCGAACGAGACCCCCAGATTGCCCCACATAGTCCGCAGTTGCAGGACCACGAGCATGGGGTAGTGTCCCTCCTGAAGAGACAGTATCTGCTCATGCATCACGGGCCTGCCGTTGAGGAAGACCTGCACCCGCCCGTTCTGTGTGTAGGGGGCGTCAAGCTTGACGTGACGGTCCTCGTCCACCTCCAGCACGGCGTAGGTCAGCAGCGTAAGCTCATCGCTCTGCTGCAGCCGGTCACGAAGCGCGATAGCTCCTCGGCGGTCCACATAGCCCTGATCCAGCGGTGAGAAGCTGGTGCGGTGTCCGTTAAGCTCAATCTCTGTGCCCGGCCGCGGCCGAAGCTCGGGGAAATCGCCGTGCTCGGTCATGGGGTCGTCCTCGATGGCGGCCGGCACCGGTTCGGTCGCCAGCCATCGCCCCGGACCGCGGCCGGTTTCCAGCGGAACCACCGGTACTCCCTCCGGCGGACGGAAGCCGCTTGCCGGAGGCACCTCCGCGTAGCCGCCCTGGTGTTCATCACCGGCCGGGTCCACCACGTAGAGTCCGTCGTCCTCCACCAGTCGGTACCGGCGCAGATCCAGCATCCGCTCGATGCCGAACTTATCGACCAGCCAGCCGTCGGAGTCGTCTATCTGTTTCAGCCCAATCGGACCGTCGGTCGGGTAAGCTCCTTCGGGAACGCGGGCCTTGAGGGCGTGGTCCAGGAAGATCGCCAGGTAATCCCATACGTCGATACGGGTGACCCTGTCGGGCTGGGGGGTGTACCAGCCCTTGGATGCGTCCGCGAGGTCCTGTCGGCCCAGGTAATCCCAGATGCCGATCCGGGTGCCTTTGTCGGGGATTGGCTCGCCCCAGTGATCGGATCGATAGGGGCTGTCCTGATAGTTGCCGTGGTCCACGCCACGGACGACCACCTGATGGGCCAGCCAGTTCTGCCGCGACCGGTAGTTCAGCAGCGCCGGTCGGACGTGGCGGTTCCAGGTGCCGCCCCACTCGGTCTGTCCGTTGACGACGACGTACAGTATGCTTTCGCCGTCCAGTCGCGCCCAGTTCAGCGGCCGCCAGGTGGGCGTCTCGCCGTGATAGGTGATGCCGGCGATGGTCCGCTCGGGAAACAGCCAAGCCATCCTAAAGGGGAACTCTCCGCGCGAGGACTTGCCGAAGGTCACCCACGGCGCGTGTGCGAATTCCTCGATGCCGGTCTTCTCGGCGACCATGTTCAGGACACGCTGGACGCGGTCCGGTTCGGTCGGCTCTTCGGTGCGATGCTCTATGCCGGTGTTGAGATGCCGGAAATACACGATGCCCATCTCGTGCCTCTTGGCGACCTCGCGAACGGGGGTGTGCTCGGAGAAGTGAATGGAGTCGGTATTGTTGGGCACCAGAAGGACCGAGCTTATGCGTTCCGCCTCCGGCGGCGTCCACACCAGCACATCTCCCCGGTCGGGCTGTTGCCTGCCGCCCATCTCTCCGGGCAGGTGGAAACCGACGGGCCAGTGTCGTTCGGGCAGGTTTGCATCGTCGTCGGCCCCGACGGACGCCGTCACACAGAGCAGCAGCGCGACAATTGTCGATATCAAGGTTGTTCGCGGCATTTCTGGTAGCTCCTGTTGGCTGGAATATCCGGTCTCATAGTATAACCCCTCCGGCGTGTGCGGGTATCGTGCGAGTGGGCGGCGCTCGCGAATGGCGTCCGGGGGCTTCCGGCCGGGGCGAGTCGGGCCGGGCCTGCTTGACCCCGCCTCGCAGGACAAGCTAGTCGCTATTCGCCGTTTTTGTACCTTTGCGCCGGGGCCTGCTGCGACTAGACTACTGTGCTTCGGCTCCCGCGGCGGGCGCGGGGGCGGATCAGTGAGTCAGGCAATGAACGGCACACGAGACGAAATGCTGAAACGCACGCACAATTGCGGCGAGTTGACGGCCGACGACGTCGGCGCGGAGGTGCGCCTCTGCGGCTGGGTCAAGAGCTACCGCGACCACGGCGGGGTGGTCTTTATCGACCTGCGCGACCGCGAGGGCATAACGCAGGTGGTCTTCGACACGCCCGGCGAAGATGCCGACGAACACGCGATACGGATGTACCGCGATGCGCGTGCGCTGCGCAACGAGTGGGTCATCGCCGTGGCCGGCAAGGTCCGGCCGCGCGGTCCCGAACGCGAAAACCCCAAGCTGCCGACGGGTATGATCGAGGTGGTCGGCTCCGACCTGGAGGTGCTCAACCGGTCCGAGACCATCCCGTTCGAGGTGGATGAGTACGCCGACGCGGCCGAGGAGACCCGGCTGCGGTTCCGCTACATCGACCTTCGCCGCCCGGGGATGACCGATGCGCTTCGCCGGCGGCACGCCATCTGCAAAGCGATGCGGACGGTTCTGGACGACCGCGGCTTCGTTGAGGTCGAGACGCCGTTTCTGACAAAGTCAACGCCCGAAGGCGCGCGGGACTTTCTGGTCCCGTGCCGGCTGCAGGAGGGCACGTTCTACGCGCTTCCCCAAAGCCCGCAGCTTTTCAAGCAGTTGCTCATGGTCGGCGGGCTGGACCGCTACTACCAGATAGTCCGCTGCTTTCGTGATGAGGACCTGCGAGCCGACCGCCAGCCGGAGTTTACCCAGCTCGATGTTGAGATGTCCTTCGTCACCGAGCGTGACGTCATGGACGCCACCAACGAGGTCATGCGTGCGGTCTGCGAGTCCGCCGGCCGGAGTTTCCCCGAAACCGTGCCGGTGATGAGCTACGCCGAGGCGATGGGCGCCTATGGGACCGACCGGCCCGACTTGCGATACGACCTGAAGCTCCACGACGTCGGCGAGATAGTGCGGGAGTCGGAGTTCAAGGTCTTCTCGGCGGCGCTGGAGTCCGGCGGCATCGTAAAGGCCATCTGCCCGCCCGGCGGCGCGAAGTTTACCCGTAAGGAGATAGACGCCTACACCGCCTACGCCGGCCAGTACGGAGCCAGGGGGCTGGCCTGGTGCAAGGTGGAGTCCGGCGGCTTTGCCGGCGGAGCGGCCAAGTTCATACCCGACCGGATGCAGGCCAAGCTGCGCGAGGTCTGCGGCGCCGAAGACGGCGACATACTCTTCTTCGTCGCGGACGCCCCGGCCGTGGTCAACCGCGTGCTGGCGGCGCTGCGATGCAAGCTGGCCGATGACCTTAAGCTTTACGACCCCGACGAGTTCGCCTGGTGCTGGGTGACGGACTTCCCGCTGGTGGAATGGTCCGAAGAGGACGGCCGATGGTATTCCCTGCACCATCCGTTCACATCACCGAAGCCCGAGGATCTGGACAAGCTGGAGTCCGACCCGGCGTCGGTGCTCAGCAGGGCCTACGACATCGTCTGCAACGGGCTGGAGCTTGGCGGCGGGTCGATTCGTGTTCACGATCTCGCCATGCAGCAGCGGATATTCCGGCTGCTGGGCATAGACGACGAAGAGGCCCAGTGCCGCTTCGGGTTCTTCCTGTCGGCCCTGCGATACGGCGCGCCGCCTCACGGCGGAATCGCGCTGGGGCTGGACCGCATAGTCATGCTCATGGCCGGCGGGCAGTCGCTGCGGGACGTCATCGCCTTCCCCAAGACCCAGCGCGGAACGTGCCCGCTGACCGGCGCGCCTTCGGAGGTGGACGAGATGCAACTGGCCGAGCTATCCCTGCGCACCGTCGCCCAGACCAGGCCGACCGAACCGTAAAGTCCCGGAATTGGAAGCACGAAGCACGAAACTCGAAATCCGAAACAAGTACGAAACATTCAAATCCGAATGCTCCGAACGGCACGTCGCCGCCCCGCTGTCTTTGAACATTTGGATGTAGGATTTAGAATGTATTTCGGATTTCAAGTTCCGGTCCTTTCCGGAAGCTCCCGGCACACCGGCTTTGTCTCCGGTAAAGCGCTTTCCAGCAGGCCGGGCGCTATTCCGCCGGCGAGCGGTCGGTTTGTTTGCCCTTCAGCGGCGGCTGGGGCGGCGACTGTTTGCCCTCCACCACCGGGCCGGGCGAGCTGATCGCGCGCCTGACCGGTCGCTGTTTGCCGACCTTCTCCGGCGGCGTCTGCCCTATGGCCAGTTCGCTCTGGAGGTCTTGCATCAGCAGCAAGCTCATTAGCCAGGCCAGCGTGCTCTCGGCGCCCTGGTTCTCGTTGACCCTGTCGGCGTGCAGTCCGTCGCGGCAGCCGCCGGTGGTGAAGTCGTACAGCGGGGTCCGCAGGTCGTTCTCGCCGAGGAACCAGTTCAGCGCCCTGTACGCCTGGCGTATCCAGGCGCGATCGCCGGTCACGCGGTAGGCCTCCACGCATGCGTCCACCAGGGCGTGGGCCTCGACGGGTTGCTGGTCGAAGGCGGCCTTTTCGCCGCCGCGGGGTAACCACCCGTCGTTGCCGATAAGAGACAGGTACCCTGCCGACGAGGTCTGCACGTCCAGCAGCCATCGCAGGGAGCGCAGTCCGATGTCAGTGTATTCGCCCTGCTGCATCCACTTGCCGCACATTATCAGCGCGTGTGGCAGCTTGGCGTTGGAGTAGGTTACGGTGTCCTCGCACCAGGGCCAGTCGTCCTCCATGTGGTTCATGAAGTGGTTCCCGAGTTTCTCGGCCAGCAGCGAGCGGAACCTGCGGGCGTCGCTGTCGCCGCTGAAGCGGCGCAGGTAGGCGTGTATGCCGACTATCGTGAACGCCCAAGACCGCGGCGATACGAACTCCTCGGTGGTCGCCAGGCCGACCTTGAACAGGTTGGTCGCCAGGGCGATCATCGACTCATAAGGGCACAGCGCCACGGCTAGCCCAAGGCCCCACAGAGCGCGGGCATGGCTGTCCTCGCTGCCGACCTTTTCCGACCAGCCACGGTCGTAGCCCATGAAGTTGCGGAACCGGCCGGTCTCCTCGTTCAGGGCGTACGACAGGAACGACAGGAACGTCTGCATCGGCCGAATCACGTGTTCGTCATGGGTCTGATCCCAGTACATCGCGGCCACCATAAGCGCCCGAGCGTTGTCGTCGGTGCAGTATCCGTGGCTGCGGTCGGGGGTTGCATAGAGGGCGTGCTGGAGTATTCCGGTGTCGTCGGTCAGGTTGTAGAAGTGGCGCAGGTCCACTTCCGGCAACTCCGTATCGGCGTCGGCGTCGGAGTCGTCGGTCTGTCGGCGCTTCGCTACGGCGACCGGCGTCTGGAGCCGACCGACCCAGGC
>PUND01000124.1 GCA_003551645.1 Phycisphaerae bacterium | reverse complement strand
GCTCGAACATGCTCACGCTATCGGGGTTTATATTGCCGCCGGCGGCGACGCCCATGCCGCCCTGGATCATCGCGCCGAGGTCGGTGATGATGTCGCCGAACATGTTGCACACCACGATGGTGTCGTAGTATTCGGGGTTCTTAACGAACCACATGCAGCAGGCGTCCACGTGGTTGTAATCCTTTTCGATGTCGGGGTATTCCTCGCCGACTTCGTGGAAAACCCTGTCCCACATGCCGTGGGCGTATGTCAGTACGTTGGTCTTGGCGACCAGCGTGAGGCGTTTCTTGGCGTTTCGGCGACGGCACAGCTCGAAGGCGTACCGGCAGGCCCGCTCCGCGCCGTGTCGGGTGCTGCACATGACCTGAGTCGCCACCTCGTGGGACGTGCCGCGATACTGCACCCCGCCCATGCCGCTGTACAGCCCTTCGGTATTCTCGCGAACCACCACGAAGTCGATATCCTCCGGCCCCTTGTCCTTCAGAGGCGTCCAGACGCCGGGATACAGCTTCACTGGACGGAGGTTCACGTACTGATCCAGCTCGAACCGCAACCTCAACAGAAGCCCCTTCTCAAGGATGCCGGGGACGATATCAGGATGCCCCACCGCGCCGAGATAAATGGCGTCCCAGGTCTTAAGCTCGGCTATCTCGGAATCGTGGATGACGGGTATTGTCTGGACGGACGGATCGCCGCCGGCTTCCAGGTAGCGGTCGCCGCTGACGTTGAAATCCTTGGTCTCCACGTCCAGACCGACCTTTTCCGCGACCGCCTGAAGGACCTTCAGCCCTTCCGCGACCACCTCCGGACCGGTCCCGTCTCCACCGATAACGGCTATCCTCATCATGGGTTCCTTTCTCGCCTGTGGCTGTGGCCGCCCGCGGCGGCCGGGGCAAAGTTCGATATCTTACATGCAAGCCGGTGCCGGGACAAGGTACAGCGAACGTTCATCCTTGTCGCGACGGTCGGCGGGTGTAAGATGTGGCCATGATACGGCGATGGGAGCCGAAATGACTCACGGCGACAGGCGCATAGCCATTCTGGGTTCAACCGGCAGCATAGGCCGGCAGGCGCTGGAGCTGATTGACACGCAGCCGGGGCTTAGGGCCTGCGCCCTGGCCGCGGGCGCGAACTGGCGACTGCTGGCCGAGCAGGCGCTGCGATTCCATCCGGGAATCGTGGCCCTGGCCGACGAAGCCGCCGCCGAGCGGTTCAGCGCAGAAGTGCCGGATATTGAGGCGCTTGCCGGGCCGGACGCCATGTCGGAGCTTGTCCGACGATCGCGACCGGATGTGCTGCTCAGCGGCGTGGTCGGCTCGGCAGGGCTTGCGCCCACGCTCGAGGGAATCCGCGCCGGCGCCGACCTGGCGATCGCCAACAAGGAAACGCTTGTGATGGCCGGGGCCATAGTCATGCCCTCGGCCCGTGCCGCCGGAGTGTCCGTACTGCCGGTGGACAGCGAGCACTCGGCGATATTCCAGTGCCTCTCGGCCGGTCAGGCCGAGGAGGTCCGAAGGGTGATAATCACATCCTCCGGCGGCGCCCTTCGGGACTGGTCCGACTCCGACGCCGCCGCCGCCGGAGTCGAGGACGCCCTGAAACACCCCACCTGGCGGATGGGCCGGAAGGTCACTATCGACTCGGCTACCCTGATGAACAAGACCCTTGAGATGGTCGAGGCCCACTGGCTCTTCGACCTCCCAGCCGAACGGATAGAGGTGGTCATTCATCCGGAGTCGATTGTTCACGCAATCGTGGAATACTGCGACGGCTCGGCCGTCGCCCAGATGGCCCGGCCGGACATGACAGGACCGATCGCCCATGCCCTGGGATATCCCCGCCGCCTGGGCCGAGAGGTGGCGCCGCTGGATATCGCCTCGCTCGGGGCCTTGACATTCTCGCCCCTGCCGCCACGAGCCGAACGCGCCGTTAACCTCGGCTACGAGGTAATCCGTCACGGCGGAACGGCCGGGGCGGTGCTCAACGGCGCGAACGAGGCGGCGGTCGAGGCGTTCATTCAGGGCCGGATTCGCTTCGGAGATATCGTGCCGCTGGTCGAAGAAACATTGAACCACGAGGCCGAAAGCGAGGAACCAACACTACAGCGGCTTCAGGAAGCCGACATCCGCGCTCGCCGCAGTGTCGCCGAACGACTCGGTATGGCCAGGACCTCGGAAGCGGGCGCTTTTGATGAAAACCCACAGATAGGGAACGGACGAAGGACACCATGACAGGACAAATTACCGGAATATTCGGACAATGGATCTGGCCCCTGCTCCAGTTGATCATAGGGCTGGGGGTGGTGATTCTGGTTCACGAGCTGGGGCATTTCCTTGTGGCCAAGGCGGTCGGCATAAAGGTGGAGCGTTTCGCCATCGGCTTCGGCCCGCGGCTTGTCGGCTTCACCGGCGGCGAGACCGAATACTGCATCAACGTCCTGCCTCTCGGCGGGTACGTCAAGATGCTCGGCCAGGAGGATTTCGCCCCGATGGACCAATCGCAGCAGCGGGACCCGCGGTCGTTCACGGCCAAGAGTGTCGGGGCGCGGTTCCTGGTCATCTCCGCGGGCGTGGTGATGAACATCATCCTGGCGGCACTGCTGTTTATTGTCATCATCGGACTGGTGGGCAAGGAGTTCATGGCCCCGGTCGTCGGCGAAACCGTGCGTGGCTACCCGGCCGCAACCGCCGAAATCAGTTGGATCGACGAGTCACCGGAAGACGGTCACGAACGCGGGCTTCAGCCGGGCGACCGGATCGTCAAGATCGACGGCAATGAGGTCACCCGCTTCGATTCGGTTTTCGTAGAGGGCGCCTTTGCTGGCAGGGACAGGACGTTCGAGTTCACCTTCGAGAGGACAGTTGACGGACGGACCTACACCGGTATCGCCGAGATGGGCGTCCGCCGCCTGCCGGACGGAACGCGAATGGGTTTCGGCATCGAACCGGCGGCGGACAATGTCTTCGCACGGGTTCGCAACTACCGGACTATCGAGGACTTTCAACCCGGCGACAGGGTCGTGGCCGTCGGCGGACAACCGGTCGAGCACCAATGGGACATAAAGCGGATTGTCGAGACGCTGGACGGCCGGCGAACAACCGTGACCGTCGAGCGGCCGGCGGAGGCCGACGACGACGCGGAAACCGTCGAATTGGAGGTGCTGCCAACGCCGCGGCTGCGAGAGGGCGTGGTATTCCTGGAAGATGGAACGGCCGTCGAGGCCGTACGCATGGAGCGATACGAAGAAAACGGCGAGCGCTTCATCCGACTGTTCTACGAAGACGAGCGCCAGGAGGAGTTTGCCGAAGACCAACTCGCCGGCGGCATTCACATGGAACTGCTGGACGTCGCGGGCATGATTCCGCGTATCAGGGCACAGGCGGTGGAAGAAGGATCGCCGGCCGACAGGGCCGGTCTGGAGGCGGGCGACGTAATCCTCAGCTACGCCGACCGCACCACCCCGACTCTCAATGAGTTCCGCGGCATCACCGACGACAAGGTCAGGACCGAAACAACGATAGTCGTGCTTCGCGACGGCCGGACGGTCGGGCCCTTGAAGATTACACCCTCTCGGCGGCACGATCAGGCGCTGGTGGGCATATCCATGGGCGTTGACGCCGAACACACGATGGTCGCCTCGATTCGCAGCGAATCCCCGGCCGCCGGCGCGGGCATCCGCCGCGGCGACGAGATAACAGCCGTCGCCGACGAGCCGGTAGGCGACTGGCCCGAGCTGCTGCAGGCGCTGGCGGACCATGCCGGGGAGTCCGTCATGCTGACAGTCCGGCGCGGCGACGAGGAGCTTGAGCTGGAGGTCGCTCTGCCCGCGGAAAAGTTCGACCCGGACCACTACAGTTTCGACCTGTTTCCCGGCCCGATGCGGTTCGAGCCGCTGACGGTGCTTATCCGCAAGACCAATCCGCTTGCCGCCGTCACCTGGGGTGCGAATGAGACGTGGTTCCACGTCCGCAGCACACTGGCGACACTCGGCGGACTGATAAGCGGGGGGCTTTCGCCGGAGATGGTCCGCGGGCCGGTGGGTATCGGACAGATAGCCATAGAGGTCGGCCGAGAGAGCGTGATGGACCTGGTGTACCTTATGGCACTGGTGTCATCGGCGGTGGCGGTCATAAACTTCCTGCCGTTCCCGGTGCTCGACGGCGGACACGCGGTATTTCTGCTGATAGAGAAGATCCGCGGAAAGCCCGTGCCCCTGAAGGTGGCCAACGCAATACAGATGGTCGGACTGGCGCTTATACTGCTGCTGTTCGTGCTGATCACCTGGCAGGACCTGGCGCGGATAATCCGCGGGCTGTGGTGAGCAGTAAACGACCCTTCCCAACGAAAGGACTTTGCAATGCAGAAGTATATCTGTGATGTATGCGGCTGGGTGTACGACCCCGACAAGGGCGATCCCGACGGAGGGATCGACCCGGGAACTTCGTTTGACGACCTGCCTGAGGACTGGGTCTGCCCCGAGTGCGGTGTGGGCAAGGAGGACTTCTCGCCCCTGTAACACCGATGGGGGCTAGGATGTAATAATGGTCCCCGACACACGCACAGAATCCGATGTTGAGCTTGCCCTTGCGGCACAGTTGCAGGCGGCCCTGCTGCCGACCGGTTGCCCGCGAGACTGCCCGCACCACGTCACCGCGGCCCGCAACCGCATGTGCGGCGCGGTAGGCGGCGATTTCTACGACTTTGTGCGCCTCAACAGCGACCAGATAGCGGTGCTCATCGGCGATGTCGTGGGACACGGCGTCCATGCGGCCCTGGTGATGGCCCGGATGATGGGCTTTCTGCACTCCCGCCCGGAGCAGCAAGCCAGACCCCTCGAGGTGGTCACTGCGCTGAACGAGATGCTGCTGGACCTGGGCCGGCGGGCCGGCTCGGTGGTGCCCTGCTCGATGCTCTACGGCGTGATCGACCTGCCAAGCGGCGCGAGCTTTTTCGTGAACATGGGGCATCCGCCGCCTTTCCTGTGCGACCGCCTGAAATGCCGGGTTCTGCCGCTGAACGGAGACAATATGATCCTGGGGGTCGATTCCTTCGAGCCGACAGAGGTCTGCCACACCTTCAGCCCCGGCGAGCGGATGGTGCTCTATACCGACGGGCTGACCGACGCGGCCAACGCCGACGGTGAGCGCTTCGGGGCTGCGAGATTGCACGAGGTCGCCAACCGCCACGCCGAAGACGATGCCCACGCCTGCGCCGACGGCGTATTCCGAGCCGTGGAGGTCTTCCGCGGCGATGCGCCGCAGACCGACGATGAGTCAATCGTCGTGATAGATCGTATCTGAGTGCCGTCGGCGGCTCGGCCGCTTCGACGCTCCCCCAGCCCTGTAAGCTTCCCCAAACACGTTGCATCGAGGGGCTGGCGAAGGTAAACCGTCACAAACCACCGCCTCAAGCGAGGCCGGGCTATACACAAGGATTCTCGGATATGACCGGATACTTCGACAGGTACGTCGGAAACCCCCTGGTGGAGCGTAACGCCTTCATCGGCAGGCAGCCCGAGGACGCCCCCCTGCCGACATTCGAGGAGTCGAGGGAGTTTCTACCGTCGCCCCGCTGGCCGGCAAACGCCGACGCTCTGCGGTGCTACTGGCGGGTGTGGGAGCTGGCATTCGAACACCTCCGCCGACCGACCGCCGAAAACGGCTTCGTCGCCAACTACATCGACACGGCGTTAAACGACCACCTGTTCATGTGGGACTCGGTTTTCATACTTATGTTCGCTCGCTACGGACGCCGGGCGTTCGACTTCCAGAAGACACTCGACAACCTTTACGCCAGGCAGCACCCGGACGGATTCATCTGCCGCGAGATCGTCGAGCAAGACGGACGGGACTTTTTTCACCGCCACGACCCCAACTCCACAGGCCCGAACGTGATGGGCTGGTGCGAGTGGGAATACTTCCTGAACTTCTCCGACCGAAAACGCCTGGAGGAGGTATTCCCTGTGCTGCGGGCCTACCACCGGTGGCTCCGCCTGTATCGGACATGGAAGGACGGCTCCTATTTCACCAGCGGGCTGGGCTGCGGCATGGACAACCAGCCGCGCACGCCGGCGGGATATAACGACGTAGACCACCCCGGGCACATGGCATGGATAGACGCCTGCTGCCAGCAGGCGCTCTCGGCCGAGGTGCTGCTGAAGATGGCCGACGTGCTCGGCCAGACCGACACCGACGACCTCAGAAAAGAGCGCGACGATCTGTCGCGGTACATCAACGAGCATATGTGGGACGATCAGGCCGGGTTCTACTTTGACCGCTTCGGCGACGGCTCGCTGTCGAAAGTCAAGACTGTCGGTGCGTACTGGGCGCTGCTCGCCGATCTGGCGCCGTCGGACCGTCTTGAGGCCTTCACGGCCCATCTGGACGACCCGTCCGAGTTCAACCGCCACCATCGCATCCCGTCGCTCTCGGCCGACCACCCCGACTATAACCCCGCCGGCGGGTACTGGAAGGGCAGCGTCTGGCCGCCTACCAACTACATGGTTCTCAGAGGGCTGACGCGAGCGGGGAAGTCCGAGCTTGCCCACGAGATAGGACTGAACCACCTCAAGCGGGTCAGCGAGGTCTTCGCCGACACCTATACGGTGTGGGAGAACTACGCGCCGGAATCCTCGGCCCCGGGGAAGCCGTCCAAGGGCGATTTCGTCGGTTGGGGCGGTGTGGGACCGGTGGCGGTGCTGCTGGAGTACGTCTTCGGCCTGCGTCCGGCGGCGCACGAAAAACGCCTTGTCTGGGATATTCGCCTGACGGATGAACACGGCGTGGACCGTTATCCATTCGCGGCCGACGGACTGCTGAACCTCCACTGCCCCGCCCGCGACAACACCGAAGCTGAACCCCGACCGAGGGTCGAATCCAGCGTCCCGCTGACGCTGGAGATTCGCTGGGCCGGCGGCAGCAAGACGCTGGACATCGCCGCGACACGATGAGCCGCCCATCCGCAACCGCACCGCCGAGGCCGCCGCACCGGCTCAACCCGAAGCCGGCGAAGATGCCTCCGCCCGGTCCGACCGGTCAACCGGCGCTACACCACCCCCTGTGCCAGCATGGCGTCGGCGACCTTCACGAAGCCGGCGATGTTGGCCCCGGCGACGAGATTTCCGGCCTGGCCGAACTCCTCGGCCGCCGCGGTGCACTGGTCGTAGATGTCGTTCATGATTGTGCGGAGCTTGTTGTCCACCTCCGCGAACGACCAGTTCAGCCGCATGGAATTCTGCGTCATCTCAAGCGCGCTGGTCGCCACGCCGCCGGCATTGGCCGCCTTGGCCGGACCGATTACCACACCGGCGTCCAGCAGTAAATCGACCGCATCGGACGTGGTGGGCATGTTCGCGCCCTCGCCGATGAACCCACAGCCGTTTTCCACCAGGGACTCGGCCTGCTCGGTGTCGATCTCGTTCTGCGTCGCCGACGGCAGTGCAACGTCGCAGGGCACGGTCCATATGCCCCGGTGGCCAGGTGTGAATTCGGCCGACTGGTGCTCGTCGGCATACTCGCTGATTCGCCCGCGCTCGACTTCCTTTATCCGCCGGACCGTGTCCAGCTTGATGCCATCCTCATCCACCACGTATCCGCCGCTGTCGCTCATGGCGATAACCTTCGCGCCCAGTTCCTGCAGCTTCTGCGTAGCGTAGATGGCGACGTTGCCGGACCCGGATACCGCCACCCGCTTGCCCTCCCAGCTTTGGCCGGCGGCCTCGAGCATCCGAGTGACAAAATACACCAGCCCGTAGCCGGTCGCCTCGGTGCGGACCAGCGAACCGCCCCAGCCGATGCCCTTGCCGGTCAGCACGCCGGTGAAGGTGTTGGTAATCTTGCGGTACTGCCCGAACATGTAGCCGATCTCGCGAGCACCGACGCCGATGTCGCCGGCCGGCACGTCGGTGTCCGGACCGATGTGGCGATACAGCTCGTTCATGAAGCTCTGGCAGAATCGCATAACCTCGCCGTCGCTCTTGCCCTTGGGATCAAAATCGCTGCCGCCCTTACCCCCGCCGATGGGCGTTGTCGTAAGCGCGTTCTTGAACACCTGCTCGAAGCCCAGGAACTTGATGATCCCAAGGTACACGGACGGGTGGAACCGCAGACCGCCCTTATAAGGCCCGATGGCACTGTTGAACTCCACGCGGAAACCGCGGTTGACACGCACGTCGCCGTCGTCATCGACCCACGGAACGCGGAACATGATCTGCCGCTCCGGCTCGACCATCCGCTCCAGAATCCGCGCCCTGGCGTATTCCGAACGCTTATCCACGACCGAGCAGACGCACTCGGCGACCTCCCTGGCCGCCTGATGAAACTCTTCCTCGGCCGGGTTGCGTTCAACCACAGCCGCCATGATGGCATCAACGTACTGCCGCGACATTCGCTCTCTCCTTCACAAGTGCTGTCCGGGCGGGTTCGTGCCGGCCAGGCCCGATAGCCGACCAGCCGGGAACCTTGTAAGATACTTTCACGCCTCTTGAGTGTGCATAAGAAATTCTCATAGCAGAAACCCCCGTGCTTATCGCCCCCGGCGTGAAAAACTACGGCGCCCGGACGTCCCTGCCCGGGCGCCCGTCCGTGAAGACGTCGCACCTCACCGGCGCCGTCCGGCGAGTCAATCGAACTGCTCGCTGAGTCGCTGGAGAAGCTCGCCGGCCGACATCGAATTCCCGCCGGCGGGCGTACGCCACTCCAACTCGCCGCCGACGGCAAGCAGCTTTTCCATCTTCTGAACCGCCAGCACCACCGATGAGTGGTTCTTGCCCATGTGCCGCCCTATTTCGGGATAGCTCATCTGCGTGTGACGCCTGGCCAGGTACATCGCCACCATCCGGGCCGTCGATACTGTCTTGGTCCGCCGGGATGAGTGGATGTCCGCCGGTGTGATGCCGAAAAAAGTGGCCACCACCGCTTCTATGTCGTCCACCGTACGGGCGCTGCCGGTCCGGGCCAAGTGTTCCGCAAGGGCCTCGGCCGCGGACTGCGGAGTTATCGACTCGCCCGACACCGACGCCATCGCCGCCAGCTTGATCAACGTACCCTCAAGCTCTCGAACCGAGCCGCGAACGTGCACCGCGACGTACTCCAGCACGTCCGTGGGGACGTGCAGCTTCATCTGCCGAGCGTGGCGGCGGAGGATCTCCATCCTCGTAGCCAGCTCCGGCGGCTCCATTCGCACCACCATCCCCGCCAGGAACCTGCTGACCAGTTGCTCGTTCAGGTCGCCGACCAGCTTCGGATGCGCATCAGACGCCATCACCACCCTGCGACCCGACGACTCAATGGCGTTGAAGGTGTGTAGGAACTCGTCTTGGGTGGACTTTTTCGCGGCGAAGAAATGCACATCGTCTATCGCCAACAGGTCCAGTCCGCGGTAGCGATTGCGGAAATCGTCTATCCGCTTTCGACGCAGCGCCGTGATGTATTCGTTGGTGAACTCCTCGGCCGTGACGTATCGCCACACCGGCGGCCTGCCGCCCAGACGGACCTTCGAGAAGGCGTTGCACACCCCCTGAAGCAGGTGCGTCTTGCCGATTCCGCAAGGCCCGTGCACGAACAGCGGGTTGAACGCCGGAGCGGACGGCCCGGCCATCATCAGTCCGGCGGAGTGCGCCAGCTTGTTGCAATCGCCGACAACGAACGTGTCGAGCTTGTGGCGGAGCGTCCGCTGCTGCTGCGCCGGCGCCGGCCGGGTGCGCCCCTCGGCCGTGCGCGAGACGATGTCCGCCTGCATGTCAAGCTGACGCTGGCGGACCCGGCCGTTCAGGTCCGGATCGACGGTTACCAGTACGCCCCCGTCGCCGTCGCCGTCCGAGGAGACGGCCGCGGCGATCTCATCCTGGTAATGCGTCTCAATCCAGTTGGCCACGAACGTGTTAGGCACTGATATCTTTACCGTTCCTTCCTCGATACTCACTCGCGTTCCGTGCTTGAACCAGGCGTTGAATTTCCTCGGCCCGATACGGGCCT
Organism: Phycisphaerae bacterium; assembly: GCA_003551645.1. Classification (GTDB taxonomy): domain Bacteria; phylum Planctomycetota; class Phycisphaerae; order SM23-33; family SM23-33; genus PUND01. The sequence continues at coordinate 45,592 of PUND01000124.1, read as the reverse complement.
GCAACGCCTCAAGAACTTTCTGCTCCGTGAGTCCGCCTGCGCAGACCGATTCCGCAACCGTGCCCATAGTATTCGATCCCTCGTGCCAGAATTCCTTGCGAACTGCCTTGCGCCGATTGTCCCCTCGAAGCCGTTCTGCTCAACACAAACTCGATGATCAATTAAGTCCGGGAAACCAACGGCCTCGAAGTTCGAGGGGGACTTTAACCCCTACTCGCGACCTTGGTCAACAGCAAATGCGCCGGATTCTTATCCACAGCCGCCAACCACCTTGCACATCCGCACCTTCGAGAAAAAAAAAACTTTCATCCACAGGTTCTGCACAATCCGGCGACAAGTAGCGGAAAATCAGCCGAAAAGAGCACACTCAACCGGTCATGACGTACGAAACGCGACGCTCTTTTGCGCGAAAACCGACTCGCTCGTACACGCGCATCGCCGGCGTGTTTGATGCGTCAACAGCCAGTGTGAGAGTACGCCGGCCGCGTCCGCGGGCATCGGCCGCGGCACGCCGAACAAGTGCTTCGCCGACGCTGGCGCCGCGATGCGCCGGCGCCACGCCCAGGTAAACCAGATCCGCCACATCGGGCGAAGAGGTGTCGTTGACAAGCACGCAGCCCGCCGCCTCGCCGTGACGGTCCGCTATCAACCACGCCGGCGGCGTGAAGACTCCCCCGGCCTTGTGCCCTTCGATAACGTCGGATATCTCGCGCACGCCGCCCAGCCCGGGGCAATCCCATGATCCCTCATACGTGGCGGCTATTACCCGCCCCAGCTCCCGCTCGTCGAACTGCCCGTACTCACGCCACGTCAGATCGTCCCGCGGCATTTCTGCGATATCGGCAGTCGCGATGCGCATATACAGCAGCTCGGCCAGCCGCCAAAAACCGGCCTCCAACAGTACGCAAGCGCTATCCTCGGCTTCGGGAAGCTCCAGCGACTGCACCAGCGACATGCCTCTTTCCAGCGCATCAGCTGAGGCAGCGGAGCAGACTTCCGACAGAACGTCGGTCTTGACGCCCGCCGCATCGGCCTGGGCGTGCAGAAGCACCCCCGTCCGGCCGGGGTTTTCGCAGACCGCCGCCGCGGCCACCGTCCGCCTGCGCCCCGTCGCCCGCCACAGTCGAACCGAGCGGTCAGGACGCCGGTCCAGGTAAGTCGCCAGGGCCGCGGCCCGTGCATCGGGAATCGCGCCGCGCGACCGTCCGCACGCGATAAAGCGCACCGTCTCGTCGCGCCCTTCACCCTCGACCTGCTCGATATGCCGGCTTCGACTCATCGCGGCGACATCGTAACGCAGCCGACGGGGGAAACAAGTCGCAGCTTCGCGGTTGACTTACGCGAGTCGGCGACGTAATTTACTCTTGTTCACCGGTCGCACCGGTAAAGCTCCGTACCATGCAGACTAGGAGTATTCCGATGAAATGGAACGTCGCAGGTGTTACCGTCACGGCGGTTCTGATGCTGGCGTCTTGTCTTGCCGCCGGCACAGCGCCGCAGCCGGACGAATTCCCCACGGCCTGGCAGCTTGACTTTGAGTACCAGAGACCGAAGGCCGTGCAAGTGCGGCTGCCGGGCGAAACAGAAAAGCGCGTGTACTGGGTGATGATATACACCGTCACCAACAAAACCGGCGACGACCAGATATTCGTGCCGGACTTCGCCCTCTACACCGACACCGGCCAGATCCTCAGGGCCGGCACGGACGTGCCGAACCGCGTTTTCGAGCACGTAAAGCGGACCTACAACAAGCCGCTTCTGAAGGACATGACCGAGATATCCGGCAGGATACTCCAGGGCGCCGACAACGCCCGAACCGGGGCGGCCATCTGGCCGGACTTCGACGCCAAGGCGGGCAGCTTCGACGTGTTCATCGGCGGGCTGAGCGGTGAATCCGCCGAAGTCGAGCTTCCCACACCGGTGACGGTAATGGAGATGGATCCGCTGACCGGCGAGAAGGAAGAAGTCGTCAGAAGCAGGATACTCCTGAGCAGGACACTGCGCATCCGCTACTCGGTTCCTGGCGAGGCGGCTGGCCGGCTCCGTGCCCCCGTCGAGGCCGTCACAGCCGAATGGGTGATGCGATAGTCCGGATTGACAGTATCGGCCGTATCGGATAACTTACAGCGTTCCGGTCCTGACACCGAAACGAAGGAAACAACCAGCGAGCGGAGAAACAACAATGGCGCACAAGAAGGGACAGGGCGCAAGCCGCAATAACCGTGACAGCAACGCACAGAGGCGCGGCGTGAAGATATTCGGCGGCCAGGCCGTGCCGGCCGGCGGTATCATCATCCGCCAGTGTGGAACACGCTTTAAGCCGGGACACCACGTCGGACGCGGAAACGACGATACGCTCTTCGCGATGCGCGAGGGCAAGGTCGCCTTCCGCGGACGATTCGTGGACGTCGAGCCGGTCTGACGTAAGCTTGCGTACAGATATGGTCATAAAGAGGATGGTTCCGGCGCGGGACCATCCTTTTTTCTTGCCGCGTTGAGTCGGACATGCCCCAGAGGTCCACCGAAAAGGCCGTTTTCGTTGATGAGATGGAACTGTCCGTGACCGCCGGCGACGGCGGCGATGGTTGCGTCTCGTTCCGGCGGGAGAAGTTCGTACCCCGCGGCGGGCCGGACGGCGGCGACGGAGGCGACGGCGGCAGCGTGTTCGTGGTAGCCGACGAATCCTACAACACACTCCAGCACCTTACCGGCCACAGACAGTGGCACGCCAAACACGGCCGCCGCGGCGCAGGCAAGAAATGCCACGGCCGAAGCGGCGAGAATGTGCACATTCGGGTTCCGCCGGGAACGATCATCTACGACGCGGACCACGGAACAATGCTGAAGGATCTCTCAGAACCCGGCGAGAGCGTCTGTGTGGCCGAAGGCGGACACGGCGGACGCGGAAACGTGCACTTCCGCAGCTCCACAAACCAGGCCCCGCAGGAGGCCGAGCCGGGCCTGCCCGGCAGAAAGCGGCGTCTGCGGCTAGAACTGAAGCTGATGGCCGACGCCGGACTCGTCGGCAAACCAAACGCCGGAAAGAGCACGCTGCTGAGCAGAATATCCGCGGCCCGGCCGAAGGTCGCCGACTACCCGTTCACCACCCGCTATCCGGTACTGGGCATCGTGGAGTTGGCCCGGTTCCGGCGATTCGTGATGGCCGATATCCCCGGACTCATAGAGGGCGCTCACTCCGGCTCGGGCCTGGGCGATGAGTTCCTCCGGCACATTGAGCGGACGCGGGTGCTCGTGCACGTCATCGACGCTGCAAGCCCCGGCGCCGATCCCGTCGAGGACTACCGCGAAATCCGCCGGGAACTTGCCGAATACTCTCCGGCTCTGGCACAGAAGCCGGAGATAGTGGTCGCAAACAAGATGGACCTCACCGGCGCCGAGGATGCGGCGGACCGCATTCGGCGCCAGCTGGGCCTGGAGGTATTCGGCATCAGCGCCGTCACCGGACAGGGACTGGAGCCGCTGACCGAACGCATCTGGCAGGTCTTGAGCGAGCAGGACACGCAGGAGCATTCATGACAGAGCATCCGACGGATGAATCACCACAACAGGCGATACCGCACGTGCTGGCGTGTGATGTGGGCAACTTCGCCGTCCGCATCGCCCGCATCCATGGCGATGAAGTGGCGGATATGCGGAGCTTCCGCGTCGGCGAGCTTAGCTCCCTGGCCGGCGTAATGCGAGAGCTATGGTCGCAGACGCCCTCTCCGCGAGTGATTGCCGCCGCCAGCGTAAACCCCGCCGCACTCAAAGCCCTGGAGGCGGCCGCCGCCGAGGGACTTGAGCAGAAGATCCTCGTCGTCGGCCGGGACCTGCCCCGGCCCATCGACACCGACCTGGTCTCGCCCCTGTCCGTGGGAAGCGACCGGCTCTGTGCGGCCGTCGCGGCGTTCGACCGGCTGGGCATGGCGTGTGTGGTGGCCGACTTCGGAACGGCGGTTACCATCGATTGCGTAAGCGACCAGGGCGTGTTCCTCGGAGGCGCCATCCTGCCCGGCCTGAGAATGCAGGCCCGGGCGATGCAAGAGCAGACGGCGGCGCTTCCGCTGGTGGAGCCGGCTGAGCCGCCGGACGTCTTCGGAAAGGACACCACCGAGGCGATTCAGGCCGGAATTCTGGCGGCCGCGAGGGGATCGCTGCGGGCCTTGGCGGAGTCATATGCCACAGAGCTTGGCAACTGGCCGGTAGTCATCCTTACCGGCGGCGACGCAGAACTGGTCGGCTCGAAACTGCTCGAGACCGGAATGGTCCAGGCAATAGTACCGGACTTGACCCTTCGCGGCGTGGCGATGGCCTACTATCGAACACTTCTTTCGGAGCGATAAAACCTATTATGACGGCGGAGCACCGGATTATTGCGACGCTCCGCACGCCGCCGGGCCGCGGGGGCATAGCCGTAATAGCCGTTTCCGGCGACGGGGCCGAAGACCTGCTGGCCGAGACGTTCCGTCCGCTGCGGTCCGGACGCCCGGGAAAGGGCAAGCTCCAGTTCGGACACGTCGTTTCCGGCAACCGCCTGCTTGACGAGGCCCTCGTCTGCCGGACGGATGATTCCGTCGAGCTGCAGGTCCACGGAGGCCCGCAGGTGCTGCGGTCCATGCTGGAGCTGCTGGCGGCGAAAGGGGCGGAAATCGTGCCGCCGGAAGAGGCGGGCATCGCCGACCTGCCGATCGTCCATCCGCGATGGGAAAACCCCGCCATCGGGCGGGAGATGCTGGACCTTCTGCCACAGGCCCGCGGCCGGCTGGCGGCCGAGGCGCTTGCCGCGCAGTGGTCCGGCGGGATAAGCGCGCTGGCGCGTGAAACGCCCGCCGCACCGGACGCCCTGCTCCGGGCCGCCGATGGCCTGACGGCCATGCGTCGGCTGCTCAACGCCGCCGAGGTGGTGCTGGCCGGGCCGCCCAACGCCGGGAAAAGCGCACTCGCCAACGCCATTGTCGGAAGGCCCGTGAGCATAGTCCACCAGACCCCCGGGACCACTCGCGACTGGGTCCGGGCCGAGGCGATCATAGACGGGGTCCCCATCTGGCTGACGGATACCGCGGGCATCTGGCGGCCGGGAGGCGCCGCTTGCGGTGAGCGAAGCCGGACTGAGGACGCCGAGGCGGTCCGCCGAGCGCGCGAGCGTCTGAGCCGTGCGGATCTGATCCTGCTGGTCCGTCCGGGCCGGGCCGATCCGCCGCCGGCGTGGTGTCCGCGGGACAGGACTTTGCTGGTTTCGTCCAAGTCGGACGCCGAAGCCCCCTGCCCCGAAGCCGAAGTGGCGGTCTCGGCGAAGACAGGCGACGGACTGGATGCGCTGCGACAGGCGATGGTGACCAAACTGGGGCTTTCCGACTTCGACCCGGCCAAGCCGCGGGCCTTCACGCAGCGACAGGCGCGCCTGCTCGGCCGCGCGGCCGAGGCCGCCGGGCGGACGAACACCGGCGAACTCAACGCCTCGCTGGAGGAACTGCTCACCGGCCCGGTCAGTCCCACTGACCGACAAGCTCGAGCGACGTCGCCGAGAGCTTGATCGTCTTAGGCCCGAAGTCGTCGAAGACTATCTCGGCCCTGGTTTCCGGCCAGGGCTGCCTTAGCCGCAGGACCTTCCCCTCCCCGAACCGCGGATGCCTGACGCGGCAGCCACTGCGCAGATGCTCATACTCCGGCGGCAGGGGCTGTTCGTGCTCGTCGTACAAGGCCTCTATCGCCTTTCGCTCGGCGTTGGGCGCGTAGAAGCCGCCGCGGCTGTACCGCGCCGCCGCAGAAGACGAATGCGGCAGACCGGTGGTCTGATCCTCGGTAACGACGTGCTCGCCGCCAAGCTCGACGATAAACGGCGAGACAATCTGCGACTCTCCCCTGCCGCGCCGCACCCGCCGGCGGACATGCGTGAGGGTAAGCTCGTTCATGGCCCGGGTCATGCCGACGAAAAGCAGCCGCCGCTCTTCCTCGACGTCGCTGTCTTCGGCCGGGGCATGGTCGCGTTTGAAAGGCAGCAGCCCGTCCTCGCAGCCGATGATGAACACTTTGGGAAACTCCAGACCCTTCGCAGCGTGCAGCGTCATCAGCGTCACCGCCCCGCCGCCGCCCTGAAAGTGGTCCACGTCGCTGACCAGCGATACCTGGTAGAGATAGTCGGCCAACGTGCCGCCGACGGTACGGTCGAAGTCTGCGGCCGTCGAGATAAGCTCCTCGACGTTCGACCTGGCCTGGCGGCTTTCCTCATCCTGTTTGGAAAGGGCCTCCTCCAGCCCGGTTGCGGCTATGACTTCTTCGATGGTTTCCCGTACCGTGGCGTCGGCCCTTGCGGCGAGTGAGGCGATCATCCCGGCGAAGGCGGCCGAGCGCTTCGCGCCGGCCTTTCCCAGGTTTTCCGCCCCGGCGCGTCGGCAGGCCTCGAGCACTGGGCAGCCGGCGGACTCGGCGAACGCCCGGAGCCGGTCGATGGTCGTGGCGCCGATGCCACGGGCCGGAGTGTTGATAACCCGCAGGCAGCTCAGGTCGTCGGCGGGGTTTACCAGCAGCTTCAGGTACGCCAGGACGTCCTTGACCTCCTTGCGGTTGTAGAACTCCGTGCCGCGGGCGATGCGGTAGGCGATGCCGCGCTTCAGCAGCGTTTCCTCCACCTGCCGCGAAAGCGCGTTGACACGGTAAAAGACCGCCACATCCTCCAGCGCCCCTCCCGCGCGGCGGTGGGCGGCGATGCGCTCGGCGATAATCTCCGCCTCGGCAGAACCGTCGTCGCAGGTAACGACCCGGACCTCCCTGCCGCCCTCGCGCATAGTCCACAGCGACTTGGACTTGCGAAGCCGGTTGCGTGCTATCAGTCGCGAAGCGGCGGCCAGTATCGGCGCCGTCGAGCGGTAGTTCTCCTCCAGCCGGACGACCACGGCGTTCGGGTAGTCGTGCTCGAAGTCCATGATATTGGTGATATCCGCGCCGCGCCATGCGTAGATGCTCTGATCCGGGTCTCCGGTTACGCAGATGTTCTCGTGCTCCATGGCGATGGCGTGGGCGATGAGGTATTGGGCGTGGTTGGTGTCCTGGTATTCGTCTATCAGGACGTAACGATAACGCTCGCCCAGCGCCCGGCGCACATCGTCACGGTCGCGAAGCAGCATCGCCATCCGAAGCAGCAGGTCGTCGAAATCCAGGGCGTTGTTGCCGGCCAGCAGCCGCTCGTACTGGTCGTATATCTCCGCAAGCGCCCGGTCGCGCGGTCCGGCGGCCTCGTCGGCGAAGGCCTGAGGCGTCTTCAGCGAGTTTTTTACCCGCGAGACGGCCGAGTGCGCCTTGGCCGGGGTCAGCCCGCCGGTTGGAATGTCCAGCCGTTCTATCGCTTCCTTGAGCAATCTAAGCTGGTCTGCGCGGTCGTAGATTGAGAAGTTCTGGCTGAGTCCCGCCTCTGGGGCGAATTCCCGCAGCAGGCGGGCACAGAGCGAGTGGAAGGTGCAGACCGTCGCTCCTCGGGGTGTTTCCAGTTCGCGGACCCGCTGTGCCATCTCCCCGGCCGCCCGGTTGGTGAAGGTAATCGCCAGCACGTTCCAGGGCGGGATGCCGCTGTGGATCAGCCAGGCGACCCGGCGGGTGATGACTCGGGTCTTGCCCGAACCGGCGCCGGCAAGCACCAGCAGCGGCCCGTCAACGTGTGTAACCGCGCGACGCTGGGGTTCGTTAAGGTCAGCAAGAAGATCCTGCATGCTTCCTCCATCCGTGCCTTCGCGGACAAATATAACCGCCCCGTCCGGCCGAGGCAAAGAAGCGCCTCCGCAGGGGTGATCGTCGGTCTGGGGTCTCGCCGCCGGCCCGTGGGACGCCGCAATGAGCGGCAATCGCCTCAATGACTGCGGTTTTTGCCTTCGAAACTAAAGCCCGCCCGCCACAAGCCGATGAATTCTGCGGCGGAACCTTACAACCGCAACGAGAAAAACATGCCGAGTTACGCAAACAAAGAAGTACTGACGACCGGGGAGGTGGCGAGCATCTGCCACGTCGCCCCGCGAACGGTCAGCAAGTGGTTCGACACCGGCAAGCTTCGCGGCTATCGCATCCCCGGCAGCAGGGACAGGCGCATACCCAGGCAACAGCTTGAGGCGTTCATGCGCGCCCACGGCATTCCCATGGACGGGCTGACCGGCGAGTCGTGGCGTGTGCTGGTGGTGGACCCCGACCCGGTGGGCGAGGTCGTCGAGGAACTGCACCAGCGGTCCGGGTTCGAGGTGACAACTGCCAAGAACGGCTTCGAGGCCGGCGTAATCGCCCAGCGGGTCCAGCCGGACGTGATTCTTCTCGATATCTCCGGCGGCCGGCACGAAGAGGCCGTCGCGATATGCCGGAACATAAAGGATACCGACACACTCCGCGGCGCGACGGTGGTGGCGGCCGTTGACGACGCGGACTGTCAGGCCGACCGGCTGAAGGCCGAGGGCTTCGACGAGGTCATCGCGCGGCCGTACACCGCCGAGGCACTGGTCGGCATCGCCCGCGCGGCCTCGGCTTCGGTGCGTTGATGCGCCGCTGACGAACCGGAAGGCCGGCACGACATCCCGGGCCGCCCGTGGAGGGCGCCGGACCGCTCCACAGGGGCTGGTTCAGCGCTGGGCGGCCCGTGCAATCAAGACCACCGACCTTCGTGCAGTGGACGCAGGGAGGAACCGGGGCGAAGTGGCGGGAAACCCGGGGAGCCGGCCGGGCGACGCGAATTGAGGAATCGCGCCGCCCGGTCGCTGATTACCTACGGAACGGCGAACCGGCCGGCGGCATCGCCGGCGACAAAACCCGTTGCGGATATTCTTTTCTCTCTTGAAGCCGTCACAAGAGGACGATATAGTTGCTATAGAGGGCAACGAATGATTCGTCAGACGAACAGCTTGGGCCTGCTGCTACTTACCGGGCTCCTGCTGCGCTGACGGATCGCGGACTGCCCGCTGACCGACCATCGGCTCCGCGATCCTTCACGGGTTGCGGAGCTTTTTTTATCTCGTCACGGCTGGGCCGGATGGACGAATCATCTAGAGTCAGCCGGCGAAGGAGCATGAAGATGGGCGAACAACGCAACATAACGATTTTCGACACCACGCTTCGCGACGGCGAGCAGTCGCCGGGCTGCAGTATGAACCTTACCGAGAAGGTCGAGCTTGCCCGCGCGCTGGAACGGCTGGGCGTGGATGTTATCGAAGCGGGCTTCCCCGCGGCCAGCAAGGGCGATTTCGAGGCGGTGCGGACTGTCGCAAGCGAGATGCGCGACTCGGCGGTCTGCGGGCTTGCCAGGTCGCTCGAGGCGGACGTCTCGGCCGCCGCGGAGGCGGTCAGCGGCGCGGCCAGGCCGAGGATTCACGTCTTCTGCGCCACCAGCGAGATCCACCGCCGCCACAAGCTCAAGCGGGCCAAGGAAGAGATAGTCCGCATGAGCGTCGATGCGGTTCGCCAGGCCCGCAACCACACCGACGACGTGGAGTTCTCGCCCGAGGACGCCTCGCGGACCGAGTGGGACTTCCTGGTGGAGATAACCCGCGCGGTCATCGACGCCGGCGCAACCACCGTGAACATCCCGGACACCGTCGGCTATGCCATGCCCGAGCAGTTCGCCGCGCTGATACGGCATTTGCGTGAGAACGTACCGAACATCGATCGGGCAGTGATATCGGTGCACTGTCATGACGACCTCGGACTGGCCGTCGCGAACTCGCTGGCGGCGGTCCACGCCGGGGCCGGACAGGTTGAGTGCACCGTCAACGGCATCGGCGAGCGGGCCGGAAACGCCTCAATGGAGGAGGTCGTCATGGCGATAAAGACCCGCCGCGACTTCTTCAACGCCGACTGCCGCGTGGACACCAGCCGCATCTACCCCACCAGCCGGCTGGTCTCGTCGGTAACCGGCCTGCACGTCCAGCGGAACAAGGCAATCGTCGGCGAGAACGCCTTCGCCCACGAGGCGGGCATACATCAGCACGGCGTAATGGCCAACCGCGAGACATATGAAATAATGAGGCCCGAGGACATCGGTGTGCCGCCCAGCCGCCTGGTGCTCGGCAAACACTCCGGCCGCCATGCCTTCAAGCAGCGCATCGAGGCGCTGGGCTACTCGCTGGAAACCGAGCAGATAGACAACGCCTTCGAGAAATTCAAGACGCTGGCGGACAAGAAGAAGCACGTCTTCGACGCCGACATCGAGGCGCTGATAGACGAGCAGATAGAGCGGACTTCCGAGCTTTGGACGCTCCAGGGTGTTCAGACCACGGCCGGGTCCAACACCGTGCCGACCGCCACCGTTACCGTGATGCGAGACCGCGAGCGGCTCACCGACGCCGCCACCGGGGACGGGCCGGTCGATGCCGTGTACGAGGCGATACAGCGGATAACCTGCGTCTCGCTGGAGCTGGTGGACTACTCACTGCGGGCGATAACCTCCGGAAAGGACGCCCAGGGCGAGGTTACCATCGAGGTCGAGCACAACGGCCGGCGGTTCCGCACGCGCGGCGTCAGCACCGACATAGTGGAGGCCTCGGCGCGGGCGTTCCTCTCGGCGGTCAACCGCGCCGCCACCCGGACCAACGGCGACCGACAGAAGCCGCCGCAGCCATAGTCGAGCGCCTGCAACATATACCGCGTCCCGGACGGCCGGTCGGCCCGGCCGCGGCTCTGCCCCACCCGAGCCGGCGCCCGCCGCGGCCGGCTCGGATATTATGACCTGTTGTTCACTTCGCTTCGGCCGGGATATAATGTTTGCTTGTCGGCTTGTCCGCGTGGAGGATTATGGAGTGTCCGCAGAGGGAATATCGATGTCGAGGCGAACGAGTAAGTCGCAGGCGCAGTTTGACCGCGGCTGCAAGGTCCTCGTAGGCGGCGTTAACTCGCCGGTGCGGGCGTATCTGGCAGTGGGAGGCACACCGCCGGTGATCGCCAGGGCCAAGGGTGCCACAATCACCGACGTGGACGACAACACATATATCGACTACGTCTGCAGCTACGGGCCGGCCATCCTCGGACACGCCCCGGACGCGGTGGTTACCGCGATTAACAAGGCCGCCCGGCGCGGGACAAGCTACGGTGCCCCCACCTCCGGGGAGACGCAGCTTGCCGAAGCGATCGCCGCCGCCATCGGCGGGATAGAAAAGGTTCGTTTCGTCAACAGCGGCACGGAGGCGGCGATGACGGCCGTCCGGCTGGCCAGGGCGGCGACCGGGCGGGACAAAATCGTCAAGTGCGTGGGCTGCTACCACGGACACACCGACGCCCTGCTGGTCTCGGCCGGCAGCGGGGCCGCCACCCTGGGGACGCCGTCGTCTCCGGGCGTGCCGGCCGGCGCCACCGCCGACACGCTGATCGTCCCCTACAACGACATCGAAGCGATGCGGGCGTTGCTGACCGAACGAAGCGACGAGATAGCCGCCGTGCTGGTCGAGCCGGTCGCCGCGAATATGGGCGTGGTGCCGCCGGCAGAGGGCTACCTTTCTAAGCTCCGCAAGCTCTGCGACGCCGCGGGGGCCTTGCTGGTTTTCGACGAGGTAATCACCGGCTTCCGGCTCGCCTACGGAGGCGCCCAAGCGGTTTACGACGTACGGGCGGACCTGACCATCCTCGGGAAAATAATCGGCGGCGGTCTGCCTATAGGCGCCGTCGGCGGACCTGCGGAGTTGATGGACCACCTCAGCCCCGCAGGCCCGGTCTATCAGGCGGGAACGCTTTCGGGCAATCCGGTCGCGACCGCCGCGGGTCTGGCGACGCTCCAGGCCTTGCGGGAAGACGGTTTCTACGATACGCTCCACGAGCGGTCCGCGGAGCTGGAAAGCGGCCTGCTCCGAGCCGCAACGGCCGCGGGCCTCGGTGACCGCGTGTGCATCAACCGCGCCGGGAGCATGATGAGCTGTTTCTTGACGCCGGAGCCGGTTACGGATTATTCTCGTGCGGCAGCCGCGAACAAGGAGGCCTACGGCGCATGGTTCCACATGATGCTCTCCGGAGGTGTGTACCTGGCACCCAGCGGGATGGAGGCCATGTTCGTCTCGGCAGCCCACACTGCCCAGGATATAGCACAGACGGTTTCGGCCGCCGAGTCCGCCTTTGAAGCCGCCGCCAACCTTATGTAAGCGAGGTCAAAAGCCGATACGTTTTTTGGGTTTGGTCCCAAGAGTCGCCGCCCGTGACAAATTGAAAGGGAGCATCGCATGAGTGCAAGACAGTACACAACTTCCGCATCCGAGTACGCCAAGGCATTCGGCAGCATCCGCACGGCAAAGAACATCTTCTGGCTTCTGCTACTGCTGGCCGTTCTCGTGCAGATAGCGGGCTTTGTGATGGTGGAGTTCGCCGGGATGATCGACAACGCCGGTCAGCAAACCGCCGCGGGCGAGCCGGACACCACAGCCACCTGGTTGTATGAGGTCCTTCACTGGGCTATGCCGACGGCGAAAATCGTCGCCGTGGTGACCGGGCTGCTGCTGGTGATGACGCTTATGTTCGCGGTTAAGCTGTCGCTGCTTGAGCGTCTGGGCGGCGTGGCGGGACTGATGAGCGCCTTCTTCTGGTCGCTTATCCTGTTCGCGATGCTCATCCCCTGGCAGGATGTCCTGACGGACAGCTTCGGGGCAGGCGCGCTTTACAGTCTGGGCGACCTGCAGCGCAGCAGGACGGTACTGAAAGAGGACATGTTAGAGCAGGTACTCTTCTATGCCAGATACCTGGCCTACCCGATAATTGCACTGCTTGTGGCGCTTATAGTGCAGTTGAAGTTCGGCCGGGGGTACCGACAAATTATGTCGTCGCTCGCCGGCGGGACCCAGGCCCAGCCCGCACAGCCGGCGCAGCCCGCACAGCCGGCCCAGCCCGCCAACCGGCCGACGACGCCCGGCGGCAACAAATAAGCTCGCATGCGGCCGTACTTTCAGGCCCCGCCAGGGGCAACTCCGGCGGGGCCTGTTCGCCCGACGATGTTGCATTTGACTCCGCGGACGGGCAACACTAGCATAAAGCTCGTGTCGCATACCGACCCACGGGCTTCTGTCATCATGAGCCGATGCATCATCCTCCCGGCACTGGTGCTGATCGCGGCGGTCGCGGGCTGTCAAAACGACGGCCGCCAGGCCGCCGAACCCTCGTTCGCCGACCAGACCATGCCCGGCGGAAACCGCGATAATCCGGAGACATCGTCTCCCCCCGTCCTGTTCGTGCGTCTGAACACCTGGATTTTGGAGGCCCCGGTTGGGCTTATCAGCAGGTCCGAGGACCTCTGGAGCTATCTGGAGGAAGAGCAGATAGGTCCACGTCGTCAGGCAGCGCTGGGGCGCAACGGCCTGCGCGTGGGCACAGCGCCGGCGGACGCCTGGCCGGAAATAGCCGAACGGCTCAGGGAGATGACGGGCAACGAGCTGCGCAGGGCTCAGACCACTGCGCTGCCCGGCAGGTCGATGGACCTGATACTTCGCAGGGAACAGCCGGCTGCTACCATCTTCACATCCCAGGACGACAGGACACTTGTGGGGGCGGACTATCCGGCGGGCGATTACGTACTGATGGTCACCGCCACCCTCGACGTGCACGACCCCTCGTTCGTGTTGATCACCGGCATGCCCCAGATACGCACCGGCCAGGAGCAGCCCCGCTACATCGTAACCGAGGATGGCGTCCAGCTTGCCGCGGAGGCCGACAGGTACAGCTTTGATCAACTTATGTTCCAACTATCGATCAGCGATAATGATATCATCGTTATAGGCCCCGGTTCCCAGAGCCGGCAGACCACCAGCATAGGGCGCCACTTCCTGGTCCGACAGACCGGCGGGATGGCATTTGAGCAGGTGGTGGTAATTCGGCCGGAAATAACGGCAGCCCGTCGGTAAAAAGACCGATTCACCGCCAGATGCACATGTGCGACCAGCCACCAAACGAGACGATGAAACAGCCCGACGGGTTCCATCGCTCGCTGCTGTCAAATGCTCCCGTGGCCGTGGTGGCCACCGATGCCGACCTGCGGATATTCTCGGCCAACCCGGCGGCAGTAAGGATACTGAACAAACAGCCGAAGGAGCTTATCGGCCGGCCGCTGGTCGATATCCTCCCGCCAGAGAACCGTGACGAGCTTCAGCGCCAGGCGACCCGGACAGCGGCCGACCGTCACATCGCCGAGATGGAGCTGGACCTGCCCGCCGGAACAGACCGGCGACGTCTACTTGTTATTCTCTCACCGGTGCCCGACGCTCCCGGCACCGGTTGTGACGGCGTGGCCGCCTGGCTGATAGACCGCACGCGGGAGAGCCGTATCGCAAAACGGCTGGCCCAGAGCGAGAAGATGGCCTCCCTTGGCACGCTCGCCGGAGGCGTCGCGCACCACTTCAACAATATCCTCGGCGGGGTATCCACCTTCGTTGACTACGCGATTCGCAGCAACAATCCGGCGAACATGCGCCGGGCACTGGAGATGACCTCCGAGGCGGCCGCCAGGACCACCCGCATCACGCAATCGCTGCTGAGCTTCGCCGAGCACGGGGGCAAGAAACGCGACGACCTGGTTGACCTGACGGAGGTGGTGCTGACATTCGTGCACCTGGTGGAACGGCCGCTTGCCGAGCGGAAGATTCAACTGAAGCTCGACCTGCAGCCGCTTCCGGCCGTGCCGGTCGAAGCCCAACGCATGCATCAGGTCCTCGGCAACCTGCTGTCAAACGCCGAGGACGCCATAGCGGACGGCGGCACAATCACCATAAGAATCGACCAGGAGGCGGACAATGCCGTGCTGACCTTCGCCGACGATGGCGAAGGAATCGCCCCGGGGAATCAGCCACAGATATTCGAGCCGTTTTTCACCACCAGGGGGCTGCTCGCCGGCGGCGACAAGAACAATCCCGGCCTGGGACTTTCGGTCGTACACGGACTCGTGCAGGAGATGGGCGGCGACATAAGCGTCGAGAGCACCCCCGGCGAGGGAACCAGCTTCACGATCACGCTGCCGATTCGGGAGGCGTAACGCCTCCGGATCGGGCTTCAGGTATCGAACTCATCCCCGCGGAAGGTTTGGCCCAGATAGGTCTTGCGGACCAGCTCGTCGTTGACCAGCTCGCCCGGACGCCCCTCCCGCATGACCCTGCCGCTGTCGATGATGTAGGACCGATCGGTAACAGAGAGGGTTTCCCGGACGTTGTGGTCCGTCAACAGGATGCTTATGCCCCGGTCCTTCAGCCCACGTATCTCCCGCTGGAGGTCCTCAACGGCGATGGGGTCCACGCCGCTGAATGGCTCATCCAGCAGTATCATGGTCGGATTGGTCACCAAAGCCCTTGCGATTTCCAGCTTGCGGCGCTCACCGCCGGAAAGGGTCCTGGCGAGCTGGCCCTGCACGTGCGTCAGCCCGAACTGCTCCAGAAGGTCGTCGCATCGCTCCGCCCGAGCGGAACTTCGCAGATTCATGGTTTCCAGGATCGCCAGCAGATTCTGCCTGACCGTCAGCCGCTGAAAGATGCTCGGCTCTTGCGAAAGATACCCCATGCCCCGTCTGGCTCGCTTGTACATGGGCATACGGGTGACATCCACGCCGTCGAAGATAACCGCGCCTTCTTCGGGTCTTATCATCCCGATGGTCATTCGGAAGGTGGTGGTCTTTCCGGCACCGTTTCGCCCGAGCAGTCCGACAATCTCGCCCTGTGCAACCACAAACGAGACATGATTCACCACGGCCCGGCCGCCGTATCGTTTCACGAGATCCTTTGTCTGAAGGAGAATCATGCGTCAGCTTCCCTGCCCGCGTAGCCGATGTGGATAACTTGTGGATAACGGTCGCAGCACTTCAATAGACTACTCCCTGTCATGCACCTGTGGTCCGGCTTCAGCTACCTCTCCATGGCGCCAAGCCGGACAAGACGGTCCGACATATCAGCAAGGCCTTCTCAGTAAACAGGTTAGCCACAATGACATGGGCACTGACGCACCGCCCGGCCGCCTGGGCCGAATCCGCAAGCGTCCGGAACCACCGGCCGCCGCTGAAAGAACGGCCTGACAACTCCGCACGTCATTGTGCATAACCTGGAAAAACACGCCGAATTTAACCGGCATTGCGACCTCGGCCACCGGCCATCCGAACCGCTTTCACGGCGGAGACTAACCGATGCCGCTCAGCGAATCAACCGCATCCTGCCCACGTTGGGCACCAGTGGCAGCCCTGGAAGCCCCGGCACGCGGTGCCCGGCGGGCCAGTAAACCAGCAACGCCCTGCCGATAATGCAGTACCGCGGAACGGTTCCCACCCGATATTGCGGCTCGCCCTGCTCATCATACAATCGCAGCGTCGGGGCCGCGTGCGTCCACGAGCGGCTGTCCAAGCTCTGCGGGCTGTTGTCGCCCACGACGAAAAACTCGTCCAAGTCCCTATTCTCGTGTGTCCGCAGCTTGATGGGGTTTCCCGCGGTCCCCCAGCCCGGCTTGCCTTCGCCGATGCTGGCCACCATCGGCATCCACCACCGCTGCTTCGAAAGGTCCTCGTACCTTTCCAGAAGCCCGAGCAGGTCACGTGCATAGTCGCCCGCAACTCCGCGCGGAATGCGGCGCTGCGGCGGGCTGGTATAGTAAACATCCCGCATCAGCCCAACATGCCATATCTCGCTGCTGCCGCCTGAGGCGGTTATCCGCACATCGGGAGCCGGGATGGGGTCGGTCTCGGCACGGGCCATACGATCCTTCAGCCAGCGGTAATCAAAGGGATAGCCGCCGTCGGAGACCTCCAGTACAGTCCTGCCGTCGATTCGCAACCTCAGGGAAAAATCCACGTGCTCAAGCGCCACATCGAAGGCCTCTCCGACGGGCATCGGGTCTATACTGGTCGCTTTCCAACGCACCCAGTCCTCACCGGGCGCCTTGTACATAAGCGCGGCCGAGCCGTCGGCGCTTATTTTGCCCCTGAAACGGTGCCCAAAGCTGCTGGTCTCGAGCGACACGCCCGCGTCCGGCTCGGTAGGCACAAACATAAAAGACAGCTTCAGGTCGGTGCATATATCGCGGTCACGGTCCACCGCCGGGGGCTGCATGGCCTGCGGTGAGTTGTAGCCGTACCATGGCAGGAAGTGGCTCCGCGGCGCATCAAGCTCCAGCTCGGCGCGCTCGCCGCCGGCGAATGTGAACTTCCGGCCGTTAAGCCCGTCAAGGTCCCATCGGTCCTGTCCGGTCAGAGTTATCCATTGCGGAGGGCTTACATCCCGGCCCCGACGTTCGGCTTCGCGGATAGCACCCGGGTCGGGCCGGTAGTTGTTGTCGTAGATGACTTGCCAGGTGGCCTCCTGGGCCTCGCGGGGCTTCCGCCGGATGCGGAAGGTTTCGTCGTCCGGACCTTTGACGAAGACATTGCCGTGGACGATCTCCGCGGTTTCCCCGGGCAGCCCGACCAGCCGCTTGATGTAGTTTTCGCGGTTGTTCTGCGGGTTTTTGAATACGATCACATCCCACGGCCGCGGGTCGCGGAATCGGTAAACGTATTTGAGCACCAGCACCCTGTCGCCGCTGTGCAGGTATTGCGCCTCACGGCCGAGGTCGTAGGGGTACGTGCAGTTGGGACAGCGTGCGCCGGCGGGGATGCTGCGCGTCCGCCTGTCCACCGTCCCGCCGCCGTCCTGACCGAGTCCGTAATCGTATTCGTACCCGCACGCCGAGCACTGAAGCGGCCAGTGCTCACCGAGCAGGCGGGGCGCCATCGAGCCGGTCGGTATGACGAACGCCTCGATCAGGAACGCCCGCAAAACGAACGCCAGGACTATCGCAACCCACACGCCCTCGACAGTATCGCGGATGGTGTGCAGTTCCCGACTCGGGTTGTCTTCGGCAGCAGACATCGAGCCGTTACTCTACAAACTCGGACACCGCTAGCCAAGCGCGGACATCCTTCCAATCTCGATCCGGTCGGCGCCCGAACCCCGAACGCACGCGGCCGTGCGGCCCGGCCGACAGTTCGGCGACCCCCGCACTATTTGCCCACACAGAACCTTGAGAAAATGTTTCCGAGGACATCCTCGGTTACGACTTCGCCGCTTATCTCGCCCAGCCGCCAAAGCCCCTCGCGCAGCTCGACGGCGACGAGTTCGGCCGAGTCGGCGACCTCCCCGCGGTCAGACAGCAGCCCGGCAGCCCTGGCGGCGGCCGAAGCCGCATCAAGCAGGCGCCTCTTCTGCCGCACGTGCAGAGCCATGTGCTCCGAGCCGTCGGTCGGCGTCAGATGCAGCGCATCCGAGAGGTGTTGCTTCAGGGCGGCCAGCCCCTCGCCGTTTACCGCACTGGTTGCGACTGCCGGCACGCCAAGCTCCGCGGCAAGCGATTCCAGCCGCGACCGGCCCGCGCCGACAAGGTCCGTCTTGTTGCCGGCCAGGAGCACCGGCGAGCGACGGTTGACGGCCCGGACCTCGTGATACAGCTCCAAATCCGGCCGGAAGTCCTCGGCCGACAGGTCCACCACCAGCACCACCGCGTCGGCCCGCGCGACCGCGGCGCGTGCGGCCGACGTCATCGCCGCCGAAAGGTCATCCCCCGCCGGGGCGAAGCCGGCCGCGTCCGAAAGCACAGCCGCCGCGCCGCCGCCGAGGACCAGCGTGGCGCTTAGTACATCGCGCGTCGTGCCCGCAAGAGCCGACACAATCGCCCTGTCCGTTCCGGTAAGCGTGTTCAGCAGCGAGCTTTTACCTACGTTCGGGCGACCGGCGAGCACTATGTGAGGAAGCTCGCCGGTTTCGGGCACATCGACTGCCTCGGCGGCGACGCGATGCAGGCAGCCGGAAAGCTCCTGAAGCCGACTGGAAAGCTCGGCCGGCGATTCAAGACGGATGTCCTCGCCGGCCAAATCGATGGACGCCTCGACCGTCGCCAGCATCTCGGTCAATCTAGCCGCGGCCGACTCGCACAGACGGTGCACCCGACCGCCCAGTGCAGCCGACGCCGAGCGAAGCATCGCATCATCGGCGGCGTCTATGACGTCGGCCACCGCCTCGGCCCGTGAAAGGTCCAGCCGACCGGAAAAAAACGCCCTGGCGGTGAACTCCCCAGGAAGCGCCTGCCTTGCACCGGCGTCGATAAGCGCCGCCAGCACGGCCGTGGTAACTTCCACCGATCCAGGCACATGGAGTTCGACCACGTCCTGGCGCGTGTAGCTTCGCGGGGCGCGAAACACCTGCGCCCTTGCGGGGAATACCATCGGCCCCGGCGGCAAGCTTACAAGACCGTCAACCATACGAAATCCGCCTACTCTATCGAGCGGGACATCCCCCCGGAACACCTGTGCGGCGACGGGCGCGGCATAATCGCCGCTGAGCCGAACTATTCCGCGCGCGGCGGCCCCGGACGGTGAGGATATGGCGACTATCGTGTCTTCGGTCTGGAACACTTCCGGCCTACCATTTCCGGTTTTCGCAACCGGACGAACAGACGCATGCAGCGTCAGCGGGCCGACTCAGCTTCGCCCGAATCGCACAGGGAAGGCCCTGTAATCCGTGAGGTCGAACGGCTCCGTGGCAGTCGCCCAGCCGGGGGCGGGCGAGAGATCGCTGAACAGGCCGGGCATCTCGGCCGCTCGGCCGATGTACTCGTCAAGGTTCTCCACGACGGTGTGGTGGTCGCCCTCATTCATCGCGGGCTTTCGCCTGGTGTGCTCGGCGGAAATCGTGTGGATGCGCCCCGAGCTTTCGTGAGCGCCGTTCAGTGCCAGGACCATCTGCCGGGAGTCCTCCAGGCCGCATCCGAGCTTCGATGGGTCGTTTTCGCGGACGGCCTCTGTGAAATGCATTATCATCTTCGGTATCTGGTCGGCTTGGCCGGGGTGGGTCTCCTGGCTTCCGTCTGAATAGGTAACGGTAACCCCGGAGTGCAGTTTCCACCTGATTGTGCCCTTCTCGGCCTCGATGGTGATACTCGGATCGAACGACTCCTCCGTGCGATGGCTGCCGAGGAAGTACAGGGTCGGGCCTTCGATGGTCTTTATCTCGATGGCCGCGGTGTCGTGCGACTCCAGCCCATCGACCGCGTAAAGCTCCGCCCGCACGCTTGCGGGCACGGCGTAGCCGCCGGGTTCCGGCGAAGCGAAATACAGCATATTGTTTACTTGGTGGGCCATGGCGTTCATCGCCGGACCGTCCAGCACCCAGGTCTCGCCGATGCGGAGCTTGCCGGCCCAACTGTTTCTGCTGTAGTACGACGCCGGCCTCGGCCAGCCCGCCATGCAGGACATCGTCCTGACCGCGCCCAGACGGCCGGAGGCAATAAGGTCTTTGACGAACCGTACATCGTCGCCGTGCTGGGCCTGGAAGCCGACGAGGCAGAGCCGGCCGGCTTTGCGGACCGCCTCTATCATCGCATCCACCTCCTGGACCGTCCCGGCGGCGGGTTTTTCCAGGTGGATGTGGTACCCGGCCTCGGCAACCGCCAGTGTCAGCGGCATGTGGGTGTCGATGCCGGTGGGTATGAATATGGCGTCGCAGCGGCCCCGGCAGGCGTGGAGCATCTCGTTGGTATCGCGGAAGATTTCCACGCCGTCCGCCTTGAGCCGTTCGACCTGCTCGGCGTATTTCGCCGGATTGCGCACCGCGGCCGCGGCCAGCTTGCAGCCGACGGTCTCGGAGACTTCCTCTATCCTCTGAACCAGTTGGCGGGCATACCCGCCGATGCCGATGATGCCGAAACGAATCATTACACGCTCCGTGCTTTCGGGAAAATGGCAATATTACCCACGACCAGCCCGACCCGCAAGCTCGGCGGCACGGAGGTGTCTCAGCCGGCTTCGCGGTCTGTCATTCCTCGCTGCCACCCGTTCAGAACCGAAAGAACGACCCAGTATTTGCTTCAAGACAAGGCCGGACATTACTGTTACGATTTGACGGAGGCCGTGAGCTGCCTTGCCCGTCGGCCTGGGCAAAAGCGGCATGCCTGAGGTTCAGAAGCAATCAAAGGACTACGACATGGCTTTATGCGACGTGCATTTTTTCGCCGAATCCCTCGACAAGCAGACCGCGATGAACGTGATTCTGCCCGAAGGCGACGGGCCGTTCCCGGTGCTCTATCTGCTGCACGGGCTGAGCGACGATTATACCATCTGGCTGCGACGGACGAGCATCGAGCGGCACGTTAAGGATATGCCGCTCATCATCGTGATGCCCGACGGCCACCGCAGTTGGTACTGCAACGACCCCCGGCCGGAAGGGCTGGCGTACGAGGACCACATCGTTCGGGACGTGGTGGGCTTTGTGGAGCGGACCTTCCCGGCGGCGGCCGGGCGCGGGCCGCGCGCCATAGCGGGCCTTAGCATGGGCGGGTACGGTGCGATGATGCTGGCGATGCGACACCCGGAGACGTTCTCGGTGGCCTGTTCGCATTCCGGGGCGCTGGGCTTTCTCTGCAGCCGATTCGAGCCGCCGGAGGACCGGCCGGACATACTCGGACTGGCCGCGACCCTGCCACACAACAATTACGATTGCTTCCTGCTGGCCGAGCGACTGGCCGGCCGGCCGGAACAGCTTTCGCTGCGCATGGACTGCGGGACAGAGGATTTTCTCATAGAGCACAACCGCCTTTTCCACGAACACCTTCAACGGCTGGGAATCGAGCATGTGTACCGGGAATATCCCGGAGAGCATGAGTGGTCCTACTGGGATGAGCACATAGTCGATACACTGCAGTTCGTCGCCGAGCGGCTCGAGAGGTAGGTCGCCTCCCGGAACCATTACTGGCGCGGACCCTCGATTGCGCAGCGGGTCGCTTGCTCAATCCGCATCGGCGGCAAAGCTACCGGCCCAACCGACCTATCCCGCCCGGCTTTCCAGATCCAGCATGCGGCGTTTTAGCGTTTCGCCGCCGGCGGCGGAGAAGCCGCCCAGCCGCCCGTCAGCATACGTCACCCTGTGGCATGGGATCACCAGCGGAAGGGGATTCCTGCCCATGGCGGCCGCGACCGCACGTGCGGCGTCTGGGCGAGAAATCGCCTTGGCCAGGTAGCTGTAGCTGCGGGTCTGGCCGTACGGGATTTCGCGGCATGCACGAAAGACTTTTCCGGTGAAGCCGCCGGGCGGCGGAAGCTCGCAGGCGACGTCGGCAAAATCCACCGGTTCGGCGCTAAAATATCTCCGCGAAAGCTCGATCAGCGTCTCGAACGGCTCATCCGCCCGCCGGGCGTTCGGATGCTCCCAGGCGAGCAACTGCTCCAGGTCGTCCGGCTGGTAGTGCGGCAGCTCGATTCGCGTTATACCTCCCGGACCGGCGGCGGCGCCCATCGGCCCCCACGCGGTGGTCCAGACGGTGTAGTAAAGCTCCTTGTCGCTCTGGAGGGGTTGTTTCGCCATCGCGGGCAGGATATGGCAGCCGCGCCGTCGTTACAAGCGGAAGCCCGCGCCTCGCTGCGAGACGCGGGCCTCACTGCTCCCTCCCGCGCTGAGGTCGGACGGTCAACCGGCGGACCCAGGCCTTCGTCTAGGTTCGCTCCCCCGCCGTCCGCTCAGTGAATCGGTGCAACTCGGTTACCGTGGAGCTTATCTCCTGAAGGATGCGGCGGCCTTCGCCGGACTGGCCAAGCCCCACGAACTGAAAGCCAAGCATCGTCCGGCCGTCGGTCGGCGCCACGTGTCGGAGCTGGGCGTCGGCGTAGATCGCCTTTCGGGCCGTACCGAAGGCGAGCCGAACCCCCATCGGCTCGCCCGTATCCAGCGCCTCGGCGGCGGATGCGTCGGTTTCCACCTGGAAGCCGCCTGCGCTTATGTTACTGATGATGCCGGTCCAGACCGGTCGTTCCGGGCTGTCGCCGGCCGGCTCGTCCGCGCTGGTTCCGGACCAGAACGCCGCGCGGGCCAGACGCCCGCTGGGCACATCCGCCCTCTGAAACGCACGGCGCTGCATTTTCTGCATCCAGTTGGGCCAGCAGACCTGCAGCACCGGTTCCTGCTGACGCCGAGCTTGGCCGACGATCGTCACTTTGCAGATGTATTTGTGATGTCGGAGCTTGAAGCTCATGCCCGCTTTTTCGGCGGGCGTGAACTCGTGCACGGGCGCGCCTTCGGCCGCAACGGGCATCTGAAGCAGCAGGTGTGTGTCGCCGACGGACAGCAGACAGGTGCGGCATGTCACCCAGCGGTCGTCTTCCCTGACGGTAAGTGTTACGGGCACTTCACGGTCGGCGGCCCCGCGAAGGGCCTCGGCGATTTCATCGATGGTCAGGTCTTTGAGTGTCGGCATCTGGCTCGACCTCTATGGCCGCCGTAAAGCCAAGGGCGGATACGCAACAGATTCTTCCTCGGCAGAAATTAACCGGCACTTAAAAACCGGACCGGAAAAGGCCCGACCACCGCTAGCCGGCGGTTTCGGGGGCCTGCTGGTCGCTCAGTCCCAACTCGGACTGCATTGTCTCGGTCTTGGGGACCTTGGCGCCGGTAACGGCCACGAGGGCTCCGGGAAGGCCCCAGAGGATGGGAATCAGACGGGCGATGAGTGCCATCGCCAGTATCTCGCTGGGATTGACCGTGGGTGACTGGAAGAACTGGACAAAAAACGTCTCCACAAGTCCCACCCCTCCCGGAGTCAGGGGAATCGCCCCGAGGATATAAACCAGGGGGATATATGCAAAATAGCTGAACCACTCGACATCCAGCGCCAAGCTTACGCCTACCAGGGCAATCGCGCCGACATAGAGGGTCTGCGATACCACATTGATAAGACCGGCCTTCATAAGCCCCCTAACCTGACTTCGATAGGTCCGCGCGGCGTCGCCGGCGGCGGATATATGGTGGGCGATCGGCAGCTTCTGATAGAACTTTCGCAGCCGGAGAGCACGCCGAAGCCGCCTGCTGAGAAGAATCATCATCATCGTCGAGACCCCCGCCAGCAGCACCAGCACCGTCAGCGTCGGCACGCGGACATCCGCGAAGGCGGCCAGTCCGCCGACAAGCACCACCGCCAGCATGACCGCAGCCATCATCGTCAGACCGAACAGCCCTAGAACGCGGTCCATGAAGATGCTCAGCACGGCCGGGCCGGGATTGCCCGGTGTGTGTTTTGCCGCGTAGTAGGCCTTGACCAGATCGCCGCCGACCGTTCCGGGCACGACGATGTTGAAAAAAAGCCCCAGAAAGGTCAGTCGGACCGTCTCCCAGACCGCAAGCCGGATGTCCAGCAGTCCCAGCAGGAACCACCACCTCACCGACATCATCAGAAACGCCGCGAGGAAGCAGACCACCGACGCGGTCAGCACCCACGGCCGCGTACGGCCCAAGCTCGATGCGAAGCCCTCATGTACAGGCGTAGGCGCATCTTCGAACGGCTTGAGGAAATCATCCGCATCACGAACCACCTGCTCGCCCAGTCCCAGGAATCCTGTGGCGATGGTGATCTGTTCCGGCTCATCCGGCGATGGCTCGACCGCCAGGACCGGGTGCGTGTCGCCATCGGGGTCCAGGACGTAATCGTGCCAGTGGACCTGGTTAAGCACCCATGCGAGCAGCACGGCCGCCAGAAGCAGCTTGCCCGCGAACAGCAGTCTCTTTCTGAGTTTCGAATTCATTGACTTTGGAAGGTATCGGCGAGATTATAGCGGCGGGTACAATCGACGGCAAAGTCGGCTTATCGGCGGGCGCGAACTCGCTGAAGCCGACGCGCAGGCATGCCGATAGCGAAGACGGCGGGACTTTTCGACTTAAACTCAGCCCTTCGGGGCGTTAGAATAAGTCGTATATCCTACCTCATAGTTTTTTACTTCATACCGACACAGACACCGAAGACATGGACACGGCTCAAACCCTGGAAGTGCCCGGCTACGAGGTGGTTCAGTTCCTCGGCAGCGGGGCCCGCAGCACCATATGGAAGGTCCGTGAAAAGCGGACGGGCGCTCAGTATGCGCTAAAGCGGGTGGTCAAACGCAAGACCTCGGATACGAGGTTCCTCGACCAGGCGCGTAACGAATACGAAGTCGCGTCCCAGCTTGATCATCAGGTCATCCGGAAGGTCCACCACCTCCGCCGCAGGAAGCACTGGCTGAGCGTTCGCGAGATTCTGCTGATAATGGAGCTGTGCGATGGGCTTACAATCCAGGGTGACCCGCCCGGGGAAATCCGCGAGGTGCTGCGGATTTTCCACGAGGTGGGCGTCGCGCTGGCCTACATGAACACCTTGGGTTTCGTCCATGCCGACATGAAGCCCAACAACATCATGGTCGGCCCCAACGGCACGGTGAAGATAATCGACCTCGGCCAGAGCTGCCGCATCGGCGAGACCAAGCAGCGCATCCAGGGCACGCCGGACTTCATAGCCCCGGAGCAGGTGTTGCGCCGCCCCCTGGACCCGCGCACCGATGTGTTCAACTTCGGCGCTTCGCTTTACTGGACGCTGACCGGTGAGCCGATACCCACTATTCTGCCCAAAAAAGGCGGCGCCGTCTCCCTGGCGGGAGAGCCGGACGCCGTGCCTCCGCACGAGGTCAACAGCGAAGTCCCTGCCTCGCTGAGCAAACTCGTCATGGACTGCATCCGGCCCAAGCCGTCGGCCCGTCCGCTGAACATGGAACAGGTCGTCTCACGGCTGGAAGTGATTAACTACTCGGTAAATCGATCAGCTAACGGCAAGCAGCAGCCGCAGGACACTTGAAGCGCTCGACCCCATAGGACACGGCGGGCGCCCAAAGCCATATTTTGCCGACAACCAAGGAAGGACCATAGTGCCCAGCGCCGCGGCAGACATCTTTCGACAGGCCGCCGAACACAACGCCGACGATCCGCGCCGTGACGGCAATATCGTCGATATCGAGGACGGCCGGGAGGTCGTCGCCACCGGCGATGTGCACGGCAACACGCGGAACCTGAATAAGATTATCCGCTTCGCCGACCTCGGCTCGCACCCTCAGCGGCGGCTAATCCTGCAGGAAGTCATCCACGGCCCGTTCGGCTCCGAAGGCCCCGACCGCAGTGTGGAACCGCTGCTGCGGGCCGCCCGGCTCAAGTGCGCCCATCCCGAACAGGTCCTGTTCGTTATGGGCAATCACGACGTTGCCCAGCTATCCGGCAGCGAGATTACCAAGGGCGGCCGGGGCGTATGCGATGAGTTCTCCCGGGGCATCGCCTACGCCTTCGAGGATGAGGCCGATGAGGTAATATCAGGTGTCGAGGCGTTCCTTTTGTCGCTCCCTGTGGCGGTGCGATGCCCCAACGGCGTGTTCATCACGCACTCGCTGCCCCACCCGGCACGCATGCAGCAGGCCGGCACAGAGATACTCCGCCGACCCTACACCCCCGAAGACATGCGTCGGGGCAACGGACTCTACGAATGGACGTGGGGCCGGGGACAGACACCTGAACAGCTCGATGCCCTGGCCGAGGAGCTGGGCGTGAAGTTCTTCGTCCTGGGACACAGGCACGTCGATAGCGGCTGGGAGGTTCTCGGCCCCCGGGCAGTGACCATAGCCAGCGATCACTCGCACGGATGTCTGATGCGGTTCAGCTCCGACAGCCCGGTGGTACCCGAACGCCTCGGTGAGCTTATGACGCCTATCGTGGCACTGGGTGCGGACTGAAGCATAGTCCTGCCGGATCGCCGTCCGCTGTCGGCTCCGCCATTTGCCTGAAGCCGTTCGCCGGCCGACTGTCGCTACTCGCCGCCCGATACCGACACGAGCGACCTGATTTCGGCCGCGGGGTCGCCGCAGCGCATCAGCGTCTCGCCGACAAGGATTGCCTTTACGCCCACGCCCCTGAGCCGCAGCACATCGTCCCGCGTTCGGATGCCGCTTTCGCTTACCAGCGGAGCGCCCTCGGCCAACTCGGCCAGGCGGACGGTGGTGTTCAGGTCCACCTCGAAGGTGGTCAGGTCGCGGTTATTGATGCCCAGCAGCCCGTAGGATGCGTGCGGAAAGCCCACCATAGACCGGACCCGCATAAGCTCCTCGGCCCCGTGCACCTCCACGAGCACGGTCATCCGCAGCTCGGTCGCCAGGATCATCAAATCCAGCAGTTCTCCCGGCGGAAGCGCCGCGGCTATCAGCAGTATGGCGTCGGCGCCCGCCCATCTCGACTCGTACACCTGCAGCGGGTCGATGATGAAATCCTTCCTCAGGACCGGCAGGTCCATCGCCTCGCGAACGGCGCGCAGGTAATCGAGGTGTCCCTGGAAATACTCGCGGTCGGTCAGCACACTGACGGCATCGGCGCCGGCGTCGGCGTAGGTCCGCGCTATCCGTCCAGGGTCGAAGTCTTCGCGGATAACCCCCGCCGAGGGCGACGCCTTCTTGACCTCGGCTATCAGATTCAGCAGATTCCTGGGTCGCTTGGTTACGGCGGCGAAAAAATTCCTCGGCCGTGGCGACTCGGCCGCCAGCGCCTTCCAGTGCTCGATATCGCCGGCGCGACGAAGTCCGTCAACCTCTTTACGCTTGGTCCTTAGTATCTTGTCCAGTATATTTCCGGCCATCCTGACTTTCCCGAAGGAGCGGCGCTATAAGTAACTGTATGGGCTTTACGGTGTCAAACGCATCGGCGAAGACCGCCCGCCTTCTCGCCGAGACCGGGGCTTCGGCGGCGACGGAGCCAGGCGGTCTTGAGGCAGTGCCTTCCAAGGCCGAGATAGCCCTGTTCGCTGTGGGCATCTGTCTGGCGATAATCTGGCTCATCCGCCGCATTATCTATCCCCGTAAGCTCAGCTTGGCCAAGGCCCCGGGCAGGGCTAACACGCTGACGGCCGCGCCCGTGCTAATCCTGCTGGTGACTCTGTATCTGCTCAGTTCTGTAATAATGCTGCCGCTGCATTGGTCGCTGGGCTTAGAAGAAGTGCGGGCCATGGTCCTGGCGGTGACGCTGGACCGCATTATATGGATCGTCGTCTCGCTGTTGGTGGCGGCCGAGTGCTTCCGCTTCGGTGTCAGGCGGGGTATGGGGCTGAGCTTACGACACTGGATTTACGACACGCTGCGTGCGGCGTATGCCTATCTGGCGATATTCCCGTTCTGTGTGGGCCTGGCGTGGATAACCGCACTGCTGGTCCCCGAGCAGTGGGTGACGCCCCACCCGATGCTGGAGGCGATGTACGACTTGCCCGCGGCATGGCTGGTGCTGCTGGTATTGGTTACCGTCGTTCTGGTGCCTGTCGCCGAGGAAATTCTCTTCCGGGGGCTGCTCCAGACCATGGTCAGGCGCTACCTGCGCAACGCGTGGGCGGCCGTCCTGCTGACATCGACCATATTTGCCCTGATGCACGTCGCGACTCCTCACCATATACCCGCCCTGTTCGCCCTGTCGGTGGTTATCGGCTACAGCTACGAACGGTCCGGCCGCCTGCTCTCGCCCATACTCATACACGCGTTCTTCAACGGCGTGAGCGTAGCCGTCTTTCTGGCCCGGCTGCTCTGACCTGCAGCGGAACCGAAAAAGCGTTTGAGGCGTTGACCAGATGCGTGATTGCCCCATACGGCCGCGCCCGAGACGTCGGACATGCGGCTCACATGCTCTCCGACACGGCGCGAAGATATATGCCGCCGACAGTCAACCTGTGCATCCATGACTCCGGCAGGGAATACCGCACAAGCACCGCCAGGACGGCGTGCGAGGCCGCCAGCGTAAAGAGGTTCGGCTTTCGCAGAAACAACGCACACCAGACCATCGCCGCCCCGCCCGTAAGGGCCACCAGCGGCCAGTTCGGCGCGTGCATCAGGCCGAACAGCACACCGGCAAGCGGGACCATCGGCGCTTTACCGACGCCCGCCTGGCGAAACCGCCGCACGGCGAACGCGTGCATCCAGTACTGCTGCACGAACCCCCATCCGAGGTATCGGCCGAGGTGCGCGGCCACAGCCATAGGCCCGGCCCAGTCAAAACCATCCACGGCCACGCCCGTAACCAGCACTCCGGTCGCCATCACCACCGAGGCGGCCGCCAACTCCCCGGCCGAGCTGAGAAGGTTATCGATGCGGATACCGCTGTCGGCCGGCCTGTCGCCGTGCAGCAGGTTCATCAGGATGGGATAGGCGCCCGCGAACACGTAAACGGCCACGTGCACGAATCGGACTTCCCCGTCAGCGGGAAGACTCAGGTTCATGAAGGCCGCAAGGACGCCTAGAAAGACCAGCACCTCGGCCATCAGGAACAGCCGCACAGCCGTCAGTGGCCGTTGGGCGCGCAGCGGGCTGAGGAAGTCCCAGACGGCTCTTGGTCCGGGCCGGCGACGCCGGCAGGATGCGTCCGATTGTTCGCCGGCAAGTGTCATCCGTGCAGCTTCACTGCCAGCTCGGCCGCTATCCGCCCGAACTTGTGGCACTCCTCGCGGGAGCGATCGTCCGGGTCACCGACGGCCACAGGACCGAAGTGGTCGCCGCCCGGAGAGCCCTGAACCACCATGCCGTGGATGAGCAGCGCCTTTATGATATCCATGACAGTCGTTTCGTTTCCGCCGCCGACGTTGGCGCTGCTGGCAAAGGCGGCGCCCACCTTGCCGTTGAGTTTGCCGTGGAAGGCGACCGAATCGTCAAGCAGCTTCTTAAGCTCCGCCGCCATGCTCCCATAGTACGTCGGAGAACCCATAACGATGGCGTCGAAGTCCAGCATCTCCCTCGGTTCGATCTTTCCCACCGGACGAACGTCCACCTCGGTGCCTTCAACGGCCTTGGCGCCCTCGGCCACCTCACCAGCCATGTGCTCGGTGTGTCCCGTCCGTGAGTAGTAGCATATCAGTATCTTCGCCATGGTTGGCTCCCTGGAAGCACGCGGCATTGCCGGTTAAGGTCCAACTGGCCCGCGAAACATCACATGCGCCGTCACAGGCCCTGCTTGGTCCCTTCGGGACTTCGCAGTGCTATCCCGCATAGCTCACTGGGCCGACTCTGTCGGCCCAGTGAACGTCGCAGGATGGAGCCGCGGGGATTCGAACCCCGGACCTTCTGCATGCCATGCAGACGCTCTCCCATCTGAGCTACGGCCCCGCTGCCTCCGGCGAAAACACCCGCCGGCCAGGTTGTCAGTATGTGCTTGTACCCGATACGGCACAGGTGGTCAAGGCCGCACCAAATATCGGCATATACACCGGCTGGACTTTTCCGGTCATCGCCGAAACGGCGCCGGCCCGGCTACCACTCGTTCCGCCGCACCAGCAGGCAGTCGCTCCGCAGGTCCGCGGGCAGTCGCGACCATACAGTCCCGGCCTCACGCTCGTCGTCACAGAGCACGAACGAGCCGCTGCCGCTTCCCGTCAGGTGGGTTTCCACCCCCACCGCCCGGGAGAATCGCCCGTGCGCCTCGGCCAACGCCCCGCTGACCCGCTCAGCCGCCGGGGCAAGCTGATTCACCAGTGCCGCCCGCCAGCGAGAGGGCGGCTGACGCTCCAGCAGCTTCAACGTCAACTGCTCGGATTCCGACGGCGGGTCGCGGTCCAACTCCGCATATACCTCGGCCGTCGAGCACACCACCGGCGGAAGGTGCAGAACCGCCATAAAAGGCCCTATCCCAACTGGCCTGACTATCTCCCCCCTGCCGGTTATTCGTGCGCACGGACCGTTTAGAAACAGCGGCACATCCGCGCCAAGCTCGGCGGCCGGCGCCGCAAGCTCACCGGCCGACAGCGACAATTCCCAGACCTGATTAAGCCCTTCCAGCACGGCCGCGGCGTCCGAAGAGCCGCCTCCAAGCCCCGCACCAGGCGGGATGTGCTTTATCAGCCGGATATCCGCACCGGTTTCGGCGCCTGTCAGCTCGGCCAGAAGGCGAGCCGCGCGAACGGCCAGATTCCGCTCGTCGGGTCCGCAGTCGTACCCCTCGCAGGTGATGCTGATTCGCCCATCCCGTCGAGGCAGCAGGTCCACCTCGTCATATAGCGTTACCTTGGCCACAAGGGAGTCGATGGGGTGGAAGCCATCGTCGCCCGGCGGGCCGACCAGGAGGTTGAGATTGATCTTGGCCGGCGCCCAGACACGAAGCGATCCGTCGGAGAGCCGCTGGAAACGCGGCCGAGACGGGCGGATTGTCAGTGCGACATCGTCCACGCCGCGTATTTACGGCAACCCGACCCGCAAAAGCAACGACCAATCGCGCAGCTTGACTTCGGACCGTGCGCAACGGGCGGCCGGGAAGAGTGCGCCAGCCAGTCCTACGCGCTCGGTGACACCTGCGACTGATCTGTCGCGGACGTTTCAAACAGGGGCAGTCCGGCCTGAGCGCGTCGAGAATACAGAGCCACTTTCTCCTGCTTCTCGCGCCACGCAGGGTCTTCTTCCTGCTCCTCCAACTGAGCGAACTGACTCGGCCTGTACGCCCGCACATTGCGATCTGGATACGGCATTTGCAGCCCTCCAGACTCTGCCAAGGCCTCCTTTGCGGGACCTCCGTTCCCGTGATGCCTGCCTCCGAGCCAATACGCACAAGAACCTTGGCTATAAACCTGACGTGTTTCCTATATTGTCGCTATCGCCGTTATCCGTGGCAACAGCAAAACCGCTAAAATCCTACCTCCGGCCAACGGGCTTTCAGCCGTCCTGAGCAGGACCGCGCTTCCGCACTAGAAGGTTCATCTCGCACTCGCCGGCGAGATCGGCCAGCTCGTTGGCTTCCAGGTCGTCCAGAAGCTTGCCGCGGTCCGAAAGCTTCTCGTTGAAGCGGACACACTTGTCCTGCATCACCTCGTGCGTCTCGGCCGAACCGCCGTAGAGATGGAAGTTCTCTCCGCGAGTGATGCGGACGTGCCCATCGTCGTTGTCCAGCCCAAGACCAAGCAGCCGCGATCTGGATTGCTCTTCCGCCAACTTCTGCTCCTTTCCGGACTCTGACTACTTCTGAATTGTAGCGCCTTGGTCGGCCCAAGGCAAAAGCCATCAAAACCCGGGCGAACGAGCGACGCTCGTGCGCCGGCCGTTTGATGGCCCCGGCCGGCATTGACCTGGCCTTCTGTTGATTCAACACACAATCCGTCAAGCGGGGTCGGCATATCCGGAGATAAAACCGGCGCGGCCCTTCTACGGACAAGCTGATCGCTCGTGCCCCATGGCCTTTGGTTTCGCCCAGGACAAGCTTTTCGCTGGTCGCTATTCGCTGTTCGCTCACTTTCCCCTTGTCCGCCCCGGCCGGGACGGCTATGATATGTTAGGTATCGGTTAGGACAATGCTGTTGAACCAGGCGCCGCAATGCCGGGGGGGGATCGCGGGCGGCCTGGTGGCGGGTTCCGGCCGCCTCGGGCGCTGAGATGAATATCGAGCGGATTGACGAGCCGATCCGGGTTGTGGCGAGCTTCGCCGACGGCGAGGTGCGCCCGCTGAGTTTTCGCTGGGGCGGGCGCGACTATCGCGTGGAACGCATCAACGCCCGCTGGACGGACCGCGACGCGGATGCGCCGCGGCTGCACTTCAGCGTGCAGGTCGGAGAGGAGACCTACTACCTGCAATTCAATACCGCCGAGGTCCGGTGGCGGCTGGACCAGCTTGTGGTCGCCTGACGCCCGATCGGCCGAAAGGAGCGCCGCCGTGTGTGATGTTTCGAAAACGCTGTGGGTCCACGTGGACGTTGACGCCTTCTTCGCGTCGGTGGAGCAGTTGCTGATACCGGCGCTGCGGCATCGGCCGGTCATCGTCGGAAGCGGCGTTATCGCGTCCTGCTCCTACGAGGCGCGGCGGTTCGGGCTGTGGGCGGGCATGCCTCTGCACGAGGCCAGAAAGCTCTGCCCGCAGGCGGTCGTGCTGGCCGGTTCGTATCCGATCTATCGCTGCTTTGCCGAGCATGTCTGGGATGTCTGTCGGCGATTCACCGTATCGCTGGAGACGTTCCTGGACGAGGCATTCGGCGAGGCCACCGGCATGGAGCGGCTCTACGGCAGGCCCGACGAGCTGGGCCGGCGGCTGCAACGCGCCGTCGCCGAGGAGGTCCGCCTGCCTGTCTCGGTCGGCCTGGCCGCCAACCGCATGCTGGCCAAGCTCGCTTCGGGCCTGGCCAAGCCGCGGGGCGTTATGTGGACGCGGCCGGGCACGGAGGCGGACCTCCTGGCGCCGATGGAGATTGGCAAGCTTCCGGGCGTCGGCCCGAAGACCGCTCGCAAGCTCCGCGACATGAACATCCGTCATATCGGCGAGCTTCGCCGGCTCTCGCGGGCACAATTGCGGACGATGTTCGGCCGGCGGGGCGAACTGCTTTACGACCGCTGCCGCGGCGCCGATACCCAGCCCGCCTGCCGGCTGCGCACGCCGCGGACGCTCTCGCGTGAGACCACCTTCCACCGGCCGCAGACCGACCCGGCACAGGTTCGCGGCATGTTGTGGTACCTGCTGGAGCGGGCGATGCGCTCGGCCCGCAAGCTCCGGCTGAGCGTCGGGCGGGTGGAGCTTTCCATCCGCTACGAGGACTGGCACTCGGCCGTCGCCTCAAGGACGCTGACCGAGCCGACCGAGTCGGACGAGGAGGCATTTGAAGCCGCCTCCGAAATGCTCGGCCGGCTCCATGGCAGGCGAGTGGCACTGCGGCACGTGGGGGTGGTTCTGTCACGTCTTACGCGGAAGCGGCCGGGCCGGCTGTTCGAGCCGCCGGCGGCGCAGCGGCTGCGAAAGCTCCACCACGCCGTGGACGCCATCCGCAACCGCTACGGGCACGCCGCCGTCATCAGCGGAAAGTCCATCGCCCTGCTCGGCCGACTGGAGCGGAACGATTACGGATTCGTACTCCGAACGCCGTCGCTGACAAAATAGGGCGGGCTATTGCATAGGCCGGACACATCGTTGACACGTGTTCGGACACCACTCTCGTCCAAAACAATGCTGATTTCACGATAGGACACAAACGCTCCTGAATGGGGTAGGATAGGGGTTGATAGAAGCCCAAACACCCCATCCAGGAGAAGCTTATATGTGTATCGGTCGCCAGTCTGTTTGCACAGGTGCTTTCGCTCGTTTCCCGCCGGGATTTCCGCAAGGCCGTTCACAAGCGACAACCGCAACCCCAGGCGGTCCAGCATCCTCCTGCCGCTGCCGCCACAGCTTATCTCGCTGGCCGACGTGGAACTGACCGTCAACGACGAGCCGGACGCCTGAGAACCTGGCTCCGGCGCAGCCGCACCAAGATAGTCGCCACGGATGGCCGGTAAGCCGCAAGCGGGGCCGGCCACGCCGCTGCGGACACAGCACACGATCAGCTCAGCTTTGTGTCCGGGACGATATCCTCTTCGCCGACTATCGCGCCGGCGGTGCGAAGGCGGCCTTGCAGCTTGGCGATGTCCACGCTGCGCGGGGGGGCGTCGGCGTCGATGCTCATGGCCGCGGCCTCGCCGGCGGCCTGGCCGAGCGCGCCGCACTGCGGCATCACCCGCGTCGAGCCGAGCGCACGGTGCGTGACCGATATGCACCTGCCGGCGACCAGCAGGTTGTCCACCTGCTTCGGCACGATGCAGCGATATGGAATCTGGTATCGGAAGCCCTGTTCCGGCCGCCACGTCTCGGCGTCCATCCCCGGTCCGGTGCAGTTGTGCACATCGATGAAGAACGAGCCATAGCAGATGCTGTCGTCGAAAGTCTTCTGGCCGACCACATCCTCGTCGGTCAGCACATACTCGCCCATCACGCGGCGGCTCTCGCGCGTGCCCAGCAGAGCCGCCGTCGAAACCAGGTAGCAGTTCTCCATTCCCGGAATGTACTTGCGTAACACGGGGATCATGTGGTGCGACTGCCGTCGGCCCTCGACCGTGGCCGCGGATATGCTCTCGGCATCGGTGCAGTCCACACCAACAAGATGCGTGAAGTTCACGCCCACCTGGTCCGGCCGGGTTGGCGTCCACCACCAGCCCATTATCTGGCTCTGGAACGGCTCCATGTCCCCGGCCTGCTGGGCCTGTTGCCAGACTTTTTTTAGTTTCCAGTCGCCCTGGCGGAACTGCTGCACGCGGTCCCAGTCCACACCGCCGATGAGGAACATCAGCGTCGCCGGCTGACAGGCGCCGTCGGGATCGCGGCCCATCTCCCAGGGCGATCCGGCGGAGGCGGCCACGTCGCCGTCGCCTGTGGCGTCTATTACGCGTTTGGCAAGTACTGCCTGTCGGCCGGACTTGTTCTGGATGTAGGCGCCGGCGATGCGCCCGTTATCGACGATGGCGTCGGCGAAGAGCGTGTGATACAGCACCTTCACGCCCGTCTCGGCCGCCAGACGGTCCAGGACCAGCTTCAGACCCTCCAGCTCAAAGTCGGCGTTTCCGCGGTTATAGACGCCGAAGCCGGCATCGACCACGCCACGGACCATCTCCCATGGCACGCCGCCGACCACGCGGTCGCCGCCGCCCCAGGAGGTGTACAGGCACAGGTGGTTGTGTCCGCCGGCGGTTGCGATGCCGCCCATGCAGTTGGTCTGTTCGACAAGCAGCGTCTTTGCTCCGGCTCGGGCGGCGGCGACGGCCGCACAGAAACCCGCCGGCCCGCCGCCGCAGACCAGCACATCGACCTCATCGTAAACCGGCACGTCTCGGGATAGCTCCGCGATGGTTCGGGGCACGAATTCACTCCTTCGGCTGTGGGAAAACACAACTGCCTTTATACTACCAGCCGGACCGAACGTCCAGTTGTGGCCACTTACAGGGGAAATCCGAAACTCGGAGCTCGAAATACGAAACAAATACGAAACCCGAAGCTCGAAATCCGAAACAAATCCGAAGCTCGAAACCCCGGGGCGCCGGAAGTTGCTTTTTTCTCAACAACCATCCCATGCATCCCCTGAATCCCTGCTTTCCACAAAGCCCCGCGGCGGAAACGGGCGGGAAAGTGAATTGACGATATCACCCCTGCCGATATAATCACAATGGCAGGTTCAGCGCTATCGGCGCGCAGCGATGAGGAGCCGAGATGCGGACGATGCGAGGCAATCTCCCGGCCCTGAGCGGGTCTTCGGACCCGCCGGTCGGCGTCCGCGCGGGCATCATTATCGGCATAATCATTGTAAGCTGCGCGCCTTAGGGCGGAACCGGCCGGTAAACCAGCCGACACCGCAGGCCCTGAGGCGAGACTAAAGCTTCGGGGTTTTTTTGTTTGCCGGCTCGCTGGTGCGGGCCGGGGCGGCCGAGACGGCCGCCGGAGGCGGAAATCATGAACCACAACAGACGAGTCGAAATCTACGACACCACGCTACGAGACGGCGCGCAAGCCGAGGGCGTCAGCTTGTCGCTGGAGGACAAGCTGCTGATAGCCGAGTCGTTGGACCGGCTGGGCATCGATTACATCGAGGGCGGATACCCGCTGAGCAACCCCAAGGATGAGGCGTTTTTCCGCGACGTTCGCGGCCGCGGGCTGAAACACTCCACGCCCGTCGCCTTCGGCATGACCCGTCGGCGTGACCTCCCGGCCGACCAGGACGCCGGCATGAAGGCCCTGCTGGCGGCCGACACGCCCGTGGTAACGGTGGTGGGCAAGAGCTGGGACATGCACGTCCGTGAGGTGCTGCGGGTGAGCATGGATGAGAACCTCGCGATGGTCGCCGACTCGGTGGCTTTTCTGACCGGTCAGGGACGCGAGGTGTTCTACGACGCCGAGCACTTTTTCGACGGGCTGCGCGGCAATCGCCAATACGCCTTGGATACTCTGCGCGCGGCGATGGAAGCCGGGGCCACGCGACTGGTGCTCTGCGACAGCAACGGCGGCGCCCTTCCGCAGCAGGTCGCCGAGGCGGTCGATATCGTCCGCGCCGAACTCGGCGATGTGAAGCTCGGCGTCCACTGCCACAACGACGCCGGCGTGGGCGTGGCGAACTCGCTCGCCGCGGTGACGCACGGCGCGGTGCAGGTGCAGGGAACCATAAACGGCATCGGCGAGCGATGCGGGAACGCCGACCTGACGGCGGTGATACCGAACCTGGCCCTGAAGTACGGCTATACTTGCCTGCGAGAGGGCACGCTGAGGAACCTTACCGAGGTCAGCCGATTCGTTTATGAGGTGGCGAACCTGAACCTGCGGGAGAACCAGCCGTTCGTCGGGGCGGCCGCGTTCGCCCACAAGGGCGGCATGCACGTTCACGCAGTACGGCGCAACGCCACCACCTACGAGCACATGGAGCCGGAGACCGTCGGCAACACCCGCCGAATACTGGTATCCGAGGTCTCCGGGGTTAGTAACATCGCGGCACTGGCGCCGGCGGAGTTCGACATAGGCCGGGACAAGGACGCCCAGAGGAAGGTCCTGGAGAAGCTTACGCAACTGGAGTCCGAGGGCTATCAGTTCGAGGCGGCCGAGGCGAGCTTCAACGTGCTTATCCGCCGCATACTTGGCGGCAGGTGGTACCGCAAGCTGTGGGAGCTGGACCATTACAGGTGCGTTATCTTCAAACAGGACGCCGCCGAGGCCGACACCGAGGCGATCGTCCGCCTGACGATAGACGGCGCGCAGGAACACACCGTCGCCGCCGGCGACGGTCCGGTCGATTCGCTGCACAAGGCGCT
Organism: Phycisphaerae bacterium; assembly: GCA_003551645.1. GTDB lineage: Bacteria > Planctomycetota > Phycisphaerae > SM23-33 > SM23-33 > PUND01. Next base: position 8,238 of record PUND01000124.1, on the reverse strand, counting down.
GTGCTCGGCGCTGCGCCCGCACTACCGCCGCGTTGACGACCTGCACCTGGTGGATTACAAGGTCCGCGTGGTCAACACCCAGGCCGAGACCGCCGCGAAGGTCCGCGTGGTCATCGACTGGCACGACGCCCGCGGAGAGGCCTATTTCGGTAGCGTCGGCGTCAGCGAGAACATCATAGAGGCGTCCTGGCTGGCGCTGGTGGACGCCGTTGAGTACAAGCTGCTGACCGAACTCGGCAGCGACCGGCAGCAACAGGAGCCATCGGCAAGATGACGACGGAACTGGCCAAGACCTACGACCCGAAATCGGTCGAGGAAACCATCTATCTGATGTGGACCGAGCGGGGCGCCTTTGGCGCCGAGCCGGACGGGCGAGGAAGCTCGTACTGCATAGTCATACCACCGCCAAACGTCACCGACGTACTGCACCTCGGCCACGCCCTGAACAACACACTGCAGGATGTGCTCATCCGCTGGAAGCGTATGGAGGGCTTCAACACGCTCTGGATGCCGGGCACCGACCACGCCGGAATCGCCACCCAGACCGTCGTCGAGAAGCGCATACTCGCCGAAGAGGGCAAACGCCGGACGGATTTCCCGCGGGATGAGTTTGTGCGGCGCGTCCAGGCGTGGAAGGATGAATACGAAGAACGCATCCTCGGGCAGCTCAAGCAAATCGGCTGCTCCTGCGACTGGCGGCGGACGCGGTTCACCATGGACGAAGTCTGCGCCCGGGCCGTCCGCGAGATGTTCTTCCGGCTGTTCGCCGACGGGCTTATCTATCGCGGCAAGCGGCTGGTCAACTGGGACCCGGCCACACAGACGGTGCTCGCCGACGACGAGGTCGAGCACGAGCAGGTCCACGGACACTTCTACTACATGCGATATCCGCTGGCCGAGCCGGTGGAGATCGTGGGCGAGACCGTCGAGCACGTTACCGTCGCCACCACCCGCCCGGAGACCATGCTCGGCGACACGGCCGTGGCGATGAACCCAGCCGACCCGCGAGCGGCCGGGTTGCTTGGCAAGATGGTCCGGCTGCCGCTGGTCGGCAGGGAGATACCCATTATCGCCGACGAGCACGTGGTGCTGCCCAACCCCGACAGCGACGATGAGCAGGCGAAGTTCTCCACCGGTTTTTTGAAGGTAACGCCCGCACACGACCCCAACGACTGGGAGATAGGCCGCCGCCACGAGCTGCCTGTGGTCAACGTGCTGGCGCCGGACGGGACCATCTCGGACCGTCACGGCTGGCCGGATGCCGCCGGCACCGAGGCCGAGCAGTTCCTCGGTATGGACCGCTTCGAGGCACGAGAGGCGATAGTCGAGTGGTTCCGCACCGAGAACCTGCTGGCCGATGTCCGTGAATACGTCCACCAGGTCGGCCACAGCTACCGCAGCCACGTGCCCATAGAGCCGTACCTGTCCGACCAGTGGTACATCGCCATCAAGGAACCGATAGACCGCCTGGCCGAGGCGTTCGGAACCGGCAACATCGAGGGAACCGACGTGCCGGTCAACTCGCTGGCCGGGCTGGCGCTGAAGCCGCTGCTGGACAAGCGGCTGCGATTCACCCCGGACCGCTACGCGAAGACCTACCAGACCTGGCTGGAAAACCTCCGCGACTGGCCAATCAGCAGACAGCTCTGGTGGGGCCACCGGATACCCGTCTGGCGCAAGGAAGGCAAGCATGAGCCGCCTGCCGGCATCGAGGCCGTCGGCGTCCGCCACGCCGAGACAGATACGGGCAAGGTTACGTTTGTCTGCCTCGGCCCGGATAACGAAGAGCTGGAACAACAACTGGCCGATTCCGGCTGGCAGCAGGACGAGGACGTTCTGGACACGTGGTTTTCGTCGGCTCTTTGGCCGTTCAGCACGCTGGGCTGGCCGGAGGAAACACCGGAGCTGGAGACGTTCTATCCAGGTGATGTGCTTGTTACAGCCAGGGAGATTATCACGCTGTGGGTTTCGCGGATGGTGATGATGGGCCAGTACGCCCTGGGCGATATCCCCTTCCGGGATGTGTTCATCCACGCGATGATCCAGGACGGCCAAGGACGGAAGATGTCCAAGTCACTGGGCAACGGCATCGACCCGCTGACCATCAGCGACAGCCACGGCGCCGACGCGATGCGCTTCACGCTGGTCAGCATGACTACCCAGACCCAGGACGTCCGCATGCCTGTGGAGGAGATGACCCTGCCCGACGGTCGCAAGGCCAACACCAGCCCGAAGTTCGACCAGGGCCGGAACTTCTGCAACAAGCTGTGGAACGCCGCGCGGTTTACGATGATGAACCTCTCGGGCGCCCCGCCGCTTTCGGACATCGAGCCGCACGCGAACATATCCGACGCCTGGATACTCAGCCGCTTCCACTCCGCCGCCCGCGACGCCACGCGGGCGCTGACCGGATACCGCTACAACGAGCTTGGCGAGACGCTCTACCACTTCATGTGGGACGACTTCTGCGACTGGTACCTGGAGATCGCCAAGGCCCGCATCAACTCCGGCGAGAATGCCCCCCGGGCGGTGCTTGCTTATGTGCTGGACGGGCTTCTGCGGCTGTTGCATCCGGTTGTGCCGTTTATCACCGAGGCCGTCTGGCAGCGGCTCAACGAGGTCGCACCCCGCCGCGGGCCTGACAACGCCACGGCCGAGCCGATGCTCGTGCGGGCACAATGGCCGCGTGCGGACGCCGCATGCATCGACCCCGCGCTGGAGCAGCGGTTTGAGACGCTGCGAGACCTGATACGCGAAGTGCGAAACGTCCGCACCCAGCACAATATCCCGCGCAGCCAGAGCACCGACGTGGTGGTAGAGGCCCAGGGCCGGGAGGCCGAGTTTATCGCCGACAACGGCGCGCTTATCCGCTCGCAGGCGTCGGTGGGCGAGCTTAGCATCCAGAAGCCGGGCTACCGGCCGCCGGCCGACGCCGCGGCCGCCACCGTCGGGACCGTCAAGCTGTACGTGCTCGGCGCGGTGGACCGCGAGGCGGAGCTGTCCCGGCTGTCCAAAGAGGCCGACAAGCTGCGAAAGGCGATCGAATCGGCCGAGAAGAAACTCTCGAACGAGAACTTCGTACAGAAGGCCCCCGCGGAGGTCGTCCGGCAGCAGCGCGACCGCCTGGCCGAGCAGAAGGCGCAACTGGCCGCGGTCGAAGATGCGATGGAAAAGCTGCGCTGAGGGCAGGCCGGTTGGTTGGTAAAACTCGAAATCAGAAAAGCAAAAATTCGAATGTCCCAAACCGGCAATCGCGCGAAAGCTCCGTCGTTTGAGACATTCCAGCAATTGCCCTCGGGCAGGCATGCCCGACTACGGGCCACTCGCGATTCGCCATTCGCGGTTCGCGGTTGCGTTGCAACAGGGACGTATCGTTAAGACATTCTGTCTTTGTGGGCTTTGTGGCCCTGGCGAGCTTAGTGATTGCCGCGCTCGCCTCTGTCGCCACGGCCGCGGTTGCGTGCCCTCCGGCCGGGGGCTTACAATGACAGCGGAAACGGGCGGAGGTGCGCTATGGAAGTGCTGATGGAGCTGTCGCGGGTTCTGATTACAGAACTGGGCGATCAGCAGGTAATATTTCTGAAGGAAAAGGACGGGCAGCGCAGCTTCCCCATCGTCATCGGCATCGCCGAGGCGCTGGCGATAGACCGCCGGCTCAAAGGCGTACCCATGCCCCGCCCGATGACGCACGACCTGATGGCCAACGTGATAGAGTCGCTTGGCGGACAGATCGAGCGAGTGGTCATCCACGACTTGCAGGACCATACGTTCCTGGCCAATCTCTACATCCGCCGTGGCAGCGAGGTTATACAGGTGGACTCGCGCCCTTCCGACGCCATAGCGCTTGGCGTGGCTTCGGAGACGCCGATATATGTCGCTGAAGAGGTGCTCAAACAGGTCAGCGAGCCGGCGACCATGGAAGAGCGCATCGAGCTTCTGCGCAAACGTAAGGAGATGCTCGAGGACCAGATCGCCGAGCTTTCGGCGCGCCTGGACGATGAGACGTTTCTGGAGCACGCCTCCGAGGAATCCGTCGGGCGTCATCGACGCCAGCTCCGGGAGATGCGCAAGGAGTACGACGCCATCGAAGAGGTGCTGCGGAAGTTCGATTGAAACGGGCAGCGGCGAATAGCACAGCGAACAGCGACCGGCGACCGGCGGCGAGGCAATCGTAGCAGGTAAAAGTATCGTAAGGTGCGTGCCGGCTATCTGCCGTCGGAGCTCAGTGGGTTGCACCAGAGGCGACCGGGTTCGTCCTCTTCCCAGTCCATCCAATCGTCAAAATCGACCCACTCGGCGCCGCCGTCGTATCGTGCGACGGAAGCACCGTCAAGATGCCGCTCGCTGAGCCGTTCGCCAGGAAAGTTGGCGCCGTCGTTCCACTGACCGCCGGCCGGTTCCTCGTGGGCCTCCCAGAATACTATATCGTCCGGTCCGAAGATCTCCAGCGGCAGGGCCGGCATTTCATCACCGTATGCGCAACTGGCTCCGTTCTGAACATAGCTGGTGACTGTGCGGGCCGGACGATCCGAGTCGAACGGGCCGGGGTCGTCCGCCGGACAGCGGAAGGCGTCCGGCTGCAGATAATCGCCGGCGACGAAAAGGCCCGTTTTTGCAAGCTCCTCGTCCCAGTCCCCGTCCCTTTCCGCCGGATCATAGAGCCAGCCAGGCCCGTATTCCGTGCTGTTGCCCCAGTTCGTAAAGGGCATTACGCCCCCGCGGGAATCGCTGGCGTACATGTTCAAGGCCTGCCCCAAGGCCCTGGCGTTAGTCATACACCGGACCTTCATCGCAACCTCCCTGGCCTGGCCCAGTGCCGGCAGAAGTATGCTCATCAGCAGCGCGATGATGGAGATGACGACCAGAAGCTCGATGAGCGTGAAGCCCATCCTGACCGATCCAGCCCCCCCGCCGCTACGCAATCCAATTGACATGGCCTTGTCTCCGGGGTTTTCAGGCGATTGGCTCGACTCTAACAACACAAAAACGGCCGACGTGAAAGACAGTCAACACCACAGAATATCCAGCAACAATAACCATACACGCCGGACGCTTTGCTTGTCAAAAGATTAATCCCAGGCCCGGATTTGCGACGCTTCACCACCAGCCGACGACACTGGTTCCGCCCGCCCTTCAGCTACGGCCCGTAGGAGAATATCCCCAGTGAGACCACCGTTCCCTCGGCGTTGTAGTAATGAGCGCTGAAGTGGTCCTCGTCGATGCTGGTCAGAAGCAGGGCGTCATACTGCCGATGCCCGGCCTCGCGGAGCTGCTCGGGCCGAGGCCTTGCGAGGTCGATGTTCTCAACCCGGCTGAAGTGCGCATGAAACAGGCACAGCGAGTCCCGCTGGTCGGCCAGCAGGTCGTCGCCGGGAACGTATCTCCACTCGGCTGCGTCGCGTTCGCCCGGGTAGAGAATGGCCTCGGCCTGCCCGCTCTTATAGACAACCAGTCCGCCCCAGGCCCGACCGATATCCTCGCGGTCAAGCCGGGCCATCTGCCGCAGCGCGATCCGTACCCTCGGTCGAGACAGCATCTCGTCGAGCAGGTGAAGCCGCCACAAATCGGCCATATCGAGCGAGTCCAGCCGCATCCAGAAGCTGTCGGCAAACTCGTCGTCCGAACCGCCCTCTTCGTCGTCGGGGATCGCGTGCCGGCGTCTGTTAACGGCCTGTCCTATCTCCAGCACCAGGTGGGTCCGGGAGATATCGCTCCGCAGCGGGTCGCCCGCCAGGCGGCTCATAAGGTGGAAGTCACGCAGGCGGAACTCGTATCCGTACTCCAGCGCCCACCGCCGCTGGAGCCGGGCCGCACCGTCCACCAGGTCCCGGCGCCTAACCGTGTGCGTAACTATCGTCAGCAGCGCTTCGCGGTCTTCGGGCAGGTAGTCGAATCTCTCCAAGAAAAGCCGCATCGCCTCTATGGCTTCGGAGCCGGTTTCCATCGAGGAAATAAGACTCCGCAGCGTCTGCTCATCCTCCCGGTTCCGCAACACTTCCCAGGCCGAGCCGCGAGCGGTGAAACCCCTGGCCGCCAGCGCATACAGCAGCGCCTCTCTCCAATGCTCACCGGTTATCAGCTCGACAAGCTCACGGAACTGCCCTTCCCTGTCCGAATCGGGCGACGATTCGGACCACAATTTGACGACCTCCGCAAGGACCTCCGGCGCGGGATGGCTTGCCAGCCAGGCCGTAACCATCTCCTCCAGATGGGCATGATCCCCGCGGTGGTCCAGAGCGGCCACCGCGTGGCGGGCAAGGCCCGGATAGTCCCGCGCAAGAAGGAATTCCAGCACCGCCGACTGCACGGTCTCGTACGCCGCGGCGTCGGCCAGAACACCCGCCAGCTCATCGTTAAGCTCCCGGTCGTTGACGTCCAGTTCGTCCAGAAGCTCGAGCGATTCTATGCGCGACTCCGCGGGCAAATCCCCGTCCAGGACCCTCTGGGCGTTGTGCAGGACTATGGTGCGCCTCGGATACCGCATCCGATGGGAAGAATCCATGCGGGCGTACGCTTCCCGGCTCTGCGGCGGCGCGGGAGGCGGCTGACCGCAGGATATCATGCCTGCCGACGCGATCAGCAGACCCGCAAGTAAGACCCTCGTATGCTCCATGGTTTGGCGTGGCTCTCAAGCCCGGCCGGATTCTACCAACAGCAAACACCCCGGACAAGTCGAGCGAGGTCACAAAAGGTCCCTGGGGCTTCGTCGGCATGGCCCAGCACGCCAAGCCGTGACTGACGGCCTGACGGCCGCAGCCGCGGGGCGGGCGTTGCATTGACGACGCGGCGGGAGTACAGTTTCCGGTCTTATGGCCAAGCTGACTGACAAGGAACTTACCGGGCACGTTAACGCCCTCGCTCAGGGCTGCGAGGGGCTGTACACGCGCGATGAGCTTACCGAGCGGCTCCGGCAAGCCGACGAGGACGGCCGACAGCTCCGTGTGAAGATCGGCATGGACCCCACCGCGCCGGACATCCACCTAGGACACACCGTCTCGCTGCGGAAGCTGAGGCATTTTCAGGATCTCGGCCACCGCGCAGTGCTGATAATAGGCGATTACACCGCCCGAATAGGCGACCCCAGCGGCGCCAACAAGACCCGCCCGATGCTATCGGAGGAGCAGATAAAGTCCAACGCGGAGACCTATCTGGAGCAGGCGGGGCTGATTCTGGATACCTCGCCGGAGAAACTGGAAGTCCGCCGCAATGGCGAATGGCTGAGCAAGCTCAGCTTCGCGGAAGTGCTGCAACTGGCCGCACAGATGACCGTCGCGCAAATGATGGAGCGGGACACCTTCGAGAAGCGATATGAGGCCGGCGAACCGATCGGCGTGCACGAGTTTCTGTATCCGCTGATGCAGGGCTACGACAGCGTGTGCATCGAAGCCGACGTGGAGCTTGGCGGCACGGACCAGACTTTCAACAACCTCGTCGGCCGGACGCTTCAGTCGGCCGCCGGACAGCCGCCGCAGATAGTGATGGTCTTCCCGCTGCTGCCGGGCCTCGACGGCATCGAGAAGATGAGCAAGTCCAAAGGCAATTACGTCGGCATCACCGACAAGCCCGACGATATGTTCGGCAAAATCATGTCCATCCCGGACGAGTTGATGGAAAGCTACTTCACGCTCCTAACCGACCTGCCGTCCGAGCGGATACGGACACTGCTGGATACCGAACAGACCCACCCGCGAGACGCCAAGGCCGCACTGGCAAAGACCATCGTGCAGACTTATCACTCAGCGGCCGACGCCGAGCGGGCCGAGCAGGAGTTCCAGCGCATCTTCAGCCGGCGCCAGACGCCCAGCGAGATGCCGGATGTCCGCATCGCCAACGGCGGCGTGAGCATTATGGAACTGGTCATCTCGGCCGGTTTCGCCAAGTCCAGGGGCGATGCCAGGCGGCTCGTCCAGCAGGGCGCGGTCAGCATCGACGGCGAGAAGATCACCGATATCGAAGCAACCGTCACGCCGGAAACCGATCAGGTGCTCAAGGTCGGCAAGCGCCGCTTCGGGCGGATCGTGGTCGGCTGAGAGAATCACAAAGACCGCCAAGAAGCAACAAAGACGATGCCTGCGCAAAAAGGCGGCGGCCCTTAGTCTAAAAGGCCGCCGCGGTCTCTTGGGTGCGCCGGGCATGGCGCGATGACTTGGAGGTGCAAGTCCTCTACGGACCTTGATGACAGGAACCGTTAGCCAAACAGCAAGGGCTGCCGCCGTGAGGCGGGGTCTGAAGGAAGTT
>PUND01000137.1 GCA_003551645.1 Phycisphaerae bacterium | reverse complement strand
TGAATCCCGATCGCGAGTGGCGTCCGAAGTATGGCCAGGGTACCACAAGCTACCACCACCCGATCATGCATCCGATTGTCGATGGACGCCTCCTGCTGCGGCAGCGCGACGGCATCTACGCCTGGGATATCAGACATGATGAATAACCACCCACCACAGGACAACGATCCCACAACCGACGTCCCGCGGGGCCCCCTGGTTGTCGTATGTATTGCTGCGGTCCTGTTGCTCACCGCCTCGCCGGGTCTGTCGGCGGATGCAGACGGTTCCGATCCGTGGGCGCCTATGTCGGCGGTGCTTGAACGGATCGGCCGGCCTCAAATTCCCGATGCTGTCTACGATCCGACCGAATTCGGTGCCGTCGGTGATGGGCGGACCGATGACCGGGCTGCCATTCAGGCGGCGATAGACCAGGCAAACGCCGATGGCGGCGGCATCGTTCGTCTGGGCGACGGGCTGTGGTTTAGCCACGGGCCTGTGCATCTAAAGAGCAACGTGTTCCTCGATGTCCCGGAAAACGCCCGGCTGCTCTTCACCGACGACACCGACGCCTATCTGCCCCAGGTTCGCACCCGTTGGGAAGGCACCGAGGTTTACAACTACTCACCATTCATTTACGCGTATCAGGCGATCAACGTCGGCGTGACTGGCAAGGGCGTGATCGACGGCAACGCCGCCGACGGCTTCGGTCGATGGCGAGGCCGGCAAGGCGATTCCCAGCGCCGGCTGCGGGAAATGGGTGCGGCCGGCAAGCCGGTGCGCGAACGGCTGTTCGGCCCGGGCGACGACACACAGGGCGACTACCTCCGTCCGAGCATGATCCAGTTCTACGGCTGCCAGAATGTGCTTATCCGCGACGTGACCATCGTTGATTCGCCAATGTGGGTTAATCACCTGGTCTATTGCCACAACGTGATCGTCAGCGGCCTGACGGTGGACAGCCGCCGACTCAACAATGACGGGGTCGCGGTGGACTCCTCGGTTAACGTGCTTATCGAGAATTGCGTCTTTCGCACCGGTGACGACAGCGTCGTGGTAAAGTCCGGGCGCGACCGGGACGGCTGGCGTGTGGGCCGGCCGAGTGAGAACGTGATCGTGCGCCACAACCAGATGTCCGGTCATAACGCCCTCGCCGTCGGTAGCGAAATGTCGGGCGGAGTCCGCAACATCTACATGCACGACAACGAACTCGGCAGGGTGCGTTCGGCCATCTACTTCAAGTCGAACCTTGACCGAGGCGGTGCGATTGAGAACGTGCGGGTGCGGGACATCAACGTGGATCGGGCCGACCGGCTGATTCGTTTTCGGACCGATTACCACGGCTATCGCGGCGGCGACCGCCCTCCCCTGTACCGTGATTTCCTGATCGAGAACGTCAGGGCCACACGCGTAGGCACGCTGATACAGGCCACCGGCGTGACCGCGTCGCCAATTCGGGATGTCCGGATTAGCAACGTCATCGCCGACGAGGCCGAGAGGGAACTCGACGTCTCGTATGTGGAGAATTTCACGCTCAAAGAGGTGTACGCCAACGGTGAGCCGGTGGAATACTCCGGCCCGGACAGGGACCAGTGAACACCGACGCGTCCGCGGCATTCACAGCGATCCGAGCGGAAGGTCGAGTAATGTGCCGCAAGCCCTGAAATCCGACATGTTGACAAACGGAATGGTCGGATATGCGTTGTCTTTGCCATGTGCCGGTGGTAAGATTATGATCGGTTAAACTTGGTCAAATAGGACCTGTGCCGTCAAATAAGGAGCCACTCATGAAAGACCGCATTCCGCATGGCCTGCTGGCAGTCGCCCTGATCCTCTCGATGCTCGCCGGCTGCGCCGACGACGATCAGCAGGACAGAGAAATCCGACTTGCCCACGTCCTGACCGACAATCATCCCGTTCACCACGCGATGGTTCGCATGGCCGAACTGCTGGACGAGAAGACCCAGGGCCAGTTGACGCTGAATATCCGCCATAGCGCTCAGTTGGGCGCGGAGAAGGAGCTTATCGAGAAGGTCCAGGCCGGGCAGATCCAGATGACCAAGGTCTCCTCCAACGCTCTGGAGTCGGTCGTTCCTGAAATGGGCATTTTCACGCTGCCCTGGCTGTTCCGCGACGAGCAACACTATCACGGCGTGCTGGCCGACGACATCGGGCAGGAAATCCTTGCCAAGCTCGAAACCGTCGGACTCAAGGGCCTGACATATTACGACGCCGGCTCACGGAGCATCTATGCCCGCGATCCCATCCGCGGAATCGAGGACCTGAGGGGTCTTAACATCCGCGTACAACCCAGCCCGACGATGATCCGCACCATGGAAGCCCTGGGTGCGATACCCAAGAGCATCCCCTTCGGTCCCGAACTGACCCAGGCGCTGTCGCGCGGGCAGCTCGTAACAGCCGCGGAAAACAATATACCCAGCTATCAGACCGAAGAGCACTACCGCAGTTGCCCGCACTTTTTCATGACTGAGCATTCGCGAGCGCCGGACGTGCTGATAATGAACCTGCGTGCGTGGGAGTCGCTGAACGACGAACAGCAACTGGCGCTGCAGGAGGCCGCGGCGGCCTCGGCCGAGTACCACAAGCATCTCTGGGCCGAGGCGACCAGAGAACTGCAGGATGACCTTCGCGATAAGGGCGTGCAGTTCACCACGGACGTTGACATCGCCCCGTTCGTCGAAGCCGTACGCCCGATATACGAGCAGCTTCCGGACTGGCGGCGGGAGTGGGTCGAGCGAATTTGGGAGGCGCAGTAGCCGGCCACGGACCGCCCATGCACTACCTCCGGAAGGTCCATCGTCTGGCGGGTCTGCTTGCGCGTCTGGTGGAGGGGGTTGTGGGAGCGATCCTCGCCGCCCAGGTGCTGCTGCTGTTCTACAGCGCTGTTCAGAATCTTGGCGGCTGGCAGCGACAGGCCCTCTGGCTGCAGGAGATGGCCCAATACGGACTGGTGCAGCTTGCCATGCTCGGAGCGGCCGTTGCCCTCAGGGCCGGAGCGCATCAGGGCGTGGACGCACTTACCGCCGTGTTCCCTAAACCCGTGCAGCGGGTGGTGGAGGCGATCAACTGGGTGATTATCGTCGCCTTCGGACTTTACTTTGCCTGGTGCGGCCTGGCCTACGTACGGGCCACCGCCGCCGACGGCGGCACACTCGACAGCATCCCCTTGCCCAAGTGGATATTCTACCTTTGCTACCCCGCCGCCGGGGCGCTGTTCGCTGCGTTCGGGGTCGAGAAACTGCTGGATATCCCCGCTGATGGCGGCAGCGGCGAATCTCGGGACGGCCCGGCAATCGCCGAGGACGGAGCATGACTCCCTTCGCCTGGATGTGTCTGGTCTTCGTGGTGCTGCTGCTGATGCGGATGCCGGTGGCGTTCGCTATCGTAATCGCCAGTTTCGTGGGGTACGCGGCCATCCCGGACCCGTTCGGCGCCAAGACAAGCTACGGGCTTCTGACGGACATGACCGGCGGTGTCCATAAGATAGCCCTTGTGGCGATTCCGTTTTTCATCCTCGCCGGACGGCTCATGGGCAGCGGTGGTATCGCCCGGCGACTCATAGCCCTTAGCAACGCACTGGTCGGGTGGATCCGCGGGGGAACCGGCTATGTGAACGTCCTTACGAGCATGTTCTTCGGCGGGGTTTCCGGCAGTGCCGTTGCCGACGTCAGCAGCGTCGGCTCGATCCTCATTCCGCTGATGAAGGAAGAAGGGTACGACCTCGAATTCTCCACGGCCGTGACGGTATCCAGCTCGACGATAGGGCTGATCATCCCCCCTTCAAACGTGATGATCCTTTTCGCCGTCGTCGCCGGCGGCACTCAGGCCGTCAGCGGCGCATACAAGCACGTCGATCTTGGCATCGGTACGATGTTTCTGGCGGGGATGCTGCCGGGCATCATGACTGGGCTGATACTGATGCTGGCCGTCGGTATCCTGTCCGGCCTGCGGGGCTATCCCAAGGGGTCGTGGCGGGGCATCGCGCATGTGCTGGCGTGCGCGGGACGGGCGATCTTCGCACTCGTGGTGGTCGCTATCATCCTTGGCGGCATCCTCTTCGGATTCCTCACCGCGGCGGACTCCGCGGCCGTGGCCGTGGTGGTGGCGCTGGTGGTGGGCGTACTGATTTACCGGGAGCTGCCCATCCGACAGGTGCCGGGGATCGTCCGCGAGGCCGTCGTGACCACCGGGGGGGTGTTCTTTCTTATTGCCGCCTCTAACGCGATGAAGTTCGTTTTCCTCGACCAGGGTATCGACCAGGTACTACTTGATGTATCCCAGTCGCTAACGACCAACAGGGTCGTCTTTCTACTGATACTGAACGTAGTGCTGCTGATCTTCGGCACGTTCATGGACATGACGCCGGCTGTGTTGATCTTCACGCCGCTGTTTCTGCCGGTGGCGGTGGAATACGGTGTGCATCCGATCCACTTCGGGATCATCCTGCTGGTGAACCTGTGCATCGGGCTGTGCACGCCCCCGGTGGGCAACTGCCTGTTCGTGGGCTGTGGGCTGTCAAAGGTGCCCCTTATAAAAATGATCCGCCCGATGCTACCGTTCTACGCGGCCATGCTGCTGGCACTGCTGGCGGTGACGTATTTCGAGCCGGTCACCATGTGGCTTCCCGATGCCTGGGGGGGATGGTTCCCACAGGTTACGGCGGCTCCCTGACGCCGGTCCGACAGGCCCGCGGCCCCATGTGGCAATGGCGCCCCATGCGGCGAGCCGGCCACATCACCGCTCCGACGGCATCGCCGTCAGTTCAACATCATCGACAGCCGTTCGAGAGCGCATCCTGGAGCGATCGAAGCGAATCCGGAAGCTATGTCCGTCGGCGTGGTCAACCTCCGAAAGGTCCACGACCACTCGCCGGCTGTCGCCGACATGGCCTCCGATAAAGAACGACTCGACCCCGGCCTCCTTCGGCTCGTCCGAATCCTCATCCGGATCGTAAACGTCGAAGGCCATCGTCTGCTTCTTTTCATCCTCGCCGACGAACATCGTCACCGAAACATGGTGCCCATTCGCGGTGTGTCTCTGTCGTGTGGTAACTGTAAAACTCAGCGCATCCAGCGCGTCGAACGCCTCCAGCCCCTCCACCGTGAAGTCGTAAGACTCCGGATATTCCCGATTCACTATGGCCTCGCCCGGCTCCCCTCCTATCGAGCCGTCGAAGTAGCGGTCCGGAGGCGGGAAGAACCCCGGCTGCATGAAAAGCCCCGCCTGCACATCCTCGTGCACGCTTGTGGGGGCGGGCCGCTCACCCGGGTCTTCGAAGTCGTATACCACAACGCTAAGGGCCTCCTGCGGCTCGCTGTCCGCCACGGCCGGCAAAGCAGCTGCGACGGTCAGCATCGCTAACCACGCAAACCTCTGAATCTTCCTCAGCATCTCTCGTCCTTTCCAAAGGCGGAAGGCGCTGTCGGCTCGGCCGCAGCGCATCAGCTCTCACCCTAACTATGCAACACCCGCATGCACACGAAGTTCTCCCTCGCCTCAACAGCCGGTAAAATGTCCCTATACTGCCCCCACCCGCTTGGGCCAAGGAGATTCTGGGGAAAGCTGCGGATTTTTCGGGCGCGCATCCTGTTGCCAAGAATCATCTTATGGCCGAAGAATTTTCAGGGCACGTGCAAACATTGCCACGAAATGGCCCGCATCACGGCGCAGATTCGGCGTTTTCCGCGTATCCCATCCGCCTGTGTGGTATCCACGACTGCCTCGCGGCCCGCCCCGCGCCACGGTTTTACTCCGCCCTTTACATTGCCGACTTGCGCAGACTGCGCGTATCGGCTACGAATCCTCCGGCAGTTTCATCTGTCGTGTGCTGTCACCACGGCAGATGAGCCAGAAAGGTCCCAGCGGCGCACAGGCCGCAGCAGCGTTAAGCCCCGTGGCGGCCGCATCGGCGATATTGATTACCAGCGGCACCTGGTAACAGTCAGGGACGTTCTATCCTGCCGACGATCTCACCGCTGTGTCGGCCTTCGATGCCCCAGATGATGCTCCAGTCGCCGCGTACCGGGTAGATGCCCTCATCGTCCGGCTGGCCAAAGCGAACATCCAGTGTCATCTTGCCCAGCAGACTGCCGCCATTACGCCAGTCGCCGGGAACCCACTGATCGCTATTGAGGATGATATGGGCTGTCCCTCGGATGCCGTTGTCATCGACCTCAAGCCGGCTGCCGTCGATCTCGTGGTAGGACTGATTGAACGAGAAGCCGCCGCCGACGCCGCCGACCACCCGCCGGCCGTCGTGATCAAGGGAAAGTGTCAGATTTCTTGGTCCTTCCCTGTGCGGCAAGGCGTCGTACATCTGCAAAAACACCCGCTCGGTACCGTCGGGGAGGTCGCTGAAGAAGGTTACCGGCTGATGCTCGAGCCAGCCGGTGGGCCAGCCGCGGCGCGTATATCCGCCTTCGCTGTGCTCGTCCAGTTCGCCGGAATGCTCGACCGGCTCGTCCCAGCCGGAAAAGCTGCGCGTCCAAGTCCCGCGCCAGACGTCGTCGGCGGCCTCGGCCATGCTGACGGCCGCGTCCCATTCGAAGGGGCCGACACGGAGCGTGGCTGTGGTATCGACCGGCTGGCCAAGGGCGACCTCCTCAGCGAAGGTAAGGCGCGTCCAAGTGTCTGTGCGGCGCGCAGGCGTCGCTACGATACCCAGCTCCCGCCGAGGCGGCACTTCCATATAACCGCCCTCGATGCGACCGTTTTCGTCGGCGAACAGGACTGCCTCCAGCGGGCGCTGGAAGCCGGCCCATGCATCGCGCAATTCGGCCTGCACGAACGGATGCTGAGGCGTCCGCAGGTCGACGGCGCCCACCCCCCGGCGGCCGCGAAGATACAACATGCCGTCGGCGTAGGGCCATTCAATTGGGTACTCGTAGTCGGTGATCATGTCCACGCCCACCCCGCGGAAGATGACCTCGCCGGTGCGCGTGAAGGTCCCGTTCCCGCCAAGGCGGTACATTATCAGGCCCGGCTGCTCGCCGCCGTGGCTGGAATCGCGCTGCCAGTACAGCATGTCCTCCAGCACCACGGGCAACCCCGCGTTGCTGCGAAAGCTCGCGTCGCCGCCATGCAGCTCGCGGCCTTCTTCCAGGCAGAAGCTGCGCACCCGCCGGGGAGAATCACCGACGCCCAGGGCGGCATAGACCACCCCGTCGCGGATAACCGCTCGCCGTTCGGCGCCTCGGTCCGGTCGACCGGAAAAACGGTAAGCGTCCTCGTCGGGCATGCTCCATCGCTTCTCCAGCCCGTCGCGGGTTATGCGGTAGCACGTCCAGAGCACCGGCTCGCGCCGGCCGGATTCGGTATTCAGCAGGACGTGACCTTCGCCCATGTGTAACTGACCGGGGTTGAAGCCGGTCTCATGGCTCCAGGCCAGCGTGCCTTCGCGCGGGTCGAGCAAGTGCACCTCCCGGTCGCCACGGTGGTTTGCGTCGCTGAGCACCAGCCAGGTGACCCCCTCGTCGTCCCGCCAGGGTCTGGGCGTGGCCTGGTCGTGAAGGACTCCCGACACCCGCCAGAGCCGCTGGCCGCTATGCAGGTTATAGCCGATAACACCGCCGCGCAGGTCCGGTACGACCGCGATTCCTTCAACGACAACCGCACCGGAACGCTTGTAGCCGAACACCCCGTCTCTGATGCCCGGCATGCGCCGCTCGGTGAGTGCCTCGTCCTTGAATGCCTGGGCGGACTCTTGCCACTCAGGCAGTGTCGCCTGCCAGAGCTGCTTACCTTCGGCGATGTCGTAAGCGAAGACATGACCCAGTAGCGACACAGTGACATACACGCCGTCGCCGGCGGCGCCGCTGATGCCATTGTGGCCGCGCTTGCTGCTCTCAAAATTCATGGCCGCCGACGGTTCCACACGTCGCCAAAGCTCCTCGCCGGTGCCGGCGTCCAGGGCAACGGTAATCCAGTCGGCGTCGATGCGCATGTATGTGTCGCGAACGCGAGGGTCTTGCAGTCGCTGATCTCCTCTGAAGTAGCGATCGCTGAACGATTCCGGCCTGGCCGTAACGTCGCCGCTGCTCTGTGCCCAGCTGACCAGCAGTACGCCATCGGCGACAACCGGGCTGGCGCTGTCGCCGATTGTCGGCTCGAAACCCGCCTCGATGACCTCTATCACACCGCCCAGCCCGCGTTTGCCTATGCCGGTATGCATCGGCTTGAACCAGGCAAGCCGCACCATGTTCTCATCAGTGGTCAGGGAAATATCCTTCCACGGCGGGGCAAAGTCGTGAGCGGCGCTATGAAGCCAATCAGTCGCGACGCCCTCTTGGCCACAGGCAGCGACCGCGCATGTCATCAGAAGCATGGAGCCGCAAACGAACAGGCGCAGGCCACGATCTGTCGATGATAAAGTCATGTATCCTCTCCTTTAACCGGGATTTCCCGGACGGCCTTCAGCCGACGACCGCCGTCGGCCTGTCTGACGAGTTTATCACTGATCGGCGGATCGGCAAGCGTATTGTCTGCTCGACCGACGGCGTATCGGACTTTCTCGGCCGTAACATCACGCCCCCATCGCACCTTGCACATGCCTTCATTGCCGACTTGCGCAGACTGCGCGTATCGGATTTGCATCCTCCGGCTGTTTCGTCTGTCGTGGGCGGTCACTACGGCAGATGAGCCAGAAAGGTCCTAGCAGTGCGTGCGTGGAGCGGCGAGTTACCGTAAACCGCTGCAAATGCTTAATTACGCCTCAAAACACGCTATAAACATATGAGAAGGAGCTTAGCGGTCCAGGCCGGCTTTTTCGGGCCGTTTCTCGTGGCCGAACCGGTTATTCACCACTGCTTAACAGAACGAAAGGAGATTGTCATGATCCGCTTGAACGTCGGATTCAGCAGGAGGGTGACCGTCTTGGTGCCAGACGGCAGTCCGTCGGTGTCCACTCATGCCGCTGGTGTCATCTATTGGCAAAATGGCCGGGAAAAAGAGGTGTTCGCGTAACGCTTTGTGTCTGGCGGGCTTGGCAAAGAAAGACGCCGGGAGACAACGGCTGTCATCTCCTGGCGTCACAGCGGGCGAGCGGATTCGAACCGCCGACGTCCAGCTTGGGAACGAAACTCGCCAGTCCCTTAGCTTTTGCCCACACAAGCTTTTACGTGGATTTTACGTGCTCGGCGACCAACTCGGGGCAGGGGGCTAAAACGGCCCCGTAGAGCTGTGGTAATCGGCGAGCAAAATGGGCCCACCTCGGCACGCAATTCGGGCCCACCAAGGTCACATTATATGCCACCCTGGCGGGCGGCGTAAGGGGGCATCTTACTTCGGTCTTTCTGGTTGCGCCGTGCCGGACTCGGTGACTGCTGTTGTGGCTGCTCCCGCCGCCCTGGCCTTCCTTCCGGCGCGGACGGATTCCCGGAAGCGGTAGCTCTGGCCGTTCATCTCGAAGATGTGGCAGCGATGGGTCAGCCGGTCCAGCAGGGCTGCCGTCATCCGTTCGCCCTGGAAGACCTGTCCCCAGTCGCCGAAGGCCAGGTTGCTGGTGATCAGCGGGCTGGCCCGCTCGTAGCGGTCGGCGAAGACCTGGAACAGCAGTTCCGCCCCGGTGCGACTGAAGGACAGGTAGCCCAGTTCATCCACGATCAGCAGGTCGGCCTTGTCCAGTTGGCTCAGCAGGCGATCCAGGCGGTACTCCTTCTGGGCCTCCTCCAGTTGGGTCACCAGGGCGGCGGCCGTGAAGAACCTCACCCGCCGGCCTTGCCGGCAGGCGGCCAGGCCCAGGGCGATAGCCAGATGGGTCTTGCCGGTGCCTGCGTTGCCGATCAGGCAGCAGTTGAAGTGCTGATCGATCCACTCGCCGCGGGCCAGTTCCAGGATCTTGGGCTTGTTCAACCCCGGCAACAGGCCAAAGTCGTAGGTGTCCAGGTCCTTGATCATCGGGAAGCCGGCCTTCTTGATCCGGGTCTTGATGGCGTTGGCCGACCGGGCCGCCACCTCCAGTTCCGTCAGCCGCAGGAGGTACTGCTCGTAATCCTCGTTGGCGGCCGAGGCCTCGCGGGCCAGCTTGGCGAACTCCGCGCCCATGGTCGGCAGGCGCAGGTGCTTGAGATTGGTCTTGAGCAGCAAGGTCTGTGGTTCAGGCATGAACAGGTTCTCCTATCGAAAGAAGCTGGTTGAATCGGCTCAGGTCCGCACGCGGGACCTGGATCTGATGAATCGATGCCGGCGATGACTCATCCGCTACGACGGGCTGTTGCCGCAGGGCCAGATGCTCGGCGTGAACGCGGATCAATTCGGCATCCAGCAGACCCTTGGCGCAACAGGATTCGACGGCCTGCCGAAGCCGCTGCTGGGGGTGCTCGGCCAGCAGTTGCAGCACGCGGATGTATTGGCGGCTGCCGGCGTGGGGGCCGTGACGTTCTTCCAGAGCGGCTCGCAAATCCGTGAAGGTCGCCGGCAGCTTCCAGTTGCGATAGACGCCGCTGTGATCCAGCGCTGCGGGTCTGCGCCCCAGCGTCACCAGGTAGTGCATAGGGTCCAGCACCTGCCGGCTGCGGTCGTAGCAGCGTGCGTGCCGCGCGACGACCTGGTGATCGGCGACGACCTCGACGCGGTCCACGTAGGCCTTGACGGTGACGGCCTGGAAGGCCCATCGCCTCGGCACGCTGTAGCGGTTGGAGTCGAAGGCGACGGTCTGGAACTTGTCGACCTTCTTGGACTCGCGGACGCAGGGGTCGAAGGCGTGGACCGGCAGAGTCAGGGCCGCCGCCTTGTCCAATGCGAACCGCTGGCTGATCGTCTGGCTCTGGCCCGCGCAGGTCCGATCGAGATCCGCCAGGCAGCATCTTCGCAGATGTGCGTTGAGGTCTTCGTGATCCCGGACCTTCGGCACCGGGGTGCACCAGCGTCGCTGCAGGTCGTAAACCCTGTGCTCGACAGCGGGCTTCTCGGTGGCCGCCGCGGGCATGCAGAACAGGGGCTCAAAGCCGTAATGGCTGGCCAGAGCGGCATAGCGGGGATTGATCATGCGCTGTCTTCCCTGCAGGATGCCCGTAGCCACGGTGCGAGGGTTGTCCCACCAACCCTCCCGGGCCACGCAGCCGAAGAACTCGAACGCCGCCACCATACCGGCCAGGATCGCCTCGATCCGCTCCGTCGGCAGCCCGATGGCGAAAGCGTAATTGGAAAAGCTCCAGGTCGGGATCAGCACCGGCACTTGGCGGCGGCCGTCGGGGAAGTCGGCGTAGATGTGGCCGAAGTCCAACTCCAGCCGCTGGCCAGGGTCGTGGCTCAGCGGAATGAATGTCACCACCTGTCGCCGGCGGTGCCCGGCGACGTACCGCCGGACCTGGTCGTAGCCGCCGAGGTAGCCCTGCTGGTCCCGCAGTCGCCGGAAGATCTGCATGGCCGTGTGCCGCTGCTTGCGTGGGGCCTGCTCGTCGGCCGCCAGAATCTGGTCGATCGTCGCCTTGTAAGGCCCCATCTTCGGGGCATGCGGCTCCCTCGTTCGTGTATAACGCTGGGGCTCCGGACTGGCCAGGGCGTCGCGAACCTTCCGCCGGGAATGACGGAGTCCGAGCAATGGCTCGGATGCTCATGCCGTCGCGATGCGCTCGTCGAATAGTGCCGTAATCTTCCACCGTCAGCATCCTTGCCTCCTGGCCGTCGGGCCGCCGCGGGCTCTTTGCCCATGACAGTACCCGACCAGCCCAGAGGCCGCTGGGGTGGGTCCGGATTACGCGCCGATCATCCCCACGAGGTGGGCCCGTTTTGCTCGCCTGTTACCACAAATACCGGGCAAATGGTCGGCAGGGTGGGGCCTGAAGCTTTGGCATACGGCCAAGGGAGATGCCGCAGCCGAGCTTCCGGAAAAAACGCCGGAAGTCCCTCAGACGCTGGAGGGTCGCCCTTAGCCGCCGGGCTGGGCCGGAGCCTGCGGCACTACGTGCCCTTTACCGTCTTCTCAACGCCCCATAGAAGACCAAGTTCGCGCATCCTGAACGCCTATGGCGAGGAGATACGCACGCGTCTACCGTAAGGGCTTATTATTCCAACGTCTAGCTCATCCTAGCATAGGCGACCAGGTTCGCCCCGCAGCCCATAGGCGCTCAAGTTACCGATGGGTGTCACGCCATGCGATTCGGCTTCCCGGACGAGCCGGGTTTTCGTCTGATCCGGCCGGAGCGGATAAGCGGAGCAGGCGATGTACGGAGCATCGCAACTGCCCGCCTAACCTCCGGAAATCATTCCGGAGGTTGATCCAGGATGCCCAGCATACACGTGATGCAGGCACCCACATCGGGCATGTCGGCTCCTGCTGGTGATGATCTCCCTGCTCGGTGAACCACCCACCCGCTGCACGGAAACCATTGACCTGAGCAAAAGAGGGCCTGGCCCCGGGGATAGCCTTACGTCGCATACCGGGCTACAGGGTTTCTCCCTCCACAATCGAACGCTTCCGCCGTTATCATGGTTATCGCTGTCGCCGGTCACGCGTGTTCGACGAGAGCATTCTCCTGGGAGTGTGTGTGAGAGCAATGTCAGCGTACGAGTCAATAGCGGCTGAGCCGAGGTTGATGAGCTTCTACTGCGGGTGGATCGGCCAGCGGATATGCGTCCGTCTCCACCAGGCGGTCCTGGACGGAGATGCGCGCATGTGGCGGGATGCGTGTCGTGAGTTTGACCGCCTCCTTGTCCTGCTCGATCAGCGGCAACAAGAAAACGAGACCGCATTGCCAGAACCGGCAGTCACAGATCTGGCCGAGCTCCTGGATCTGCTCTGCGAGGATGGCGGCTGGTGGTCAGGCGCAGAGGCATCTGAGCAGCGCTATCCGGACGAGGAACGTACCTCGGACTTCGAGGACGCGATAGATCAGGCGATCGAGGACCAGCCGTTTGTGCCGTACCTGAATGCGGATGCCCCGGTATATTTCGTCGCCGGCCGGATACTCGAGCCGCTGACCAGGACAGTGCATGCGATAGCCGAGGCCCTGGGCCAGAGCGACCCCTGCCGCCTCGGGGCGGCACTGGCCGGCCTGTCCTACAGGATAAGCTCGGGGTATCGGCTGAACTTTCTGCATGATGTGCTGGACCGGCTCGCCGACCTCGACATGTCATCGCTTGCCGCCGAGAACGCATTGAGGCGAGAGCTCTCGCTGGTCGAGTGGGACCAGGGACGCACGCTGCGAATCGATTTCGATGTCCCGGCCCAGAAGCCAGACGGCTCAGCAGCCCGCAAGACCCCAAAGAGGACCGGTGGCTTTTCTCGTTTTCGACTGGTCGAGAAGTTCCCCAACGAACCGCTGGTGCTGATGATGGTCTTTGGCCGTTTCGACGTGGAAGTTCCGCCGATCGTAAGCGACGCCGAGCTGTTCGACGTCGAGGCCATCAAGCGGCGTATTCGTCAACAGGCCAGCATCTCCAAGGGCGAGTCACAGACCCCGGAGCTTCCGGTTGACGATGACCAGGAGATCCCGGAGATGCTTCACACGGATGAGGCCATAAAGTACCTGGGCATAAGCCGTCGCGGCCTGAAGCGACCGGAGATGGCACTGCAGCGAGTGGCGAAAAATCACGGCCTCAAGCCGGTCAAGGTCGGGGGTCGGAACCTCTACAAACGGGAGGAACTCGACCGCGTACTCCGGGGCAAAAGCAGGCGGAAACGACGCGGTAAATCATAAGCTCCAACCATGCATCTGACGGGCGATTCAGGGGGTGTAATGCGTCTCAATGTATGTATTGTGGGGTATTTCAACGGCGTTTTTAACCATAGAGCCGCGGTATTCTCCACCGTGCAAATCGCCCCGATTATTCCGAGAATAAGGCCAAAATACTGCGGCGATACTGCGGCGTTTGGCTATTCTGGGGCGTGTTCTGCTTGCAAGTACTTATTGTACATAGTCGTACAATTGTAGAGCACCTGCTTAGGAAACCGCCGCTCTGTCCTGCTGAGCTACGGGCGTATAGTCGGCTCTCTATTGCCTGGAACGATTGTATGAATCATGGACTTTTTCGGCAAGTACCACCACCGCAATTGACGCACGCGCCGGCTGTTCGCCGCGACCCTGGAGCGGATTCGCCGACTGGTGGCGCTTCTTCCTCAAGTGCACGTGTAGTCATCAGGTGCTCCAAGGATTCGCCGTCGGACGCGTGGCATTGCCCCCGAATCGCCGTCTGCGATCCGGCAAGGCCCCCAGCAGGCACGGAAGTCACCGGGACTCTCTTGGGTTCAGGCAATGTGAGGCCGTACAATGTGCTTCAAGCGCCCTTCGGTGCAGCCAGGCAAGGCCATCCGGGAAATCCAGATTGAGGGAGGACGACAATGCACCAGGACAGAATCATAGCCCTTGCGGTTACCTCGACGCTCCTGCTTGCCGGCTGTATCCGGCGCGACGAGGTGACCACGCTCTCCATTCGCCCGGACGGTTCGGCACGGTTGGTGATGTTCCATTCCAACATCCGGTCGACGGAGGAAGGAGCGAAGGCAGATCAGCAGATCCAGCAGTACGTTCAGGACTTCAACGACAGGCGACTGGGCGATTTCACTCGCATCGAGCAGGCCGGCGGGAGAGTGGTGGAGGCCCGGTGGCTGCAACAGGAAGTGCCATATTCCAGCATCATCGTCGCCGGCATGCCCGACGCCAGAGCCATCGAGAGGTACCTGTCGGTCAAGGGCGAGGACGATGAGTTCCGGCTCACGACAAGCTACACGGCGGAAGGGACAAGGCGCAAGCTGACCATGACCGCCCTGCTGCCGGAAGGTTTCGAGCTTCAAGACGACTCCGACCGGCCGCCGGAGGAGGTGCAGCAGGAACGGGCGGACAGCTTCTCGGAAGTGCGGATTGCCGTGATCGGTGGTCGCATCGTCGATGCCCGGGGTTGGACGGTCTCGTCTGACAGGCGGTCGGCGCTGCTGTCCCGTGTCGAGATCGCCCGTCTGCTTCGCAGCCGTCCGGATAAAATCGAGCTGTTCATCGAGTGGGACGTGGCGGAACAGTGACAGGGCGCGGGCTGATCACATCATTACGGCCGACGGCGAAAGGACTATGAAGACGGCGGCGTGACGTTCTTCATGTCGCGATAATACGCCGAAGAATGGCCACCAGGCGCCGGCAGGCAGGCGTCAGTCAACCGGCTCGAGCGTCGCTTTTTTCATGCCCGCGGCCGCGACCAGCCGGTGTGGCCGGCCCTGGAGATAGAGCCGGTGGCAGGTTATCGCCTCCCATCCTCGCGGTAGTGCGACCGGGTGGTGGGCGAATCCCGCGCGGTCCAGTTGCAGCCCCGGAAAGCCCATCAGCACCGCCTGTAGAAGCCCGCCGCAGCCGGTCACGAAGCAACCTGGCGTGCCTCGGACGGTCTCGGCGTACATGCCCCAGGGGCGGATCCAGAATGGCTTCCAGCCGCGGTCCCAGACCGTCCGCGACAGGTCCGCCTGACCTGTCCGGGCGCAGATTACGGCGTTTATCTGGTCGCCCATGGCCACGTGGCATGTTGCGTCCGAGTCGGTCAGGACGTGCCCCTCAACTATCCGCCGCACGTCCTGCGGGTCGTCGACTATCCCCAGGGGATAGACCGCCAGGACGGTGTCGGCCTGTTTGCCGGCGTGCTCGCGGGTCCAGCCGTCCTGCTGGAGGATCATCCCGTCCGGGCCGCGAGGCACGACCATCTTCCCGGCCACGTCCACCCACTCTGGCGGCGGGGAAATACCGACCATCTCCGCGCAGGCGACGGCCGCCCGCAGGGCCATGACGCACGCCAGGTTGGTATGGGCGGAGTTGTTGACGTTGAAGCTGTGCTCGTCGGCCGGAATCACGTGCCGCAGTTCGCACCCGCGCGGCGTCGGCTCCACGCGCGAGACCACCCACCGTGCCGCCTCCCGCAGCACCGGCCAGGTCCCGCGACTAAGAAACTCCCGGTCGCCGGTGGCGCACTGATATTGCCAGAACGCATACGCCACGTCGGGAGTGATGTGGTGCTCCATGTAGCCGGTCGCCGCCTTCACGGGCGTGTCTTCGCCGCCGTCGAGCATCGCCTCCCAGGGGAACATCGCCCCGTCAAAGCCGAACAGGGCGGCGTGGTTGCGGGCCTGTTCCAGCCCGCGTATACGGAACTCCAGGATGCTCCTGGCCGCAGCCGGGTTCTGCAACAATACCGGCGGGAAGGTCCAGGTCTCGCAATCCCAGAAAACGTGCCCGTAGTAGCCGTTGGCCGAGAGGCCGAACGGAGCCATCGACTGCCGCGACGACCTGTGCACCGAGCTGTGCAGGTGGTACATCGAGCCGTCGACGGCTTGCTGGGTCTCGTCGTCGCCTTCGACGCGGGGTCGGGTAAGCCAGACATCCGCCCATTGCCGCTCGTGCCCGGCCGACAGCTCCTCCACGCCCAGTGCGCGCGTGCCCCACAGCACCATCCGCCCCGACTGTAGCAGCGGGCGGGAGTGGTACAGATCGCTGACCAGCGCCGCGATCCAGTACACCGTGACGCCCCGGCCGGCGTCCAGGTTGTCCCATTGCAGCCGGAGCGTTTGACTCGCTGCGGCCGAGACCGAATAGCTCGGCTGCGGCGAGGCCGGATCGACCACCGGCACAATCGAGCCGGCACAGCCCGCACCGCCGGAATCGGCCCGCCAGACGATGCGCATATCTCCCGGCCCCCACAGGGCGCCGGGCGCCGAGGCCGATTCGTGCTCGATGTGCGTGGCCCCTCGCGGCCGGGGCATCGCCAGAGACAGCGACAGCGGACCCGATTGGCGCGGTGTTACCTTCATCCGCATCAGCAGCAGGCATGGGACATTGCGGCAGGCGATATGCTCGGTCTCGACATCAGCGACGGCGGAGGCGTCGGTTATCCGCAGCTTGCTGTGCAGCGTGGCGGTGAGGTAGTCGAGCTTCTGAGTAAGCGGCTCGGCCAACGCCCGGCCGCCGTTGAGGGCGACCGACACAGCGAGCGGGTTCGGCAACTCGGCGAGCTGACTGACGCCCGTGGCCGGGACGCGCTCCCAGAAGCCGGTCACGTAGAGCCGCCCGTTGTCGTCCAGCGGGTTCGGCGAGAGCCGCCAGCCCAGAACGCCGTTGCCTAGAAACGCCTGCTCCGCCGGCGCCGTGCCGGTCCATTCGCTCATGTCATGCCACGCCATCGAAAGCTCCCATCCGGCAAAAGCCACGCCGGATGATACACCCCAGCCACACCGCGATAAACCGAGAGCCGGCAGGACGAGCTGTAGCTTGCGGGGAACCGTCGTTCGGATACACGTCTTCTTGCCGCAGGGAGTCGCTAAGTCGGGGCGGAGGCACGTCAGTCGACTGGGGCATGGTTACCGGCGGCGCCGGCGGATCGGAGTCTGTCGGCTATGCTCCTGCCGTCAAGCCCCGGCGGGATTGCCCGGCCGCGGCCCAGCAGGTCCAGCATTGTCGGCATCAGGTCCACCGTCCGCGACCCGTCCAGCACGGCGCCGGCAGGCAAGTCTGGGCCGACCCATAGCCAGGGAACCACAAACTCCTCTCGTTTCAGCCCGCCGTGCCCGCCCGCCTCGTCGGTGAAGGTCCACCCGCGGATCGCGTACAGGTTTATGTCACCCGCCCGCGGCGAATCGTTCAACTCGATGAGCTGGACCACCGCGTCAGGCCGGTCCGTTTGGCGGGTCGCGGCAAACCATGCCTGTTCGTCGTGGTAATTCCCATCCATCAGCCGCGACGCCGACGGCGACGACGCGTAGCCGAGCGGGTCCGTACCCTCAACGACGCGATAGCGATAGCCCTTGCCCTCATCGCCGACTACGCGGTCGATGACCGATCTGCCCCGTGAATTGCGGACCTGCACACTGTCCGGGCCTAGCCGCACCACGGCCACGTCAATACCGGGCAGTTGCGTCAGCATATCGGGCAGGTCCGGCCACTGGTCGCCTTCCGGCGATCGCGTTGCGAACTGGCGGGCGAAGGAATCGATCTGCTCCCGGCTCGGCCGCTGCCACCAGTGCTCGCCTGTGCGCAGGTGGATGGCGCATCGCCGCGTGCCGCCGGCCACCACCACCGCCCGGGCGGGACCAAAATGGGCCTGCCGCCTGCGAAGGGAATTCTCACTTCCGAACCGTCGGTCGCGCACCGCCACCCGCCATCAGAATAGTGCCGTGTCGAACTCTGCCGAGGTTGCTGTAGACTTCCAACTCACGGGTAATGGGAGTGGTGTCCAGAAGCACATACGCGAAGGCCGTGACGCCCGCAATTGCCAGAACGAATGTCAGCCAGAATACGTGAATAATCCCCGGCGGCGTGCTCCAGGGGATTACGCCGATGCGGTTGCCCTTGATAAACCCCTTCGGATCCTTCGGCCAGTATTGCAGCGTTACTTCTTTCAGATCGAGTTGCTTCTCGGCCTCGATCTTGGCCAGTTGCAGCGTCAGGTACCGGTAGTTGTAGCCAAGCGCCAGGGCGTAGAGCGCTCCGATGACGAGCACGAACAGCACGCCCAGCGTGCCGAGCAGAAACACATCCGGATGCTCCTCCCTCTTTGTCGCCAGCCAGGCAAAACCGCCCAGCGCCGGGCCGAGTATCGCCAGGAAGCGAACAATCTCCTGCTCCCTGTGACGCATGGCCTCAAGGAACATCTTGTGCATGTTCAGCAATGCCTTCCTTCGCTCCCTCTCGGACTCAGCATTCGGTTCTTTGGATTTTGCGATAGGATCAGACATATCCGTCCACCCCTACGTCAGGCGGCCCCGCGATCTGTTATATTCCTCCAGAAGGGCTTGGAAGCGGCTTTCGTTTGCCTGCTTCTGTCTTTGCTTGGCCCCACTGACCTCGGCGTGGCTGTCAACCCACCAGATGGAGCTTTTCTTGAAGCCAGCCGGGCCGGCGGTAAGAAACGGAGCCGTCTGGGGGCAGAAGTCATCAGACCATCGGTTGTCCGGGCAATTGACGATACCAATCGAACCCGGCAGCAAATCTTTGTTCTTTGCATATGCATCCATGTAGGCACCGCCAGCGACCATGTCCTTTCGAAGGTGCGGCAGTTCCAGCCGCTGTTGGTAACTGAAAGCACCCCACGCGACTGATGTCGAGACCAAGTACTTCGCTTGCGCCATGCGTTGATGGAGGTCTTTCAGGACATTCAGAAGACTGTCCAGAGCGTAGGCGGCTGCAGCTTCTCCATGCAGCCAGAAGATAGCACAGTCGGAGACGGCCAGGCAACTTATGCCCTGCGTAACATCATGCAGGTCGTATACCGTCTGGTAGAATCGGCCCAAAGCATTCGCCGCCTTGTGGCGGCTCTTGGCTAACATCTCTTTGGTGCCGCAAAGGTCGCTGAAAGCCACCCAAGTGTCGCCGTCGAAATCTTGCAGGGGCATGGCCTATTGTCCTTGCCATATCAGACTGATTTCATGCCTTAGCGCCAGCGACCAATTGTTCAGCCTGACTTTGCATTCGTGGGCCTAAAACCAAGGTTCCCAAAGTTGCGAATGTTCGTAATCTGGATGCGTGAGATGCACATTGCTTCCTTTAGCTCGCCTGCATGTCGGAATCTTCCTTGGTGTTTTCCTGCGACTGCCTCTTCACCTCGTCGAGTGTCGATCCGGACTGTGTTTTCCATTCCTTCCAGCCGTTGGCTGTGCGGCCCAGGATGGCCATGGCCGCGCCGCTGGGGGGCTTGAAAGTGTGGTCTTCCTTGAAGACGAGCTGGTTGCCGTCCTCGACGATCACGCCGCTGCCCAGCATTTCCTGCCGCGCGGCGGC
>PUND01000032.1 GCA_003551645.1 Phycisphaerae bacterium | reverse complement strand
CGACGTGTCCTGTGGCTGCATCGAATTTCACCCAACTCGGGGTTTACCGCAAGAGTTCGAGATATTCTGAAAACCGTTTCCTACGCACTATCCGCAGCTGCATAATTGGCTAAACCGCACCAGCAGTGTCTCCCATGGGACCGGCATCTCGTTGACGCCCAGCAACCAGCCGCCCAGAAGCCCATACAGCACCAGCATGGTCAGGGAGTTGATGGCCACCATCACCAGCGTATGTCCCTGGTTTCCGCGCGACAGGTATCCCCACATAAGCACCATCGCCGTACATGGGGCGATCCCCAGCAGGATGGCGCCCGAGGTGTACGACCTCCAAAGCTCGACCTCCGTGCCGTCCCGGACGATTTCCGTACCGGGTATGAAGCCGCGGAAGACGTATCCCAGAAAGAACGTGGCGATGGCGAACATGGTGAAGGGCTTTATGCCCCAGTTGACTATCAGCGTCAGCAGAACCGGGCGCGGACTCTTGCCGGCGCGGATGACCTCGGCGAAGTCGATCTTCACCATGATGGGGTACATCATGAAGAAAAGCGCGATGGCTATCGGGATGCTCACCACCGGGGCGTCATCGACGTAGATAGCTATCCCGTCCAGTGTCTGGGCCACCCCGGGGGCGACCCTGCCCAGCAAAATGCCTGCCCCGATGCACAGAGCCACCCAGACAGTCAGATACTTTTCGAAGATGTTCAGCTTCTTGCTCGTTACTTCCGGCGGAGTTTCGACGGTCACTGTCTGTTACTCCCCGCCGCCGGCCAGCGCCTCCGGCAGCGTCTCGATATAAGCTCGTATCTCATCCCTCACGCGGCGGTAGTGGCCCAGTGCTTCGTCCTCGCTGGCGGCTTTCTCGGCCAGTTTCGGCGGATCGTCGAAGCCGACGTGCACCACCTTGGCGTTGCCGGGGAACATCGGGCAGGTCTCGTTGGCGTGTCCGCAGACGGTCACGACGTAGTCGAACGGCACATTCATCATCTCGGCGACGTGCCTGGAGCGGTGGTGCGATATATCCACGCCCGCCTCGGCCATCACCCTGACCGCGTTCGGGTTCAGCCCGTGGGTCTCGATGCCGGCCGAGTATGGCTCGATTGCGTCGCCCTTCAGATGCCTGGCCCAGCCCTCTGCCATCTGGCTGCGACAGGAGTTGCCGGTGCATAGGAACAGGATTCTGATCTTGTCGGTCATTTCTCGATTCTCGCGTTGTGGTAATGGGCACACAGATCGTCCATGCGCATCCTGCGGATGCGCTTCAGCCGCCGGGCGTCGTCACGGATGCCGGCGTCATCCGACAGACACCGCCGGACCACCACCATCGCCGCGCCGGCGGCCGTCGTCTCGTCCGCGTCGGTCAGGCGGTAGTAAACCCATCGCCCCTGCTTGCGCGTCTCGACCAGACCGGCCTGGTGCAGAACGGCCATGTGCTTTGAGACGGTCGAGGGGGCAAGCCCCAGCAGCTCTATCAACTGGCAGACGCACAACTCGCCGCCCGCCAAAGCCATAAGCGCCCTGACGCGGTTTTCGTCCGACAACGCCTTGGTTACGGCCAGGAATTCTCGCATGTCAGTCCTTTTTGTCACTTCGCCATGTATCGAATTATAGCGTGACAAAGCCACACTGCAAGGGGTACCCAAAAAATCCTGCGGGGTCTGGCGCCCTCGGCCTGGTCTACAGCGCTGTCGGTCAGGTGCGGTTGGTTCCCGCCCCCTGATCGCCCGGTCCGGCGCCGGAGCGAATCCGGACGATCAGGGCGCGACCCGCTCGCCAAAGGCGACGCGGCGCGTGGAACAGAATCGTCAGCAGACCGCCGAGCACGGCGGCGCTGAAAGCCCCGCCGGGACATGCGGGCTTCCCGCAGCAGGGGCATACCGACCACCCGGCCAGCAAAGCGGAAAGGCCCGCCCACATTCCCGAAAATCTCAAGACCGGCCCGGCAAGCCAATTCCGAAAATGCCTGCTTCCGCTTTGGCGCTCGGTCGGGTGGCTCACGCAAGCATTCCCTTAAGCTCGTCGGCTTCGGGGACTCGGCCGGAGACCTTGACTTCGCCGTCAATGGCCAGCGCGGGCGTCAGGGCCACGCCCATCTTCATGATCTCGTTGATGTCCGTTACCTTCTCAAGCTCGTAATTGATGCCCAGCTCCCTGGCGGCCATCTCCGCGTTTTCGGCCAGCTTCTCGCACTTGGGGCAGCCGCTTCCGAGAATCTGAATCTTCATGGTAAGCACTCCTGAGGCGGATAACTCGTTTTGTCCTGTCGTGGCGACAGACTAATCGCAAAACTCCAAGGCCCTGTAACGTCGCATTCCGGCGTCGCTGGTCGTAGGGCTTGGGAGCGAGCCATCTTCCGGCCCGCGGGCTAGAAAAACGCTCCGAAAATCATCCCGCTGACGGTGGCCATCACCATCACCAGCAGCACGTACACCAGTGTCTTTGTGGTGCCCATCACCGAGCGAATTACCAGCAGGTTCGGCAGCGACACCGCCGGTCCGGCCAGCAGCAGCGCCAGCGCCGGTCCGTTGCCCATGCCAGAGCCGAGCAGGCCCTGGAGGATCGGCACCTCCGTCAGCGTGGCGAAGTACATCAGCGCGCCGGCCATCGATGCCACGGCGTTCGCCCTCAACGAGTTTCCGCCGACTGCGCGGGCGATCCACTCCGAGGGTATCAGTCCGTCGTGGCCCGGGCGCCCCAGCAGCAGACCCGCCACCAGCACACCCGCAAACAGCAGCGGCAGTATCTGCACGGCGAAGTCCCAGGTCGCCGCCAGCCAGTCGCGCAGCTCGCCGCGATTCAGCCAGGCGGATATCCCGCCGGCGAGCACGACCGCCGATATGCCCATCAGCAGCCACCTGACGGACGCCACGGCCGCCCAGGCCCCGCCGGCGCCGTCGGGGCTGGTCCAGTTGGCGAACACCAGCACGCCCACCATCGACGCCAGGAGCACCGCGTTTTTCCACAGCCCCCGGGAGGGCGTCTCGTCGGCGGCGAACGCCTGCGTATTGCTTACCTGGCGGTTACGCTCGTCCTTGAGAAACAGTACGTGCATCAGAAGGCCGATTACGATGCCGAATACCACCGCACCGACCGCACGCGCCACGCCCAGCGTCGGGCCTAGCACCGCCGCGGTCAGGACTATCGCCAGCACGTTGATGGCCGGGCCGGCGTACAGAAACGTTGTCGCCGGACCCAGCCCGGCGCCCATGCGGTATATCCCGCTGAAAAGCGGCAGCACCGTGCACGAGCAGACCGCCAGCACGCCGCCGCTTACCGACGCCACCGAGTAGGCCAGCAGCTTGTTCGCCCCGGCGCCCAGATATTTCATCACCGAGGCCTTCGAGAGGAATACGCTTATTGCCCCGGCGATGAAGAACGCAGGTATCAGGCACAGCAGCACGTGCTCGCGGGCGTAGTAATGCAGCAGGTGCAGCGATTCCAGGACCGCCGACTCGAACCGCGGCCAGCCGACCGGCAGCCAATAGGCGGCCAGGAATATGAACGCCAGAAGGGCGAGCTTTTTCCATTCCCTGCGTATCGCCATGGTGGTTGGACCTTCGGATTCCCTAGAGTCGGCTGAGCAGTTCTCTTTCGTCCTTCAATCGCTGCCGCAGCACGTCGGTAACACAGTCGAGGAAACTCAACACGCAGGGTGTAGCCAGTCGGTACAGCACCCTCAGACCCTCCTTTCGGGCCGAAAGCAGCCCCGCCCGCGTCAGCACGCCAAGGTGTCGCGAGACGTTGGACCGCTCGGCGCCGATGCGTTCGGCGATGTCGCAGACGCACACCTCGCCGTCGGCGAGCATCTCGACTATCCGCAGGCGGATTGGATGCCCCAGCGCCGCCAGTATCTCCGCCTTCATCTCGTGAAGCTTGTCTTTCGGCTCGGCCACGATCGGCTCCTTGTGCCAGTGAGGGACTCGGTGAGCATTTGCTCACATAATAGTATTAGACCCGGCCGCTTTCAAGTGGCAGTTTCGTTTCGCGACATCTGCGGTGTGCCGCCTGAGACGGGCTGGCAGTCCGTGAGGCCTGATGAACCGCCAGAAACCCGACATGCGGTGATGCCCATGCCGCTCGGTGTAACATCGCCAATGGCCGGCATCTCCGGTCCCGGGGCGTACACAGACCTCTCACATAGGGACCAGTCATCCCGCGCCGCCGGTCGTGAGGTTCCGGCCGACCCTTGTAGCCAACCCTGGTGAGTAATAACATGCCCCGGATGAGAGAGCAGGAGACAACAATGCGAACAATATCATGGGGCATGATCGGATGCGGCGATGTGTGCGAGCGAAAGAGCGGGCCGGCGCTTAAGGGCGTGGTCGGCAGCCG
Source organism: Phycisphaerae bacterium (assembly GCA_003551645.1). Classification (GTDB taxonomy): domain Bacteria; phylum Planctomycetota; class Phycisphaerae; order SM23-33; family SM23-33; genus PUND01. Next base: position 51,577 of record PUND01000032.1, on the reverse strand, counting down.
CTTGGTCGCGGTCATGCGAAGGACTACCGAGCTGGCCGAGGACTTCGCCCGGCGCCACTGTGTCTCGAGGGCCTACGACAAGTTGGAGGATGTGCTGAACGATCCGGAGGTGGAGGCGGTTTACGTGGCCACGCCGAACAATACCCACCTGGAGCCGGTGCTGGCTGCCGCCAACGCAGGCAAGCACGTTCTGGTCGAAAAGCCGATGGCCCGCAGTTCGGCCGCATGCCGGCGGATGATAGACGCCTGCCGGGACAGCGGCGTGGCCCTGGCGGTCGCGTATTACCGGCGGTGCTACCCCACAATCATGCGGACAAAGCGGATTATCGACTCCGGCGAGATAGGCGCGGTCCGCGAGATACGCATCAACGACGAGTTCCCCCTGAGCCACCGGCTGGACCTGGTCCACTTTCTCTGCGGCGATGCCGAGGCCGTCTGGAGCCGGACCGAGAAGCTCCCGCCCGGCAGCCACGCCGAGCAAGGCCCGGTCCTGCACGTCCGCACACTCAGCGGCGCCGAGGCGATTATGAACATCGGCTGGGAGGAAAAGAACGCGCCCGAGACCGTGGACGTCATCGGTGAGTGTGGCGAGATCCATGTTACCGACCTGAAAAAAGGCACGATGTCGGTAACCGTTGACGGCGGTGAACGGACCGAGGAGCCAGGCCCGCTGCCGGCGACGCACTGGGGGCTGGTTGAGAACTTCGTCCGGCATCTGGCCGACGGCGTGCCGCTCGCCTGCGACGGAGAAGAGGGCCGCAAGTCCACCGTCATACTCGATATCGTCGATGAGTTGACGCCCGACGCCGAAGAGGTCCCGGTGGACTATACCACCGATGGCGACCGGGACCCGGACGACCGGAAAATGCAGAGGGCGGACCCGTAAGGCCCGCCCCGGGTGTCATGTCCGAACCTGGCGTGAAGCGCCGGCTCAGGAAACCTTGATTTCCTTGCCGGACTGCCACAGCCCGTGGATATTGCAGTAGGCCGTGGCCAGCAGCGTACCCGACTGGGTTGTCTTCATCGATGCGGTTACGCCGTGGTTGGTATAGACCGGTCCCTCGTTGGCTCCCTTGACCGACTCGCCGTGGGCGTCGAACTCAAACCTGCCAACCTGGTAAGGGTACTTGCCGCCTTCGGGATGGAAGTACAACTCAATCCATCGAATATGGTGCTCGGTGGTGTTCGGGTGGGCGATTTCCTTACCCAGCGAGACCTTCACGTCGAAGAACTCATCGCCCTTGACCTCATCGGCGCACTCGATAACCGGGACATGTTTCTCGCTCTTGAAGTCCGCCGCCTGAAACATTTCGCTCAACTGCTCGGCCATTTCTGGTCTCTCCTGCGTAGCGTATGTACCTGGCCCCGACCGCGGGTGGCCGCCCCGTGGCGACTCTGCCGGCCCCGCCGACCGGAGCATCTTTGGCTTCCGGGGGTAATTCTAGGCGCACTAAAACCCTTATGCAGGATGATTTTTCCGCCGAAGCGCGGCCGCCGGCGCGAAAAAAAGCCCGGCCTCTGGAACCGGGCGTGGGGGATTGTACTGGGGAACTAGGATTCGAACCTAGACTAACTGGTCCAGAGCCAGTCGTGCTACCGTTACACCATTCCCCAGTGTCCGTATTTTTTCGTATCGGCTGGCCGCCGGGTGCCTACACCCGCGACACATAGTTGATGATATGGATTACAGACGGGAAGTCAAGGCGCTGAGGCGGCGGAAGGTGGCGCGACGGCCGCGCAACGGTTCCGTCTGTGCTCGGCGGCTGGCGAACGGTTCTCAGGCGGCGACCATCGCCCGCTCGTCGGCCTCGCGACAGGCCGCGGCGGCCGCGTTGTCGAACTCCATGCCAACGCGGTAGCCCTGGTCAGTCTGTCGGCACCGCACGACCGTGGCGTAGAGACTGCGTTGGCCGCCGGTTGACGGCGTCGGCAGCGACAGGACAATGCGCTGTCCGGGGTAAAACGACCTGCCGGCGGTGGCGCCGATGCCGCTCTTGGAGATGTCGTTCATGTAAAGCTGCTCGACGACTTCTCCGCAGTCCGGGTCCAGCCGGATGCCCCGAAGGCGCATCTCCAGCTTTGTGCGAGGGTGCCGCCTGCGCTCCAGTGGAATACTGTTAAACCGCGTCATAACCCACGCTCCTAAGGCCGGAGCATAGACCTTCCGACCAGTATGCAAATCGACCTGCCGGTGCGGCGCCTTAAGTAAGCGGCGTTTTTTTGCCGCGGCGCTGCTGTTGGGCTTAGAATGCCGCTATGAAATGCTGCGGATCATCTTCGCCGCTGGTGGTGCTGGTGGGGGCGGGGCCGGGCGAGGCCGACCTCATAACGGCCGCTGGCGCCTACTGGCTGGCAAGAGCCGATTGCGTTGTTTACGACCGGCTCGTGGACCCATCGCTGCCTGCACGGGCGCCTGATGGGGCTGAGCTTATATTCGTAGGCAAGGCGGCGGGGCGTGCGGAGCTGTCGCAGCGGCGGATAAACGAGTTGCTTATCGAAAAGGCCCGCGCCTGCGGATGCGTGGTGCGGTTGAAGGGCGGAGATCCGCTGATTTTCGGCCGGGGGGGGGAGGAGGCCCGAGCGCTGGCCGAGGCGGGTATTCCCTTCCGCATAGTTCCTGGCGTGACGGCCGCGGCGGCCGCTGCCGCCTGTGCCGGCATCCCGCTGACCGAGCGGGGGCTGTCGTCGGCCGTGGTGATGGTGACGGGGCACGAAGACCCCTCAAAGGCAGAATCTGCCGTGGACTTCGACGCCCTGTCGCGGATGGACACGGTGGTCTTCTATATGGGCGTCGGCAAGCTGGCGTCGCTGGCCGAACGGCTGATTGCCGCCGGCAGGAGCGGTGAGACACCGGCCGCGGTAGTCGAAAGAGCGGCCATGCCCGGCCAGCGGACTATTACAGGCACGCTGGCGACGCTGGCGGACCTTGCCGACCGGGCGGGCGTGAAGCCGCCGGCGGTGGTAATCGTCGGACCGACCGTCGCCTGTCGCGAGAAGCTCGTCTGGATGGAAAAACTCCCGCTTTTCGCCAGGACCGTGCTTGTAACACGTCCGCGACACCAGGCCGACGAGCTGCGCCGGCTGCTGATGGAGCACGGCGCGCGGGTGGTGCTGTCGCCCGCGGTCGAGATACGCCCGCCGGAGGACTACTCGCCGCTTGATGAGGCGCTGGGGCGGCTGGGCGAGACCGACTGGCTGGTGCTGACGAGCGTAAACGGTGTGGAGCAGGTTTTTTCGCGGCTGGCGGCGGCCGGAAGGGACACCCGCGCTCTAGGCGGCGTGCGCGTGGCCGCGATCGGTTCGGCCACGGCCGAAGCGCTTGGCGCCCGTGGCGTCGTGCCCGATCTGGTGCCGGAGCCGTACACCACGGCCGCTTTGGCGAAGGCGATGACCGCCGACGGCGTGATGGCCGACAGCCGCGTGTTGCTGGCCAGGTCGCAACAGGCGGGCGAAGAGCCGGCCGCGGCGCTTCGGTCGGTCGGTGCGGAAGTGGCCGATGTAGTGGCGTATCGCACTTGCCACGCGGAGTCACTTGCGGATGAGGCGATGGAGGCCCTGGTCGGAGGCCTGGTCGATTGGATTACGTTCACGTCGGCATCCACGGTTGACGGTTTCTGTCGGCAGGCCTCGTCGGCGGGCGTCGAGGGCGCCTTGGTCGGGGCCAAGCTCGCGGCAATCGGGCCGGTAACCGCCGAGGCCCTTCGCGGAAGGGGGCTTGCACCGGCCGCCGTCGCCGAAGAGCACACCGCCGCCGGGCTGGTCCGCGCGATGATATCCGCCGAGAGCGGCCGTTGAGGGGTTCTCCAGTGAGTGTTCAGGCGACATGGGCAACCTGTCCATGTTGGTCGCTGTGCTTGCTCCGGGGTTCATCACATCGTCTGGAAGCCCGAGTGGCGCGATGATGGGAATGTCGCCGTTGAATCGCCGGTCGGGCGGCGGTAGCATGTCTGGTCCTTTTTCACGCAGTCGGAGCCACAACACCATGGGAATGACGATTACCCAGAAGATACTCGCCCGTCACGCCGGCCGGGACTCGGTGGCCGAGGGCGAGAACGTGTGGGTTGATGTCGATGTGCTGATGACCAACGACGTCATCGCGCCGCAGATGATAGGCGTGTTCGAGTCGCAGGCCGGGTCGGATGCGCCCGTCTGGGACGCCGATAAGGTGGTGCTAATACCGGACCACTATATCTTCACCGCCGACCAGCACGCCCACCGGAACATCGAGACGATGCGGGACTTCGCGAAGCGCAAGGGCATACGCCACTTCTACGACGCCGATTTTCTGCCCGAAGGGTTCCAGGGCTATACGCCATGCTACGAAAGCCCGCTGGAGACCGACTACATGGGCGTCTGCCACCTGACGCTCCCGCAGAAAGGCCACACCCGACCCGGCGAGCTTCTGCTGGGCACCGACAGCCACACCTGCACCCACGGTGCGTTCGGGGAGTTCTCCAGCGGCATCGGCAGCACCGACGGGGCGTTCGTGCTCGCCACTGGCAAGCTCTGGCTTAAGGTGCCGGCGTCCATGCTGTTCACTTTCAGCGGCGAGATGCCGCCTTACCTGATGGCCAAGGACCTGATACTGCATGCCATCGGTGAAATCGGCGCCGACGGCGCCACGTACCGGGCCATGGAATTCGCCGGCGAGGCGATTAGCGGGCTGAACATGGACGAGCGGATGACCATCTGCAATATGGCCATCGAGGCCGGCGGCAAGAACGGCATTATCGCCGCGGACGAGGTTACCGAGCGCTTCGTCCGCCAGCGGAGCGACAAGCCGTTCGAGACGGTTTTCTCCGACAGCAAGGCCGATTACGTCTCCGCTATGGAGTTCGACGTCTCCGCGATGGAGCCGACGCTGGCGTGTCCGCATTCGCCTGGCATCCGCGCGACCGAGCGGCAGGTCGAGGACGTCGAGATAGACCGTTCGTACATCGGCTCATGCACCGGCGGTAAGACCACGGATTTCATCGCGGCGGCCAGGGTACTCAGGGGCAGGGAGGTCCGCGCCGAGACGTTCATCGTACCGGCGACCACCGAGATAGACGCCGAACTGGACCGCCTGACCATCGGCGGCAGGACACTGAGGCAGATATTCGTCGAGGCCGGCTGCAAGGTAGGCCCGGCGAGTTGTGCGGCCTGCCTGGGCGGTCCGGAGGACACCTTCGGCCGGGCCAACGAGCCGCTGACGGTCGTCTCGACGACAAACCGTAACTTCCCCGGACGGATGGGACACGCCGAGGCGCGAATCTACCTGGCGAGTCCTCTGACGGCCGCGGCCAGCGCCGTCACAGGACACATCACCGACCCGAGGGAGATGATCGACTTCGACAGGACCATAGGAGCGGCCTGATGGTGCCTAATGATTTGCTGTATCTGAGGTGGCACGAGGTGGCGCGGGCTTCCAGCCCATGGCAACCCTCCGACATGGGCAGGATGCCCATGCCACCAGGCGTCCGGCTTGTGAGGGCCGGGGGCATCTGGTAATTTCCGCTCATCGGGCGCGTGAAAACAGTTGATTAGGAGCCGAGTAGTGCAAGAGCAGCTTACCTACGCGTTAATTACGCCTTACAGCTTGTACAAGAGCCGCACCGGCGGCATCATCGGGCGCCTCGTGGGCACCAGCCGGCTGGAGCTGGTGGCTACCAGGATGTACGTCTTCAGCGACGAGTTTCTCGACCGTTACCGGGAGGTGATGATTCCGGAGGATGCCGAGCCGAGAATCGCCGACGCCTGGCGAAGGTACATCGACGAGTCGCTGCGCAGGGACAATCCCTGGGGTCTGCTTCCCCGCTGCATGCTGTTGATGTTCCGAGGTCCGGACGCCGTGCGGCACCTGAAGGAAGATGTAATCGGCGGGTTCACCGAGCGGCCGGTGGGCGACACCGTCCGCGGGACCTACGGCGATTTCATCCGCGACACCGACGGTAACGTGCGCTACTTCGAGCCGGCTGTGATTACCTGCCCGACCCCCGAACTGCACGAGCGGCACCTGGAGCTGCTGGCGGAGTATTCCCTCAGCGACGGCGGGGTGCTTGAGGGGCAGATAGATTACGACGAGCCGAACGTCCAGGCGTCACTGGTGATGCTCAAGCCGGACAACTTTGAGCGCCGCAGCCGCCGACCGGGCAACATAATCGACGCGTTCAGCTTGACCGGTCTGCGGATAATCGCGGCCAGGCTTTTCAACATGACGGTCGCCCAGGGCGAGGAGTTCTACGCCCCGCTGCGGGAGATGTTCGTCGAGCGGCTCAAGGGCAAGCTCGCCCAGGAGATATACCAGCGACTGCATACTGCTTTTACGTTCCCGTTCAACATGGCCGACGCCGAGAAGCTCGCCGACGTGCTTGCCGACCGGAACGCCCAGGCCGAGTACAACCGTATCGTGGAATACATGACTGGCGTAAGCCCGGACGAGCTTTCCGACCCCGATGAGAAGAAAACCGCCAGCCGCACCAAGTGCCTGGCCCTGCTGTACGAAGGCCCCAACGCCATCGACAAGGTCCGGGAGGTGCTGGGTTCGACCGACCCGACCAAGGCCGAGCCGGGGACCGTCCGCAGCGACTTCGGCAGGGACCTGATGCGAAACGGCGCGCATGCCTCGGACTCGCCAGAAAGCGCCGAGCGCGAACGCCGCATCATCGGGCTGAACCGCACCGAGACCGAGACCTGCGACGTCGCGGAGATTATCCGGGACTACCTCAAGAGTCGGCGGGGACAATCGCAGTGACGGTGCGGACGCACACAATCGCGCTGGGAATGCTGCAGACCAACTGTCACGTGATATCCGGCGGAGGGGACTGCGCCGTCTTTGACGTCGGCGACGACCCCCGGCCGCTGCTGGACTACCTCCGCGAGCATTCGCTGACCCCGACCCGGCTGCTGCTGACCCACGGCCACGGGGACCATATAGCCGGCATTCCCGCGATGCGCGAGGCGATGCCGGGGCTGCGGATAATCTGTCCCGACGCGGATGCGGGGATGCTCACCGACCCGCGGGCGAACCTCTCGGCCGGATTGGGCTGGCCGATGCACGCCGGCGGTGAGGCCGACGAGCTTATTCAACCGGGTCAAACGCTGCGATTCGCCGACGCCGAATGGCAGGTCCTGGATACGTCGGGGCATTCCCCCGGCGGTGTCAGCTATTACTGCCCGTCGGCCGGCGTGGTGATATGCGGCGACGCCCTGTTCGCCGGGAGCATCGGACGAACCGACGTCCCCGGCGCGGACGCCGAGACGCTGCTGGGGAATATCCGCGACCAACTGCTTCGGCTGCCTGACGATACGCGTGTGCTGCCGGGGCACGGCCCGGAGACCACAATCGGCGCCGAACGCAGGATGAACCCGTTCTGCCGGGAGCCGGCTTGAGTGTTAAATGGCGATTGACACGCGCCCGCAGGGAACGTATCATAATTGTGTTAAGCCGAAGCGCTAACAAACGGCGCCCCATCCTTAATTCAATCCGTTAGATTTTGAAAGCTGCGGGCCGCGCGATGGTTACAGGCCCCGGCCGCGAGTTCAACCGTGCCTAGCGTTCAGATCATAGAAGGTCCCGACAAGGGCCGCTCCTTTGAAGTCACAGAAGGAGAGGGTCTTATAGGTCGGCGCAACGGCGCCATTCCGCTGACCGATTCCACGGTCTCGCGACGTCATGCGCGGCTGGTGCGGGAGAACGGCCGCTGGCTGCTCGAGGACCTCGGCTCGGCGAACGGCACATTCCTCAACGGTTCTCGTCTGGGCCGGCAGATGACAGTGCACGGCGGCGACCAGATACGCTGCGGCACGTCCCTGCTGATCTTCGGCGGCGAGTTGAGCGACAACATCCAGGCGCAGGTGGACCTGGAAAGCGACCAGGAGCAACTCGACGCGGCCGTGGTCGCCACGGTGCCGAGCAACGAGGACTCGGTCATCATCCCGACCCCCGAGGCGGGCCGCCAGGCAATAGGCAACCTGCGGATACTCTACGACCTGATAGCCGAGGTCGGTTCCATCTTCAATGTCGATGCGCTTCTGGGGCGCATCATGGAGAAGGTATTCGCGGTGGTCCGAGCCGACCGGGGATTTATCCTGCTCGCTGATGAAGACGGCCAACTGAACCTGAAGGCCTCCCGTGTCGCCGGGCAGCCGGCCGACGGGGAGAAGCTGCCGATAAGCCGCACCATAGTAAACGAGGTGATGCGGAACCAGGTGGGGGTGCTCAGCTCCAACGCCATGACGGACCGGCGCTTCGCCAGCGGAAAGAGCGTGCACAACCTGGGCATCCGCTCGGCGATGTGCGTGCCCATCATGGGCCGGGAGGGCATTCTCGGCGTCATTCACGTTGACTGCAACGTCTCGGAGCATACGTACTCCACCGAGCAACTGCGGCTGTTGACGGCGATCGGGTATCACACCGGTCTGGCGATCGAAAACGTTCGCCTGTACGAACAGGCGGTGCAGTCGGAGCGCATGGCGGCGGTCGGCGAGACCGTCAGCCATCTGTCTCATCACATCAAGAACATCCTCCAGGCCCTCAGCGCCGGGATAGATATGGTCGAGGCCGCCCTCAAGACCGGCAAACTGGAGAAGGCCCGCAAGGGCTGGCCGATTGTGCAGCGGAATTTGGAGAAGATAAACAACCTTATCCTGAACATGCTCGCGTTTTCAAAGGACCGCCAGCCGCTGCCGGAGAGCGTCAATCTCAACGACGTGGTGAATGATTGCGTGGAACTCATCTCGCCTTACGCCGACGAGCGAGGGGTTGCCGTGCTTACCGATGTGGACCAACTGCCTCCGATTTCGGCGGACAGTTCCGGGCTGCAGCAGATGCTGCTGAACCTGCTGACCAACGCGCTGGACGCCGTGGAGGACAACACCGGCGTTATCACCCTTACAGGCAAGTACGAAGGCAAGTCCGGAAACGTCCTGATAAGTGTGATAGACAACGGCATGGGTATCGAGCCGGAGGAAATGGACAACATATTCACGCCGTTCTTTTCTTCCAAGGGTCACGGCGGCACGGGCCTTGGTCTGGCGGTTGCACAGAAGATCGCCCGCGAGCACGACGGCGAGATACGTGTTGACTCACAGCCCGGAAGCGGCACTACGTTCACCGTCGAGTTGCCAATCGGCGGCGGAGCGCTGGATGACACCCACCACGGCGCCGAACAGCCCGAGCAGGAACAGGCCGAACAGGAAAGCGGTTGATCTCGGTTGATCAGGTCCTTTGTCGGGCGGCGCGCCGCGAACACGGCTGGCACATCCCCGGGACACTTCGCCTTTGTGGTCCTCGTTGTCCCGGTGAGCTTCGTGGTTGGCGCGTCGGTTAGAGCATCGACGAGTCTGCCTCATCGTCCGCGTCGTCGCTGTCGTCGGCGGCTTCGGGAGACTCCTGCGGCGATTCCTCGGCCGGGGCTTGCGAAGCCGACTCCGGCGGCGACTCATCCGACGACTGCTCCGACTCATTCGACGACTCATCCGGCTCCTCTGTCGGCTGGTCGTCGCCGGCGCCGGGCCGGCTGGTCTGTTCCTGCAGCGGCAACTCCGGCTGCGGCGATTCCCTGGTGTCCACTCTCGCCACGCCCACGAGCTTGTCGTCCTCACGCAGGCGTATCATCCGCACGCCCTGCGTGGCCCGGCCCATGCGGCTTACCTCGTCGGCGGCGATACGGACGATCATGCCGGCGTAAGTGATCAGCATAAGCTCGTCGTGGTCGCGGACGCTCTTGACGGCGACGACCTTCCCGTTGCGCGACGGTGTGCGCATGGCGATGATGCCCGTTCCGCCGCGGGTCTGGATGCGGTACTCATCGAAGCTTGTCCGCTTGCCGTAGCCCTTCTCGCAGACGGTCAGCAGCGAGGCGGCCGGGTCCACAATGGCCATGTCCACGACTTCGTCGCCTTTGCGGAGGTTGATGCCCCTGACGCCCATCGCGGTCCGCCCCATGGACCTGACGTCTGTCTCGCGGAAGCGGATGCAGTGCCCATTGCGCGTGCCCAGGACTATCTCGTTGTCGCCGCCGGTGACGGCGACGTTGACCACCTCGTCGCCCTCGGCCAGCCCGGTCGCGGCTATTCCGCCGCGCCTGGGATTGGAGTAGGCCTTAAGCTCGGTCTTCTTTATCTGTCCCCGGCGCGTGGCGGTCAGAAGGAACCTGTCGTCGAACTCGCGCACGGCCACCACGGCGCGGATACTTTCACCGGATTCCATCTCCAACAGGTTTACGATGGCCCGGCCTCGGCTGGTGCGGGCCATCGCCGGAATGTCGTAAACCCTTAACCAGTGCATCCTGCCGCTGTTGAGGAACACCAGCAGGTAATCGTGCGTCGAGGCGATGAAGAGCTGCCGGACGAAGTCGTCGTCGCGGGACTCGGAGCCGATTATCCCCACGCCGCCGCGGCCCTGTGTGCGGTAGGTCGTCAGCGGCATCCGCTTTATGTAGCCCTGGTGGGTCAGCGTGACGACGACATCCTCCTCGGCGATGAGGTCCTCGACGTCGATGTCGCCGACATCCTCGACGATGTCGGTACGCCGGTCGTCGCCGAACTTCTCCTTAAGCTCGTAAAGGTCCTCGCGGATGACGTCCAGAAGCAACTGTTCTTCGCGGAGTATGGCCTCGTAGCCCTCGATTTCCTCGACTAGCTGGCTGTAGTCGCCGGCGAGCTTCTCTATCTCCAGGCCGGTCAGCCGCTGGAGCTGCATCGACAGAATCGCGTCGGCCTGGACGCCGGTAAGGTGCTGGTCCGCCTCGCCGGCCCGGCGGACGAACCTGTCCGGCAGCAGCTTGCGGACGGTCGCCTGCTCGGTCAGCCGCAGCGGAAGCTCCATCAGGCGGCGCTTGGCCTCGGGGACGTCGGCCGAGGACTTGATCAAATCCAGTATACGGTCGATGTCCGCCACCGCCAGGATAAGCCCCTCCAGCAGGTGCGCCCGCTGGCGGGCACGACGCAGCAGGTGAGCCGTCCGGCGCCGGATGACCTCCTTGCGGTGGTCGAGGAACTCCTGGAGCATCTCCAGCAGCGTCATGGTCCGCGGCGCCCGGTTGACCAGGGCGATGTTGATGATGCTGAACGTCGATTGCAGCGGCGTGTACTGGTAGAGCTGGTTGATGACCACGTCCGGCTCGGCGCCGCGGCGCAGGTCAACCACTATCCGCATACCCGTGCGGTCCGAATGGTCCTGAACGTCCGAGATATCGCGTATCCGGCCGGCCTTGACCACGTCGGCTATCCGCTCGATGACGGTGCTCTTGAGAACCTGGTAGGGGATTTCGGTGATGACAATCTGGACCTTGCCGCTGCGGGTGGTCTCGGTATGCATGCGCCCCCTGACCATTATCCGCCCCCGCCCGGTTCGGTACCCGTTGCGGATTCCCGCCCGGCCGCAGATAAGCCCGCCGGTGGGGAAGTCCGGACCCTTGACGATGCCCATCATGTCCTCAAGGGTGGCGACGGGGTTGTCTATCAGGTGTATCAGCGCATCGCAGATTTCGTTGAGGTTGTGCGGCGGGATGCTGGTGGCCATTCCGACCGCGATGCCCTGGGAGCCGTTGACCAGCAGGTTGGGAAACTTCGCCGGCAGGACCGTCGGCTCGGTGCGGGTGTCGTCGTAGTTCGGCTGCATGTCCACCGTGTCGAGATTCAGGTCGCGCAGCATCTCGATAGCCACGGCCGTCATGCGGCTCTCGGTGTATCGCATCGCCGCCGGAGGGTCGCCGTCGATGGACCCGAAGTTGCCCTGCGGGTCTATCAACTGGTAGCGCATGTTCCAGTGCTGGCCCATCCGAACCAGCGTGGGGTACACCACCGTCTCGCCGTGGGGGTGGTAGTTTCCGGAAGTGTCGCCGGCGACCTTGGCGCATTTTCTGTGGGCCGAGCGGGGCGTGAGGTTCAGGTCGTTCATCGCCACGAGCACGCGCCGCTGGGACGGCTTCAGACCGTCGCGGACATCCGGGAGGGCGCGGTCCACGATGGTGCTCATGGCGTAAGTGAGGTAGCTTTCGCGAAGCTCCTCCTCTATCGCCTGGTCCTCTATCTGCTCACCGGCGAACATATCCGCCTGCTCCAGCGGTGCATCGTCGCCTGCCGGCGGATTGTCTTGATTCCGCTCTGCCACGTTATCTGCTCCGTAGTCCCTGGCTCATTTGCCCGCCGCCCGCCGAATACCGGCGCGCGAAGCGCCCCGGCGGTCGGCCCGTAAACCATACATTATCGCACAAATGCCGCCCGATTCACAGCCCCCATTTGCCGCTGCCAAAATTCGGTTAACTCGGATGTGTGATGATGAGCGTGTCGTTCTGGCCGCCAAAGCCGAAGCTGTTCGACATGACGATGTCGAGCTTGGCCTGGCGCGGCTCGTTAGGCACGTAGTCGAGGTCGCACACCGGGTCCGGCGTGTGGTAGTTGGTTGTCGGCGGGAGCACCTGGTCGCGAAGAGCCAGCACGCAGGTGATCAATTCGGTCGCGCCGGCTGCGGCTATCAGATGGCCCAGCATACTCTTTGCACTGGAGACAGGCACTTTGTAAGCGAGGTCGCCGAAGACCTGCTTGATGGCCTTGGTCTCGACCTGGTCGTTCTGCTGGGTTCCTGTTCCGTGGGCGGAGACATAGTCGATATCGGCCGGTTCCAGTCCGGCGTCTTCCAGTGCGGCCCGCATACTGTCGGCGGCTCCGTCGCCGGCGGGATCCTGGTCGGTGATGCGGAACGCGTCGGCCGATGAGCCGAAGCCGATTATCTCGGCGAATATGTCGGCCCCGCGGGCGACCGCGAAGTCATAATCCTCAAGTATCAACACGCTTGCGCCTTCGCCGAGCACGAACCCGTCGCGAGTCAGGTCGAACGGCCTGGAGGAGCTTTCGATTTCATCGTTGCGGGTCGAAAGGGCGGTCAGCCGGTTGAAGCCGGTTACGCCGTAGGGGTGGATCATGCTGTGGGCGCCGCCGGTGATGATAACTTCGGCGTCGCCGTACCGTATCTGCATGGCCGCCTCGCCCATGGCCTGTGTGCTGGCGGCACAGGCGGTCAGTACGTTGAACGCCGGGCCGCGGACGCCGAATTCGGCGGCAAGGTGGGCCACGACCATGTTGGAGTCCTGCTCTATCTCCCGCCAGAGGTCCATCCGATCCAGCGCAAGCTCCGCCCACTCGCGTGTGTCCACCTGGTTTTCCGACCAGGCATCGACCAGCAGTGAGGTGAAGTTGTCGAAGTCCAGACTCCCCTCACCTGAGCCGAGGTAAAGCCCCAGTCGCTCGGCGTCCAGCCGGTCGCAGTCTGCAAGCCCGGCCTGCTTCCACGCCTGGACGGCCGCGGCTATCGCGAAGCCACAGTGCCTGCCGGCGGTGGCGTGGCGCTCTGCGTTGTCCACGTGACGCGACAGGTCGAAGTCCTTCACCTGAGCCGAGAAAGTGGACGGGAACGTCGATGCGTCAAAGAGTTCGGTCTTGCTGATGCCGCTTTTGCATTCCAGCAGCGCACGCCAGGTTCCCTCCACGTCGTGGGCGAGAGGGTTAACGGTCCCCATTCCGGTTATTACCACGCGTCGGCTCATGATTCCTCGACTCGTCTCAAAACGCACGCTGCGCTCTGGCCGCCGACGGAGAACGCTCCGGTCAGTACGTGGCTGATATCCGCCCGGCGCGGTTCGGCCGAAAGCGACAGCTCGCCCCCCTCGGCACAGGCGGAGAAGTTCACTGTCGGCGGGACAACCTGCTCGTCGATGGCCAGGGCGGCCGTGGAAAGCTCCACGCCCCCGGTGCCGGCGAACATGGCCCCGAGCATTCCCGTAAGCGAGGTTGCGGGCGTGGCTTCCAGTTCATCTCCCATCGCATCGGCCCATGCGCGGGCCTCGGCGGCGTCCTCGCCGGGCACGCCGGTCCCGTGGGCGACGATAAGGTCGATGTCGCCGGGTTCCACGCCGGCGTCGGCCATCGCCTTGCGGGCCGCGACGTCCAGCCCCCCGGCCGAGGGGCGTGTAACGTCCATGCCGTCTGGATCGCAGGAGCCACCGAAGCCGACGACCTCGGCGTAGATTCGCGCGCCTCGGCCGCGGGCGCGGTCGAAGTCTTCCAGAATCAAAAGTCCGCCGCCCTCGCCGATGACGGTTCCGGCGTGGTCGGCATCAAACGGCCGACACGCCGCGGCCGGGTCGTCGTTGCGGTTTGCGCAGAGGCGATTCAGCAGTGTCTGGCGCATCATGCCCATGCAGTTGAGCTTGCTCTCGGCCCCGCCGGCGAAGACCACGTCGGCCACCCCCCGACCGATGGCCCGGGCCGACTCGCCCACGGCCATATGCCCGGAGGCGTCGCCGCAGGTGATGCAGTTGCTCGGCCCCTTGGCGCCGTGGATTATCGTAACATGGCATGACAGCATGTTCGGCAGATATTTCAGCAGCCACAGCGGTGTGAGGTTGTTTATGCCGGTCTGGCCCCAGAGCTTCATGTCGAAGCGTCCTTCGGCGACCGCCGTATTGATGGCCATGCCAAGCTCGTCTAGGTCGGTGCTGATAAGCCCGGCGGCGATATTGCACCCGAGCCGGTCCGACTCTATGTCGGTATTGTCCGGGTCGATTCCCTGCGTGGTAATGCCCGCGTCGCGTATGGCGGCGTCGGCGGCGGCGACTGCTATCTCGATGTCCCTTGCCATCACCTTGACGCTTTTGCGATAGTTCTTCGGGACGAACTTGCGGGCGGAGAAATCGTCGATCTGGCCGGCTATGCGGCAGGGAAAACTCGACGCGTCGAACAGGTCGATTTCCCTGACACGGCTTCGGCCTTCCATGAGCGCCTGCCGGAACGGCTCCACCCCCACCCCGGCCGCAGTCACCACACCCAGTCCCGTTATCGCGACTCGGCGATCAGCCATGCCGCCCCTCCAGAAACGGTTCGACCATGCGCTGGAACTGACCGGTGAATACGAAGTTCTCTTTCGGGAACTTCTGCCCGGCGAAGTTGTGGTCAATGTGCGAGAACATCAGGTTCACTTCGGCGATCTTCTCGCCGCCACGTTTGACTATCCCGCGGGTAACGGCGGCCTCGTCGGCGATGGTCTCTAGCATGGCCTCAAAGGTTATACAGTCGCCCGGAACCACGATGTCGGAGAACTCCGCCTTGGCTATCTTGGCCAGGACCACCTTCTCAGAGAACTCTCGGGCCTGCCCGACGAGGATGCCGGCGGTCTGCGCCATGCCTTCTATGATCAGCGACGCCGGATGGACCGGGAACGCCTCCCAGTGATCGTGCAGGTGCTCCTCGGCGAGCGTCACGTTCTTGGTGGCGACTGCCCGGACGCCCGGCTCGAACTCTACAAAACGGTCTATCCAGATCCAACGCATTGGGCGTTCCGGAAACTGCGGCGAGGAAACCGGGCGGGTCGGGGGATGCCCGACAGTCGCTCAGTTGCTGTTGACCTTGTCCCGAACGTAGTTGATTATCGTCTGAACGCTGAAAAGCTCCGCCAGTTTATTGACGTCGGGGTCCTGCTCGAAGCCGCTGAGGTCCAGATGGGGCATCCGTTCCTTCAGTTGCTTCAGGCCCTCGTCCGTGAGCTTGCCGTCCTGCACGAACTCAGGATTGTTGAGCACGTTGTCCGGGAACAGCTCGCCCCGCGGAATCTTGATATTGAAGGCCTTCTCAAGGCGGAACACTATGTCCAGGAAGTCTATGGACTCGGCGCCGAGGTCGCCGGTAAGCGTCGCCTCCGGCGTTACCTCGTCGTCGTCCACTCCCAGCGCCTCAACGAGCGTCTCCCGCACCTTCTCAAGAACTTCCTGTTCAGTCATCGGCATTAGCTAATCTCTCCTTCGGGGCCTGACCGCCCACGGATGGTATCCTCCGGCGGCCATGCCGGAAAAGGCACTCATATATAGGTAATAAACGGGCCAAAGTCAACGCTCCGCGAACGTCGGCTACGCTTCCTGTCCCATCGCCAGCGGCCCGCCGACAAGGCGGAATCGCCGCTTAAGGTCCTCGACGATTGCGGCGTCGGTGCCGGACAGGTAATCTTGCCTGTCGGCAAGGTTGAAGCACCGCAACTCCAGCCGGGCCGAGACCGCCTGGTTGTCTCCGACAAAACCGCTGCCGGTGAACTTCGCCAGATCCGAGCCGATGTCGCGGGCGGTCACCTCGCAACGGAAGGTCTGTCCCGGCTCCACGAACTTCGCGTAACGCACGTTCCTGGCCGACGAGAGCACCACCATGCTTCGGGAGTAGTCCTGCACCACCCGTGTCAGCCACGCCGCCGACTGCGCCAGCGCCTCAAGCATCAGCACGCCGGGCATGACCGGAAAGGTGGGAAAATGGTCCGCCAAGTACTCCTCGGCCAGCGAGAGGACCTTCGTGGTCACTATCCGCTCCGGCGGCTCCAGCAACTCTATCTTGTCAACCAGGTGAAATTTCATAGTTCGCCCACAGGGGATTGGCGGACTTTTAGTCGCTGCATCGCGGGCTTGCAAGGTCTTTTTTGTATTCGCGGCCCGCAGGCGGTGCCATACTCGTGACCGGGTTTGTTTCGTGGCGGCGCGCGGCCGAGCGCCGGCGAGCAATACGCGATCATGCGCGTGCTCGAATGCCCGTCGGTCAGCTCGCCAAACCCGCGAGTATCTCAAGCCCCTTGCGGAGCTGGTTGTCGTCGGTGGCGTAAGAGATGCGGAAGTGCGTGTCCCGCTCGGAGAAGACGCCGCCGGGTATAATCAGCACGTTGCTGGCGATTGCCTTTTCCACGAACGGCGTCGCCTCGCCGCCGGGAGCGGGCACGAAGGCGTAGAACGCCCCGGCCGGCTTGATAAGACCGAACGCCTCGCCGAGCATATCCTGGACGATGTCGCGCTTGCGTTGGTAGTCTGCCACGTGTTCCGATACGTCGGTTCCTATAGCTCTTACGCCGCCCGCCTGGGCCATGCTCGGAGCGCATACGAAGCTGTACTGCTGGAGCATGGTCATCTGCTCGACAACCGGCCTCGGCCCGGTCGCCCAGCCCAGCCGCCAGCCGGTCATCGCATAGCTCTTGGAAAAACCCCTCAGCAGCAGGGTGTTATCGTACACCGAGGCCATAGACACGAACGGCTCGTCGTAGCAGAAGTCGTTGTATATCTCGTCGGAAACGACCAGCAGGTCATGCTTTTCGGCGACTTCGGCTATCTGCTCAAGCTCAGTCCGGCTGTAAACGGCGCCGGTTGGATTGGCCGGGGAGTTGATAATCAGCAGTCGCGTGCGGTCGGTGATGGCGTCGGCGATTTTTCCCGCATCCGGCCGGAAGTCGGGGTACGTGTCGACCGGCACGCATTTGCCGCCGACGAGATTCGTCAGATGAGCGTACATCACGAAATACGGGTCCGTGAAGACCACCTCATCGCCAGGATTGACCAGCGTCAGCATCGCCAGGACCAGTCCGCCGCTGACGCCGGATGTAATCAGGTAGCCCCGGTCGTCTGATGAGCCGAGTTCCTCCCCGCACTTGCGGGCCACCGCGTCCAGCAGGGCGGACGATCCCTGTGTCTGGGTGTACTTGTTCTCGCCGCGCCGGATGGCGTCGATGGCCTCTTCCTTGACCTGCTCCGGCACGTCGAAGTCCGGCTGGCCGATGGAGAGGTTGATGGGGTTTTTCATCTTCGCCGCCAGGTCGAAGACCTTGCGTATCCCGGATGCGTCGAGGCGGCTCATTCGCTCGGCGATGGAGTGGCTTGGTCGTGTCATCGGATTTCCTCGGCCGGGTGGTCGAAAATGGCCGCCGGCGCAACGGCGAACGGCGGCATGTCCCGCCGGTTCGCGCGGCTTGCGCCCGCGGCCTGTGGACTATCGAAAGGTGCGCCTATTCGCCTTCGGTCGATTCGGCCGCCTCGGCGGATTCCGCGGCCTCTGAGCCGGCTTCGGCTTCCTCGTCCGTCTTTTCCTTCTTGCTCTTGGTGCCCGCCCTGGAGTGGCGGACCTTCATCTTCGGCAGACCGAACGGCTCGTCCTTTTCCGGGTCGAAGTCGCCCTCTTCCATCAGCCGCTCTATCCGCTCGGCGCGGGTCAAGACGCTTCGCGTCCGCGACATCGCTCCGTGAACCTTCAGTGTTCTATCAAGTGTCATCTTTACCACTCCGAATTTACTAAATCCACCTTATTGCGCCGGTGGCTGATACTCCGCGTACCAGGGGTTAATGCTTATATTCGTGTGCCGGTTCCGGTACTCCCGGCCGAGTTCACGGATTCGAGTCGCGTAGTTTTCCGCTGCCTGGCTGTCGGGGCGGTCGAACCCCTCCAGCGCCCAGACCGCGACAAATACCGTCCCGGCCTGGCGGTCTTCCAGTGTCGTAACCTCGGCCGGCTCTCCCTGCTCGGTGAAGAACCGGGCGATACGTTCGGCCTCATCCTCCAGGCCGGAGCTTTCGTCAGCGTCCCAGATTACCAGGTAGTGTTTGCCCGGCTGTCGGTCCGCGCCGCTACCCATTTCCCGGCCGGCTTCCTGCTCGCCAATGACACCGGTCGCCGCCGCGGTCGCGGCGTCTCCGTCGGCCGTAGCTCGGCCGATGGCGAACGCCGCGCCCAGCAACAGCACCAGCGCCACACTGGCGATGATAGCCGAACTGTAATTCAGCGACACACGGAGGCGTCCGCCGGAGGTCGAAAACATCGGCTCGTCCGATGCCTTGCCGTCCGCCGGGGCGGCATCCGGCTTCGGCCGCTTCTTGGGCGCCGGCTTCGGCTGTTGCTGCGGCGCTTTGGGCTGCTTGGGCTGTTGAGGCGCAGGCGACTCCTGCGACGACTGCTCCTCGGCCGAGTCCTGTTGCTTTCGGCCGCCCATCCACGTCGGGACATTCAGCCCCGCCTGGGACTGACGCTCCCTGTCACGCGCGATTACCTCAAAAAGCGCCGGTGAATTTTTTTTCTTCGCCACGTCAAGGTCCTCCCCTGTCGGGCGAACGGCCCTCGGGCTTGAACGAATCAAAGGATATTACCGGTCCACGGGCGTTCCTGTCAACCGCTTCTTACGCGGCTGGCAGACCGCGAAGCCGCTATTGCGCGACCCAGCCGCCGTCCACGCTCAGGATGGCGCCTGTGACGAAGCCGGCCGACGGTGACGCCAGAAACACAAGTGGTGCGCGTATTTCGTGCATCTCGCCCCAGCGGTTCATGGGTATGCGACCGAGCACGACACGCGCCTTTTCTGGGTCTTCCAGCAGGGGGCGGTTTATCTCGGTGGCGAACGGTCCCGGGCACAGGCAGTTGACCGTCACGCCCGATTCGGCGAGTTCCACCGCCAGTGTGCGGGTCATCTGCACAACGGCGCCCTTGCTGGCGGCGTAGGAGGTCCGTTGGGGCAGTCCGACAAGCCCCACGGCCGATGCGACGTTGATGATGCGCCCGTAGCCGGCGCGGACCATCCGCGGGGTCGCCGCCCGGCAGCAGTGCATCACGCCGGTGACGTTGACGTTCTGGATGGTGTTCCAGTCCTCATCCGTGATCTTCTCGATGGGGGCGCGGACATTTGTGCCGGCGTTGTTGACCAGCACGTCGAGCCGGCCAAGCTCCTCGGCCGCCGTGGCCACGAAACGCTCGACGCTGTCGGGGTCGGTGACATCCAGGACCCGGGGCAGGACATTGCGGCCGGTCTCGGCGGATATCTCCTCCGCCGCCCGGTGGATTTCCCGCTCGTTTCTGCTGCCGACAACAACGTCGGCGCCCGCCTCGGCGAGTGCATGGGCCATCTCTCTGCCCAGCCCGCGCGAGCCGCCGGTGACGGCCGCCACCTGTCCGGAAAGGTCAAACAGCTTCGGGATGTCGGGTTTCTCGGCCATCCTGCATCTCGGTCATTGTGGACATTGGCTCATGGTGCTTTCTTCGCCGGCCGGCCTCAAACGCCGCCGCTGTCGGAGGGCTTGCGCTTCTTCTTGCGTTTCTTGTCCAGAGCGGCGTACTGGAACACGAAGCCGATAAGCGCCGGTGCACCGACCACCAGCGGCGGAAGGAACTCATTGTTCATGAGGGCGTTGTATATGGGATCCCGGACGTCGGGATGTTTCAGCAAAAGAGCAATCATCCCGGAAATCGCCATAATCGAGCCCTGAAAGGACGTGAAGGCCATCACCACGAACTGGAATACCACAAAAGCCAGCAGGCCCAGTGTCACCAGCCCGAGCAGCGCTCCGGCCCAGGCATGCTCGGTCAGTCCTTCACGACCCATCGCCATCGCCGAATAGTACCACCCGGCGTACCCCAGCGACGCCCCGACTATCGATCCCATCACGCTGATTGCGATGCGCATAGCCGGCCAGGCCAGCACCGCCAGGACCAGACCTCCGGCTATGCCGCCGATGAGCGACAGATTGTCGCCGTCCAGCCGCCCGCCGAGGTACGTTCCCAGAAGCCCGCCTATTATCGCGGCGTTCAGGATCGCCACGAGTTTGAACGCCTTCCAGCCGTTCAGCAGTATCGCCACACCCAGAGCCAGCACGACTATCGCCTGGAAAGCGCCCATCGCCTCCATGGCGTTCATCATCTCCTGTTGCGAGGGTCGCTCCAGATGGAGGAGCTGCTCCATAAGCTGGGTCGCCGCCGAATTGTCGGCGCCGGGGGATGCCGAGAGCATTGGATACATGGTTCCGTCCTGGTTCGTATCAGCCGGTAGCTATGCCTTCCTGGCGGATGCGTCCTCGGCTTCGGCTTTTTCCTTCTGCTTTTGCTTTTCCCGCTCGCTGCGGCGTTCGCGGCCGGCACAGACGAACTGCCAGATCCAGCCCAGCAGTACCAGCGCCACCGCCCCGGCCGCCGGTACAAGGGGGTACTCCCACATGGTCTGCCACAGGGTGTCGCGGATGTTGATCGATGCCAGCAGCAGCGCACCCATCAGCACCGCGGTCGCCAGCAGGGACGTCATGATTATCCTTCCCGCCACCGGGCGCAGCAGCAGCACCAGCGCCACGGCCGCGCCGACCAGCAAGCTGCCTCCGAGGGCCAGTGGCAGATAGCCGCTTTCGCTGAGTGCGTTGAACAGGTTCATCGCCGACTCGGCCGGCCATTCGGCGAGCGTCTCGGTCGGCGGGGCCTCGCCGACGGGCGCGCCGGCGCGGTACATCGCCACCAGCAGGGCCGACGTGGCCGTTATAAGCGACGCAAGAGCGCCGCCGAGCAGCGCCCAGATAAGCCGGGCCGCCACGAACCCCACTATCGCCAGAACGACCGCCGGCACGATTCGCAGCAGCACGATGTTGAAGTCCAGCCACCCGCTCAGCGGCTCCGCCAGCGCCACTCCCGCCCCCGCGCCGGCGAGCACCAGAAAGGCCCGGTGCAGATGTCTGCCCCAGAGCAGCATAGCCGTGCCGACGACAAGCCCTCCGCCGGTGGCCGTCCAGGCCCACAATGCAGGGATCTCCGGCGGGGGTGGTACGGGTATTTCAAACATAACTGGCTTCTCTGCCGCTGACGGTCAAAACTAGGCCTATCTTTCGTGTTGCGCACGGACCTCCTGGAGCAGCCGGTGCGCGAAGTCTATGGATTTCTGGTCGCGCAAACGCTCAACGGCCTGCTCGAGGTGCTGCTCGGCCAGGTCCTTTCGGTGTAGGTATCGGCCATAGAGCAGTCCGAGCATCAGGTAGATGTCGCCGCTGTTTTCGTAGTTGGGGTAGTGTTTGAGCAGCCGTTCATAGGCGTCGGCCGCCTGGGGGTAGCGCTCGTCGGCCATCAGGCGGTTGGCGATGTCTAGCTGCTGTGATTGCGGCAGGACTGCGTCTTCGGACAACTGCAACAGATGCAAATACTTATCCGCGGCGGACTGATAGTCGTGGTTGCGGAGCAATTCCGCTATCCGGCTTCGAAGGTCCATTTCCTGCTGTGAGGTCGGGCTGGGCTTGTCAGGCCCTCCCATCCGTCCGGTTCCCGGACGCATGCTCGGCCTGGCACGGGAGAACGGGTCGTACCCTTCGGCGACCATGCGGCGAAAGCGGGCCTTGCGGCGGTTGGCTTTGATCAGGTTCAGCAGGTCGAACGGCTCCCGCGGCAGGGCGCGGATGGTCAGCAGAACCACAGCGACGGCGATACCGTACAGATATCCGGCACTGTGGGCGGCGTAGGCCACTCCGCCGCCGACTGGACCGGCCAGCCGGCCCAGCGTCATGACCAGGTTCCAGACGAACTGGAACATCAGGAAGAACAAGCTGGAAAGCTCGAAGAAGGTGATGAAGTAGAATATCCACACCAGCAGCGTGACGCGGACCTTTGGAAACAGAACCAGATACGCCCCCGTGACGCCGGATATGGCCCCGGAGGCGCCCAGAAGTGGAATCGTAGAGTGCCCGACCAGCAGCACGTAGCCCACACTGGCGAGCACACCTCCGGCCAGGTAGAACGCCAGGTAGCCGGCGTGTCCGAATCGGTCGTTCAGAGCGTTGCCGAAGACCCACAAGAATACCATGTTGCCCAGCAGGTGGGGTAAGTTGGCGTGCAGGAAGGCGGAGCTGAAGAACTGAAACAGTGTCGGTGCGTGCGGATGCAGCATCCACGGGGCCGCCCGCTGGAAATTCTGCCCGTTCAGGCCGATTACATACAGGACGATGTTGGCCGCGACGATGGCGTAATTCACCCACGGCCTTCTCGACATCTGGTAGTCGGTTTTGATCGGGATGAACATTTTCGGCCCGGAAACCGGAGGTCGTTACGGTCACGCGGCGGCAACGTCCGCACACAAACACGGACTTTAAGTTGGCATTATAGGTTCTGGCGCACGCATTCGCCAGCATCGGACGGTCGCATCGGCCCGAAGTGCGGCGCTCGCCGGTAGCGTCGGTCTTGCAAAAAAAGCGTGGAAGTTTATCATGGAGTATTCGTCCGTTCCCGATTGATATACCCTAGCACCCTACGGGAGTAACCATGGCATTTGCGTTTTTCCGCCGCCGTCAGAAGCTGGTCATCATCATCATGGCGGTGCTGATGGTGACGTTCCTTATCGGCTTTCAGGGCTTTGAGCAGCTTGTCCGCCGCCGACCCGAGACCGAGCCGATAGGCACCGGCCGATGGGATGATGTGCTCCGGCGCGATCTAGTGCAGGCCCATGGCGACATTGAACTGCTGAGGATTATCGGCCTGGGCCGCTCGCACTATCAGATGATGGGTATTCCGACGGAAACCGAGTTCCTGGCGCTGATGAACAACGACTGGAACGAGGTTCCTCTGACATATGCGCTGTTGCTGAAGGAGGCCGAGGACAGCGGCACCGTTTCGGTAACCGACCAGGACGTTGACCAGTTCCTCAGGGATATCGGACTGACCGGCGCGCAATATGAGCGTCTGGTGGCCCAGATCGGCGACCGTCGCCAGGATGGCGGCGAGATGCTCCGCGGCGCCGTCGCCCGCTGGCTGACCGTCAGCACGAGCTTCAACAGCGCTACGACTTCCGTTCTGCCGTCGGAGCCGCAGCTACGCCACGCCTACCGAAATCTGACTGAGCAGATAAACCTTCGCGTGGGCGAGTTCCGGGCCGACGACCTGTTGGAGGAGCTCACAGACGAGCCGACCGACGACGATATACTCGCTCACTACAACCGCTACCGCTCCAGCGAAGCCGGTCAGGCGCAGTCGCCGGAGGAGTTCGGCTTCGGATATCGTCGGCCCAACCGCATCGCAGTTTCCTACCTGTTTGTGGACAGGGACGTGGTCGAGCGGGTGGCCAAGCCCAGCCGGACGAGGGTATTCAGCTACTGGCGGGAGCACCGCGACGAGTTCGTCAGGGAGGTCCCGGTCGATAATGACAACGAGGATGAGCCGACGGAGTATCGCCAGGAGCCGATGACCTTCTCTGAGGCCGAGCCACTGATCATAGAGCAACTGAAGCCAGAGACGGTCGAGTCGCAAATGGAAGCCCTGCTCAGACGGGCCGAATTTCTGCTGGACGAGGTCTCGCCGGACTCGGAGACGGACCCTTACGTTCGGGTTCGCCGGCGGATGGCCCGCCCGGCCGATGCAACGCTGCAGCGCGAGGTGACGGTGCGAATCTCCCGCCAGCCGCTGAACCGGGCTATTGAGATACTCGCCGACGCCGCGGACCTGGACGCGATCTACTACCCTTGGGGTCAGCGTGGCGATATCTACATCGACCCGGAAGTGGAAATCACACTCCCGGCGGAGCGGACCACCGATGCGCCGCTTGAGGATGTGTTGCACGAAATCACGCGGCATGCCCTCGACGAGATGGACGAGGAAGACGCCGACATCGAAATCAACTGGGCGCATTCGGTCGAACTGGAAAACGTATTGTTCCCGGTTGACAGGGAGATGGATGCGTTCCCGGTATCGGCGGAGCGGACCGAGCTGCTGTCGCTGTCCCGGTTGATCAACCACGAGATTCTCGGAAACGCCTACACCTCGCGCGAGGCGGGCGACGGTCTGTGGCGCAGGGCGTTCGACGCCGAGGCATTCCGCCCGGAGCGGGGGACCATCAGGGAAGGCGACACCGGACCGCGGATGTTTGTGCGAGACGACCGGACGGGGCGTCTGTTGTGGCGGCTCTCGGAGACTCAGACGGCTCACGACCCGCCGGAGGCGGAGACAATCGACGATATCCCCGCCGATCTGGTCGAGGCCGCCCGGCGCGATCTGAAGCTGCTCTCGGCCATGGACATCGCCCGCGGCCGAGCCGAGGAGGTCTTTGCCGAGGCCGGTGAGGACAACCTCGCCGAGGCCCTCGAAGAAGCCGGTGCCCGCGTATTCGAAACGGGTCTGTTCAGCCGGCAGACCTACGGACTGGAGTGGCGCGGCATCCCGCAGATGCGCGCGGGAGACCAGAACGTGCTCAGATACATGGTCGAGCGGGCGTTCGAGCTGGCCCCTGAGAAAGTCAACGACCAGGTCGAGGGAGATTCGCCGCAAAAGAAGGTTCTGGAGCTGCCTCCGAGGCGATCGGTGTCGGTGCTGGAGCGGATCGACTATCGCCCCGCCAGCCGGGACGGCTACGAGCAGGAGCGTGACCAGGTCGCGATGCTGCTTGCCCAGCAGCGGATTTTCACGGCCGCCCTCGAGTGGTTTGATTCGGACAACGTTGTCCGAAGGGGCGAGTTCCGGCGGGCCCGCGAGGATTGAGGATTGATGTCGCCGACGCCCTTGACAGGGCATGGCCGGGCGGTAGTATGTTATCCGCCGGCGCATCGGGCAGGTAGCTCAGTTGGTAGAGCACGTGACTGAAAATCACGGTGTCGGCGGTTCGAATCCGCCCCTGCCCATTTTTTCTGCGCGGCGGTAACGCCGGCAGGGTCTTGCGGGCGGATATCCGGCGTCGCAGACGGGCCAAATCAATGCCCAAGAAGAACCTCATCTGGTTGCTGGCTCTGGTGACGGCGGCGATGTTGCTGCTGGTGGCGACCCGGCCGCGACATACGGTAGGGCCGAAGGATACCGGCGAATTCGAGTCCGTACTGCGCGCTTATTCGCTTATTCGCCGCAACTACTATCGTGAGCCGGACACCGGGTCCCTTCGCCGCGGGGCTGTTCGTGGAATGGTCGAACAGCTTGACGAGTTCTCCAGCTATGTCCCTCCCACGCAACTACGGGCATTCGAGGATGAGCTTATGGGCCTGTCCAGAGGGCTGGGGATACGCCTCGATTACCATGACGGAAAGGCGGTGGTGCTTGGCCCGCTGCCGGATTCCCCCGCCGCAAGGGCCGGCATACAGGCCGGAGACGTCCTGCTGGATGTGGACGGGCGCGACCTTGACGAACTTTCGCCGGAGGAGGTCGAGGAGCTTCTGGCCGGTCGGCCCGGCGAAGCAGTACGGCTTACAATCGCCCGGAAAGATTTCGAACCACACACCATCTCCCTGACGCGACGGGAGTTTCCGCTGGAGATAATCCAGGGGCTGTACCGCGACGGCGATGGGCAGTGGGTCACCCGACTTGGCGACGACGACGCGCCGGCCTATCTGCGGCTCAGCGAGCTGGTCCCCAGGGCGCCCGAGGAGCTTCACGCCGCCTTTCGCAAGCTCGATCGACCGACGGGG
This sequence comes from Phycisphaerae bacterium, assembly GCA_003551645.1. Taxonomy (GTDB): domain Bacteria; phylum Planctomycetota; class Phycisphaerae; order SM23-33; family SM23-33; genus PUND01. The sequence continues at coordinate 25,634 of PUND01000032.1, read as the reverse complement.
CTGGTGCTGGATCTGCGCGACGACCCCGGCGGGCACCTGGCCTCGGCGTCGGGTGTCGCGGACCTGTTCCTGCGCGGAGGGGACATAATGACGGTGGTGCATCGCGACGACAGGACGGATCGCTACCGCGCCCGCGCCGACGGAACGCTGCCCGAAGTGCCCATGGTGGTGCTGATAAACGCCGGCACCGCCTCCGGGGCCGAGATTATCGCCGGCGCGTTGCGTATGCACGGCCGGGCGGTGCTGGTGGGCACGCGGACCCGCGGAAAGGGCTGCATACAGAGCATGTACCGCCTGGGCGACGACGTCGGACAAATAAACCTGACCACCTCGGAGTTCTACGTCGGCAGGGCGAGGCCGATTACACGCCGGCCCGGAAGCGATGTCTGGGGTGTGGACCCGCACGAGGAGGTCGTGCTCCGGCCCGCCGAGATAGAGCAGCTCACGCGGTTGCGGCATGAGGCGGAGGTACTGCCCGGCCCCGCCACAAAGCCCGCCAACGAGCAGGACGAACAGACGCGGAGTGAATTGCAGCGGCTCCTGGAGGTGGACAGGCAGTTGGCTCGCGCCGTCGAGCTTCTGAAGGATCCGGATACGATGAGTGAGCTTCTGGAACACGGCGCTAACGAGGATCTGCGACTGGAGCGTATGTTCCTGCGCCGGCGCGAGCGGGCGGACCTGGGCGAGGATAAGGATGAGGACTGATCGGACGCTGGTCTTCGGAGTGGAAACCAGTTGCGACGAGACGAGCTGCGCCATCGTGGCCGACGGACGGGAAGTCGTCGCCGACACCGTGGCCGGGCAGGTTGACCTGCACGCGCGGTTCGGCGGCGTGGTTCCCGAAATCGCCTCCCGGGCGCATATCGAGGCGATTAACCCGGCTATCGAACGGGTGCTCTCGGAGTCCGGCGTCGCGCCGGAGGACCTGGCGGCCGTCGCGGTAACGCACGAGCCGGGTCTGATCGGCTCGCTGCTTGTCGGTCTGATGGCCGCCAAGACGCTGGCCTGGGCGTGGGGCAAGCCGCTTATCGGCGCCAACCACGTCTGCGCTCACGCATACGCCGCGGCCATCGACGATGAGCCGATCGACTATCCCGCCACCGCCCTGATCGTCTCCGGCGGGCACACGGCGCTCTATCGCTGTGAGTCGCCCACGGAGCTTGAGCTTCTGGGCAGCACCATCGACGACGCCGCCGGAGAGGCCTTCGACAAGGTCGCGAGCATGCTGAACCTGGGCTTTCCCGGCGGACCGGCGGTCGATAAGGCCGCCCGGGAAGGCGACCCGCGGGCGATCGACTTTCCCCGCTCGCTGCTGAAAGGCCAGTCGCTGGATTTTTCGTTCAGCGGGCTGAAGACGGCGGTGCTGTATCACGTCAACGGCGTGCCGGGCGCTGTGAGGGATGTCCCGCCGGCCGGCCCCGGCGCCGGCAGGTGCGCCGAGAACATGTCGCCGCAAGAGCTTGGGGATGTGGCGGCGAGTTTTCAGCAGGCCGTCGTGGATGTTCTGCGCATCAAGCTTCGCCGGGCGGCCGAGCAGACCGGCGCCAGGACGCTCATACTCGGCGGCGGGGTGGCCGCCAACACCGCTCTGCGGGAGGCGCTTACCGAGCTTGCTAGCAAGCTCGGTGCCACTCTTCGGATGCCGAAGATGCGATACTGCCTCGACAACGCCGCCATGATCGCCGGGCTTGGCTATCACCACCTCAGGGCGGGACGCACCGACGACCTGTCGCTGGAAGCAAGGGCCACCGTTCGCGGATGAAGCGATGGGGTGACTCCGCCGTTTCGGCCGATATAATGCTCCCATGGATGAAAGCGCCTTGACAGAGCTTCTGGGGCGGGTCGCCCGGGGCGAACTGGACGTCTCCGATGCGGTAACTCGTCTGCGCCGGCTGCCGTTCGAGGAAATGGGCTTCGCGACGGTGGACCACCACCGCTCGATCCGCTGCGGATTCCCCGAGGTCATCTACTGCCCGGGCAAGACTGTCGAACAGGTCCGGGCGATATTCGCCAAACTGGCGGCCGTCGGCGATCGGGTGCTGGCGACCAGGGCATCGGGCGAGATGTACGAGGCCGTGGCGCGGGATTTCCCCTCCGCGGAGTATCACGAGCCGGCGCGGGCGATCATGCTGCGGACCGCCGAGGCGCCCGAGCCGGCCGGGCACGTGGCGGTGGTGGCGGCGGGGACAAGCGATCTGGCCGTGGCCGAGGAGGCGAAAGTAACGGCCGAGACGATGGACCAGCGGGTCACTACGCATTATGACGTGGGCGTTGCCGGTCTGCATCGACTGCTGGCCCGCAGTGAGGCGATACAGGCGGCGCATGCGGTGGTGGTGGTCGCGGGTATGGAAGGGGCCCTTGCCAGCGTGGTCGGCGGGCTGGTCGCGGTGCCGGTAATCGCCGTGCCCACATCGGTGGGCTACGGGGCGAGTTTCGGCGGGCTGTCGGCGCTTCTGACGATGCTCAACAGTTGCGCCGCCGGCGTCAGCGTGGTGAACATAGACAACGGTTTCGCGGGCGGATACATCGCCGCGATGATAAGCGCCCTTACCGGGCGGAAAGGAGATGCCGGCGAATGAGCCGACAGGGTCAGAGAGTAAAGTCGGTTCCGGGACTGCCGGCCAGGCCCGCCGATGCCCATAAGGGCAGCTTCGGGCGGGTGCTGATAGTCGGCGGGTCGCGAGGGATGATAGGTGCGCCGGCGCTGGCGGCCAACGCCGCCTTCCGCGGCGGCGCCGGGCTGGTCCGCGTCGCTGCGCCGTCGTCGGTGCAGCTTGCGGTTGCCGGCTTATGCCCCTGCGCTACGTCCCTGCCGCTGGCCTGCGACGCTGACGGCGAGCTGGACCGTTCGGCCGTCAGACAGGTGCTGGAAGCGGCCGATCGGGCGGATGTGCTTGCCGTCGGGCCGGGGCTGGCCGTAGGAAATCCGCAGCGCGACATCATCCAGGCGCTGCTTTCCCAGGACCGGCCGGTCGTGATCGACGCCGACGGGCTGAACAACCTCGTGAATCTTTCCGACTGGCCGGCGGCTCGCAAGTGCCCGGCCGTGCTGACGCCGCATCCGGGGGAGTTCGCACGGCTGACGGGACTGAATATGAGCCGGATACAGTCCGACCGTGACGGTGCCGCAATCGAGTCGGCCAGGCGATGGACCGAGCAGGCCCCGGACCAGCCGCCGCCGGTGCTGCTGCTGAAGGGCGCCGGTACGGTTGTTACCGACGGCGAGCGGATATATGTCAACGACACCGGCAATCCCGGCCTCGCCACCGGGGGCAGCGGTGATGTGCTGACCGGTCTGGTCGCTGCGCTGATCGGGCAGGGGCTGACTGCTTTCGAGGCCGCCTGCCTGGCCGCGTGGGTCCACGGCCGAGCCGGCGACTACGGCGCGGACCAGCTAGGCGAGGTGTCCCTGACCGCCTGGGACCTGCCGGATTTCCTCCCCCCGGCCATGAGGGAAGCGCAGTAAAACCACGCACCGCCGCCACGAATCCACCTGTTGTTCCGCCGACCGGTAATGCTCGGCCTCTAAAGGGCTAAGCCGCAAACCCTTAGTTGAGAATCACGATTACCGCCAGGGCCACGACCGCCAGCACACCTACGGCCACCATCACCATGAACATGCGGTTTATCCGGGAAACGTGCTGATTCACGCTCTTAGTCAGCTTCTCGTGGGCCTCAAGCAGCCGATCGCGGACCTGCTTGAGCAGTGTAGTCGTTGCCTGGGCCGAGCTTTTCAGCTCTTCAAGTGAACTCGACAGCGCGTTGACCTGTTCGGTGAGCTGATCGTCCTGGCGTCCGGTCAGCGCGGTGCGAACCTCATCCAGCGTGTCGCCCTGACGGCGGTTCTCGGAGGCGATATTTTCCAGCGATTCCGACAGACGGCGGTTCTGCTCGGTGATGTTGTCAATCGCCTCCCGCATCTGCGGCGGAAGGTCCTCTGGGACATTCGGCTGCTCAAGCGCCCGGTCGGTCCGCTCGATCATCGTCCGAACCTGCTCGACAAGCTCGGCCACCTGCCGCTGCTGGGCGTCCACCGCCTCGGCCATCGCCTTGTTTGAACTCCTGAACACGCCACCTTTTTTCATCGGTTCGCTCTGTTTGCCCTGAGGTGTCTGCTCCTTCGGGGCTTCGGGTTCTTGTTCCTCTTCTTTGGAGTCCGGCACAGGTTCCAGCGTCTGCTCGTCCTTATCGGACGTCCTCTCATCCCATCCCGACGCCTTCTCATCCTTGTCCGGCGCCTGCTCAACCGTGTCCGACGCCTGGTCATCCATTTGCAGGATATGCTCGTACGCTGTGTCGTCGGGATCCGATTTGGGGCTGTCCACCTCCCCGATCGGCAGCGGCGCCGTTGGCGGGTCGTCGGCGGTCCGGGACTTCGGCTCTTCCCGCTGCTGCTGTGACAGATCGTTCGGTGGCTTCTCCGGCGATGGCTTCGTCGTATCCTTCGCCTTATCCTTTGGCGTATCTTTTGCCGTATCCTTCGGCGGCTCCGTCGGACGTTTGGTTGGTGGCTGTTTGGCGGGCTTTTTGGGACTTTTTGACTTTCCCTTGCTCCCGCTCAGCTTCCCGGTCAGTTTCTGAATAAAACCTTCTTTTGCCATTGCTGCGCCTCCGGCTGTCGGGGGGCGTCGTGCTTGACACCCATCGGATGCTATTCTAGCATGCCCAAGGCGGAACCGTCCACCGGGCATGTACAGATGAAACACCATATCGTCTTCTGGGTTGCGTTGTCGATTCTGATAATCGGCTGCCGCGACCGTGCGCCGCGGACGCCGCCCGACGAAGGCCCGGCCCGCCGGATAATCACCTTCTCGCCGGCGCTGACGGATATCGCATTCGAGATCGGCCTCGGCGACAAGGTCGTGGGCGTGACGGATTTCTGCTCCCTGCCTGAGGGTGTGGAGCGCCCCCGCCTCGGCGATGCCCAGAACTTCAGTTCCGAGGCCCTGCTGAACGCTGCCCCGGACCTGATCGTAACCCAGAGCCGTCCGGAGCGGTTTGCAGGGGTTCGGGATATCGCCCCGGAGGTCCGTGTTGAGCGGATAGTTATCGAGGAGCTTGAACATGTCCCCACAGCGGCCGAGACCCTCGCCCGCCTGACGGGCCGGCCGGGCCTGGCGGAGCCGCATATCGGCGAATTCCACAACCGGCTCCGGGCCGTGCTGTCGATGGTCGAGGGGCTGTCCCGGCCTCGCGTTCTGTTTGTCATGGGCACCGACAGGCCAGTGGTCGCCGGGCAGGGCAGCTTCATCGCCGACATGATCGAGGTCGCCGGCGGCGTCAACGCCGGCGCGGACATCCCCGGACGGCAGAGATGGAATGACACGCACATCGACCACATATTCGCGGCCCGTCCGGATGTGATAGTCTGCCAGTCGCTGACCGGCGACCCGGACGAGGCGCGAGACTACTGGCTGGCGTGGGACCAACTGCCCGCGGCCGAGGCGGGCAGGGTGTTCGTTGTGACCGACCCGTCATGGTCGATTCCGACGCTGGATTTGGCCTCCAAGGCCGAGCGGCTGGCGGAGATGGTCCACCCGGAGCTTGCCGGCGCCGAGGCGGCCGCCCGCCCGGCTCGGCTGCGCACGCTCTGGCGCGCGCGGCTGGTTCGGCTGCTGGCGGCGGCGGTGGTGGGAGCGGCCCTGGCCGCCGGCGGGGCGGCCCTGCAGGGACTGCTGCGGAACCCGCTGGCCGAGCCGTATATCCTGGGGATATCCAGCGGCGCCGGAGTGGGAGTGTTGCTGGGTCTGGGTGCCGCCGGCGGGGGACTGCTGCCGCAGTGGCTGGGGCTGCCCGGGCTTGCCTTTGTCGGGGCGATGGCCGCCTGCGCGGTGGTCTATGGCGTCGCCCAGCACAGAGGCCGGCTGGACCCTTACTCGCTGATACTCTCCGGCGTAATCGTAAACGCCTTCAACGGCGCGATAATGCTGACGATTTTCCTCTATGTCGAGCCGTATGTCATCGCCGACTACGTCAGTTGGGGCATGGGTTCGATACCGGATGTGGTATCGCATCCGCTGCTTATCGCGTGTGCGGCGTGCGTGCTTGCCGGCTGGCTGATGCTGCTGGTTCGCTCATCCGCGCTCAACACGCTTGGGCTTGGCGACGAAGTGGCGGTCTCGGCCGGCGTGGCGGTACAGCGGCTGAGGGTGGAGGTGTTCGTCTTTGTGGGGCTGATGACGGCCGCGGCCGTGGCGATAGCTGGACCGATCGGTTTTCTGGGCCTGATAGTCCCGCATATCTGCCGGCTCGCGGTCGGTCCGGACCACCGCCGGCTGATTTTCGTCAGTGGTATCGCCGGGGCGATGCTGCTTACCGGCGCCGAGATGCTCTGCAGGACCGCCGGACCGCTTATCGGCGTGAGTCGAATACCGGTCGGCGTGCTGACGGCGCTGTCGGGCGGGCCGTTCTTTATCGTGTTGCTCAGACGCAGGTTCAGGGGGGCGCGCATATGAGCGGGCGGCCGGACGTCGCGACGGTCGAGCGGCGGGAGCACATCCTGGAGTTGCGGGATGTGGAGTTCGCCTACAGCCGTGATGTGCCGGTGCTCCGGGGCGTGAGCTTCACGGCCGCGGCGGACAAGCTGGCCTGCGTGCTTGGCCCCAACGGCTCCGGCAAGACCACGCTGCTGCGATGCCTGTTGGGACAACTTCAGCCGCACAAGGGCGAGATACTGCTGGACAGCCGGGAGCTTTCGAGGTACTCGCGCCGCGGGCTGGCGCGGATGATGGCTTACGTTCCACAGTTGCCCCAATCGGCGTTTCAGTTCACCGTGCGGGAACTGGTGCTGATGGGCCGGTACGCACATACCGGCGTGCTGGGCATGACAGGCGAGCAGGACCGCAAGGTCGCTGAGCTTGCGATGGAGATGACCGACACAACACAGTTCGCCCCGCGGACTCTGGATGAGCTGTCCGGCGGAGAGGCCCAGTGCGCGATGATAGCGAGGGCGCTTGCCCAGCAGCCGCAGGTGTGCCTGCTGGACGAACCGACCAGCCATCTGGACATCGCCAATCAGCTCAGGATTTACCGGATGATGCGCCGCCTGGCGCACGACTGGAAGATGGCGGTGGTGTGCGTCAGTCACGACGTGAATCTCGCCGCCCGCTTCGCCGATGAGCTTACGCTGATGCGCGACGGCCGGGTGGTGGCCTCGGGGCGTCCGGACGAGGTCGTCCGGGAGGATATCCTCCGGGAGACCTACGGCGTGGAGATAGAGCTTGTGCCTTCGCCGACCGGCGGTGTCCCGCTGGTTGTGGCGCACTGACACGAAGCAAATCCGGAGTAAATCCGAAATACGAAACTCGAAAAACGAAACAAATCCGAAATCCGAAGCACGAAGCTCGAAACCCCGGGGCGCAGGCCGCTGTTTTTTCTTAACAACCATCCCGTGCATCCCCTGCATCCCTGCTTTTTGTGAGGCCCTGCGGCACGGATATCCTTGCGGAATACCCGAAATCCGAAGCACGAAATCTCCACCCACACGAATACACGATCGCACCCGGCGTTGTCGCCTGATGCCGGGGTCGCTACACTGTCTCGCTCAACAATGACCGGTTCAGACGACAGAGTGATCCGGCTCTCGCCCGGTGCCGACGTTCCGCCGCATCTGCACGGCTGCGCGCTGAGCGTGGGCAACTTCGACGGCGTACATCTCGGCCACCGGCGGATGCTGAGCATCGCGAAATCGCGGTCCCCGGCCAGCGGCGCGCCGGTGGTGGCGATGACTTTCGACCCTCTGCCGGACAGCGTTCTCCGGCCCGGGCAGGCCCCGCCGCTGCTGATGCCGCCTCGGCAGAGGTTCCGCCTGCTTGTCGAAGCGGGGGCCGACGCCGTCGCGGTCGTCGGTCCGGACGAGGAGCTGCTGGCGATGAGCGCCGAGGAGTTCATCCGCGGCGTGGTGTGGCCGATGCGACCCGTTGTGATTATCGAAGGCCCGGATTTTCGCTTTGGGCGCGGGCGCGAAGGCGACCCTGACATGCTCCGGGAACTGGGCCGGCGGTATGGTTTTGAGGTGCACATAGCGGAGCCGGCCACCGTGGATATCGACGACCAGCAGCGGCGCATAAGCAGTACGCTGGTCAGGGAACTGGTCTCGGGCGGCCGGGTCGAGGAAGCGGCCGAGTGCCTGGGCCGGCCTTTCGCGATGTACGGTCAAATCGTCCACGGCGCCGGCCAGGGGCGGGTGCTGGAGTTTCCCACGGCCAACCTGGAGCCGGGCGAGTTCGTCGTGCCGGCCGACGGCGTGTACGCCGGCAGGGCGGAGATTGCCGGCCGGGCCTTCGCCGCGGCCGTCAGTGTCGGGACCAAGCCCACGCTCGGACCGGCGCCTAGAGTGGTGGAGGCGTTTCTGATAGACGCCGAGGGCACTTTCTATGACGAACAGATGTGCCTGTGGTTCCTTCGACGCCTGCGGGACCAGCGCAAGTTCGCCGGCATAGAGGAACTGAAGCGACAGATAGCGGAGGATGTGCAGCGTGTGCGCGAAACATGCCAACACTGACATGCAAGGGATGGCCGAGCGCATCGCCGGCGCCGAGCGGATGGTTGTGGTCACGCATATCCACCCTGACGGCGACGCCCTCGGCTCCATGGTGGCGCTGGCGCGGGCGGCTCGCGCCGCCGGAAAGACCGCCGACGTTGTCGCCGGAGACGACATAGCCAGGAGGTACCGCTTCCTGCTGGAGGGCGAATCGCCTCTGGGCTTCGAGCAGTTCCGGTCGGCGGCGGAGCGGGCGGACACGGTAGTCGTGATCGATACCTGTTCATCCGCTCAACTCGCGCCGCTGGCTGATCAGCTAAAGAAGCAGACAGACAAGGTGCTGGTCATCGACCACCACCAGAACTGTGAGCCGATCGGCTCCCTGCAGTGGGTCGAGCCGGATGCGGCCGCGGTTGGCGTGATGATTTATGAGATGCTTAAGTCGCTGGACTGGTCCGTGGACGCTACAACGGCCGAGGCGCTGGCCGCAGCGGCGCTGTCGGACACCGGCTGGATGCGGTTCAGCAATACCGACGGCCGGTGCCTGCGGGCAGTCGCCGACTGGATGGATGCCGGCGTTCGCCCGGACCGTCTTTACCGGAAGATATACCAGGCCGACCGCCCCGAGCGGCTGCGGCTGCTGATGCGCATGCTGAACGCCCTGGAGCTTCGCGCCGAAGGCCGGCTGGCGGCGTCGGTGCTCTGGAAGGCCGACTTCGTGGTTTCCGGGGCTACCGAGAACGAGACAGAGGACCTGGTCAACGAACCTATGCGGCTTCGTGATGTGGAGATATCGGCGCTGGTTATAGAGACCGACAACGGTTCGCGGGTGTCGCTTCGCAGCCGGGAGTTTGTGGATGTCGCGGAGGTGGCCAGGCGCTTCGGCGGCGGCGGGCACGCCCGGGCCGCCGGGCTGCGGTCGGATGAGCCACCGAACAAGTTCGCGAAAAAACTCTTCGCCGCCTGTGAAAAGGCGATCAAGGCCGCTGCGCCTTAGCTTTTTTCCCGGACAGACATGCCCGACCCGGGGACCGCATTCGCAGAAGATCTGAGCAGGGATGCAGGGGTTGCAAGGGATTCACCACGAAGCTCACGATGCACACAAGGATCACGAAGGACGAATACCGTGGCGAAAGCCAGGCCGCACTGGTCAAAAGCTGGACACGGGTGGACACGGGTAAACGCGGATACATGAATCCCTGAAGCGGAGGGCCGAGCATGTGTCCTGCCTGCTTCTGGCTACCGGTTACTGGTTACTATCTCGCAGAGCCGCGGAATTCCACGTCCACATCGTCCAGCAGGAACGGCTCTTTCTGCCCGCCGCAGGCGCTTACAAGCGGGGCGTCGATGACGCCGCCGCGGACGTGCCTGGCCCACATGGCCGCGTAAGGCAGTTCCGGCTTTTCCGGCCAGGTAATGTGCAGGCCTTCCAGGCGGAAGTTCTCGGCGTTCTCGACCACGACGGCCGCGTTCTGTCGCCTGGCCTGGAGATTCCGGTTGGCGTACTGGGTGGAGCCGGTCGCCCCATCCGGCGGCGAGAGCTTGTCGGCGTCGGCCAGCGCGGTGTACCGAAGCTGCACGTCGCGAAGCGAGACGTTCTCCAGGGCGGTCCCATCCTGGGCGACAAGTATCAGCCGGCCGCGAGTGCGCGCCACGAAGTTGGATATCGTCACGTTGCGGATTAGCCCCAGCGGGACGTCCCAGCCGACGTGCTGCTTGACCTCGATGTGTATGGGTCTGGCAAGCGGCATGTCCTCCGGGGTGTTGCCGGTGCAGTTGGTGACGGTAACGTCCTCGACGACTCCGCCCGCCCAGATGCCAATTCCGAACATCCGGTCGCAGTCGTGCATCACGCAGTTGCTGACCGTCACCTGCCGGATGCCGCTTTCGGTCTCCTGGCCGAGCTGGACGCCTATGCAGTTGGTCCGCACCACACAGTTGTTGATGAGTATCCGCTCGGAGCTTCGCGCATCGGCGGTGGCCTTGATGACGATGGGGTCGTCGCCGCAGGTCAGCTTGCAGTCGGATATGAACACGTCGCGGCAGCCGTTGATGTCGAAACCGTCGGTGTTAGGTCCGTACAGGTAGTTGTCCACGGTGACTCCGCGCAGCGTCACCTCGTCGCAGCAGTAGGGGTGGACCGTCCAGCCGGGGCTGTTGGCGATTCGGACGTTTTCCAGCCGGAGCCGGCGGCAGCGGCGGAACTCCAGCATCGGATGTACACGGGGCTTTTTGGCGCGGTACCAGGGCATGGGCGGCTTGGGATCGTCCCAGAATGCGTATCCGTTGCCGTCCAGCGTGCCGCCGCCGGTGATGACAACATCTTCGGCCTCCTCGGCGAAGATGAAGTGGTGCGACTGGTCGGTCTTCGTCGTCCCGCGGCGTGGTATTTCCGGAAAGTCGGTGATGTCCCCGCTGGCCTTCAACACGGCCGCCGGATGCAGATGCAGCGTCACGCCGCTGTGCAGCCGCAACGTTCCGCTTATCCACTGCCCCGGCGGGATGTATGCGATGCCGCCCGCCTCGGCCGCGCGGTCGATCGCATGCTGAATCTCATTTGTGCACAGCCGTTCCTGCTGCGCGCCTGTATCCGTGATGGACGTTACCTGGATGCTCATGGATTTCTCCTTTGCGGCTTGGTTACCGCCTGAATTTGTACTCAGCCGCTACAGCATGGCTCGTGGCAGCGATAAACACGGATGAACGCAGTTGCTATATGAGAGCCAGGCAACACGGAGCAGCCGTATTGACGTGGTTGTCGGAGTTCAAGCGGCCGGTCTCACCGTTCGGAGCATTCTCATGTCCGTGTTTATCCGTGTTCATCCCTGCCGGTTTTTTGGCGAATGCGGCGAGACACCCGGCGGCACTACCAATCGAAAGTTCTACGCCAGGCGGCCTTTGCCTCGGCCGCCGGCAGGTCTATCAGTTCGCCCCCCTGACCGCGGATGACGATACGGGCCGACTCCGTAACCCGTCCGACCTCGCCGAACGGGCAGTCGGCCACCAGGCGGCAGAACGCGTCGTACTTCTCCGGTGCAACCTCCACCAGCAGCCGACCGGCCGACTCGGCAAAAAGCTTCGCGGCGTCGGGGACATCGCCCTCCGTGGGAACGGCCGAGAGGTCCAGCTCCATGCCCCTGTCTCCGGCGAAAGCCATCTCGGCGGCCGCCACGGCAAGCCCGCCCTCGCTGAGGTCGTGACAGGCCGCGACGCAGCCGGCCTTGACGGCCGAGTGCACCGCGCGGAACAGCTTGGCGGCGGTTGCGGTATCCACCGGTGGCACGTCGTTGCCGCTTTCAAGCCCCTCGGCCGCCAGGAAGTGGCTGCCGCCGAGTTGCGGCTGCGTCCGGCCGAGCAGGAACAGATAGTCGCCGGGCGTCTTGGAGTCGGCGGTGATGCAGCGGGAGGCGTCTTCGATGATGCTTATCGCCGATATCAGCAGCGTCGGCGGTATGGCGATGGTCTGGCCGCTGTCGGTGACGAACTCGTTGTTCAGCGAGTCCTTGCCGGAGATAAAAGGCGTCCCGTAGGCCAGGGCGGCGTCGTGGCAGCCCTTGGCCGCCTGGACGAACGAACCCATGCGGTCGGGCTTGTTGCAATTGCCCCAGCAGAAGTTGTCGAGTATGGCGGTTTTGTCCGGGTCGCCGCCGACGGCGACGCTGTTGCGGACTGCCTCGTCCACGGCGTGAAGTGCGCTCTGATAGGCGTCCAGTTCGCCCAGCCGGGGGTTCATGCCGCAGGATATCACCAGGGCCTTCTGGCTTTCGAGCAACGGGCGGACCACGGCCGCATCACCCGGACCGTCTCCGGCGGCCCCGACCAGTGGCTTGATGACGCTTCCGCCCTGCACCTCGTGGTCGTACTGACGGATTATCCACTCCTTGCTGGCGACGTTGGGCATGGAGAGGATTTTCAGCAGAACGTCGTTGTAGTTGTCCCTTTGGGCCGGTGACGGCGACGGCTTCGTCCGAGGATCCCACAGAGCGGTCTTGACCGGACGAGGCAGACCATCGTGCAGAAACTCCATGTCCAGCTCGCCGACGAGAGTCCCCTCGTAAAACAGCCGCAACTTGCGCTCGTCTGCGCCGAAGTGTCCCAGCACGGTCGCCTCGACGCCCTCGGAGCCGAACACCTCAAGGATGCGGTCCACGTTTTCCGGCGGCACCGACAGCACCATCCGCTCCTGGGCCTCGGAGATCCATATCTCGTCGTATCGCAGCCCGTGATACTTCAGCGGCACGCGCTCCAGGTGCACCTCCGCACCGACCGGCTCGCCCATCTCGCCGACGGCGCTGGAAAGCCCGCCGGCGCCGCAGTCGGTGACAGCCGTGTAAAGCCCCTCGTCGCGGGCGGCCAGCAGTGTGTCGATCATCTTCTTTTCGGTGATGGCGTTGCCTATCTGCACGGCGTGGGAGAACTCGGTCTCGTGGGCGTGGGTAAGCTCGCCGGAGCTGAATGTCGCTCCGTGTATGCCGTCGCGGCCGGTCCGTCCTCCGACCATCACTATCGCGTCGCCGCGACGGACGCGTTTGAAGCTCATATCGCGGGGAAGGATGCCCACGGTCCCGCAGAACACCAGCGGGTTGCCGAGGTACTTCTCGTCGAAGTACACCGCCCCGTTGACCGTGGGTATGCCCATGCGGTTGCCGTAGTCGCGGACGCCGGCGACCACGCCGCGCATCACCCGCCGCGGATGCAGCACGCCGGTGGGCAGGTCGTCGTGGGGCATCTCGGGCGGGCCGAAGCAGAAAACGTCGGTGTTGGCCACCGGGCGGGAACCCAACCCGGTTCCCAGCGGGTCGCGGACCACGCCTCCGATGCCGGTAGAGGCGCCGCCGTATGGCTCTATGGCCGAGGGGTGGTTGTGAGTCTCGACCTTGAAGCAAACGGCCATGCCCGTGTCGCCGTCGAAGTCGATGACACCGGCATTGTCTTTGAAAACGCTGATGCACCAGGGCTTATTGAGCTTCTCGGTGGCCGCGAAGACGGTGGATTTGATGAGGTTGGGGATCTCCTCGACCAGGTTCCCGTCGGAGTCGCGGATGCGTACGTCGCTGCGGAAGGTCTTATGCACGCAGTGCTCCGACCAGGTCTGGGCGAGCGTCTCAAGCTCCACGTCCCGTGGCTCTCGGCCGATGCGGCGATAGTAGTCCTGAATCGCCTTCATCTCGGTCAGGTTCAGGAACAGGTCGCCGTCCCGGCTGAGGCGCTCCAGCCCGCCGTCGTCCAGCTCGCGGATGGGCACCTCGGCGACGTTGAGCTTGTAGTCCTCACCGTGGACCTCCGGCGGCGTGTGCGGCTCTTGGTAGATATCCTCTATGACGGTGTTGGCCAGCAGCTTGCGGGCTATCGCCTCGCGCTGCGGCTCCGAGACCTGACCGAAAAGCTCGTAGCGCCTGCCGCTGCGGACAGAGGATACCGACAGCCCCATGTCGCCTATCGCGGCCGCGGCCGACGCCGCCTCCGGGTCCATCACGCCGGGCTTCAAGTGCACCTCGACGACGGCGCCGGCTGGCTGCGAGCCGCCGACCTCTTCGGGGCGCTCGGCCGAGAAAAGCTCGAATCGCTGCGTAACCGGGTCGGCCAGCAACTCCTGTGCGGCCCGGCGGGCGTCGTCGGCGCCAAGATCGCCGTAAAGGAAAAACAGCTTCGCCGACTCAACCCGCTCGACGCCTTCTATGCCAAGCTCGCGAATCTCGCCGGCCACGCCCTCGGCATGGGGATCGGAAAAACCCTCCGCCGTCCGTATCTCTACGCGATGTACCACGCGAATGCTCCTTGATCCTTTGAGAAACTGCGGATTCTAACCACCAGACCCGCTACGGACAATCAGCAGCGGCTTTCAGTCCTGGCGGCACACTCACACCAGATACTTCTTGTCCGTCCTGGCAAAGGGCTTTATCTCGGCGGCGGTTTCTTCGTAGCCGGTTCGGCCCATCAGTGCGAAGGTGGCCTTTTTGCCCAGCTCGACGGCCGGCTGGTCGTAGGCGTCGATGTTCAGCATCTCGCCGGTAAGCGAGGTGGTGAACTCGTACAGGTAGATGAACTCGCCCACGGTCTGCGGCGTGATGTTGTTGAAGCGGATGGTAACGCTCGGGCGGTCCGAGGCGGCCAGGGCGTACTCGGTGGCGCGTTTCTCGGCATTGAGCAGCTTGCCGAGGTCTTGCTTTCGCAGGTACGAAAGTCCAGGCACATCCTCGAACACCTCCGGCACGCGACGCCGAACCGGGTGGCTCTCGACCTCCAGGAACACCAACAGCTTGTCGTTCGGGCCTTCGCGATAGAGCTGCACCTGGCTGTGCTGGTCGGTGGCGCCCAGCGCCTTAACCGGCGTGGGTCCTGCGAACACCTCTTGGCCGTCGCGGTCGGTCTTCTTGCCCAGCGACTCGGCCCATAGCTGGCGGTACCAGTCGGCCAGGGCGTACAGCCGGTTGGAATAAGGCATCATTACGTGGATGGGCTTGCCCTTGACCGCGTACGCGATGTACTTGATCGCGGCCAGCACCGCCGCGGGATTTACCTGCCAGTCGTCGGTCTCGACCCGCTTTTTCATGGCTGCGGCGCCGGCGAGCAGCGCGTCGATGTCTATACCGCACATGGCGGCAGAGAAAAGCCCCACCGGCGAGAGCACGCTGAACCTGCCTCCGACACCGGCCGGCACAGGCAGCATGGCATAGCCGTCGGCGGAAGCTATGTCGTGCAGCGTGCCTTTCTCTGTGTCGGTGGTGGCGACGATGCGATCGGCGAAGCCATCGCCCAGGCGCTTGCGCAGCATCTCGCGGACGATCATGAACTGCGAGGCGGTCTCGGCCGTCTCACCACTCTTGCTGATGACATTGAACAACGTGGTGTTCAGCCGGCGGCCAAGCAGCTTGAGAACGTCGTCCACCATCGCCGGGTCAACGTTGTCCAGCACGAACAGCCGCGGACCGCCGCGCTTTCGGTCCGACAGCAGGTTGTAGGTCGTCGGGTTCAGCGCCTGCTGAAGCGCGATGTTGCCCAGGGCGCTTCCGCCGATGCCGAGGACAACCATGTCGGTGGTGTTGTCGCGGAACTTTTCGACCATCTCCCGCACCTGCTGGCGGAATACGGCGTTGACGGGCAGTTCGACGTAGCTCGGCTCGCCGCGGGCGGCCCGTTCGAGGACGCTCCTTAAAGCGTGCTGAACCCTCGGCTCGACGACGGCCAGGTCAGAGCCGGTAATCCCATGCTCGGCGCTGATGGCCTTATCCGTGGCATTTTTCCAGTACAGCCGTATCATCGGCTTCTCCTTTCGGTCTGTGCAGCGCATACTTTATGCGGCCGGAACGCCGAAAGAAACCGCCTCGTGGAGGCGCACGGCGGGCAAGTTACTGTGGACGCCGGCTGGGCTTGCGGTTTACATTCGTTCGCAGAGGACGTTGCGAGAGCCGACCATGGACCTTCGAACCAGGATCTGCATCTGGGTGATAGTGCTGGGACTGGCGAACTTCTTCGCCTACACGCTGGTTTACGTCTTCATCGGTGGCGAGGCGGTCAACGGGAAGGTCGTCGAAGTCAACGGCGAGATGCTTCACCGGCTCCAGAGCGGCGAAGAGGTCAGCCGGGGGGTGTTCATCTACAGCGGCATCCACTCCATAAGCATCTGGCCGACCGTAGCGGCGGTAATGCTGGCGATGCTGACGCTGGCCAAGGACCGCATCGTATCATCCATGCGATCGACCGTGGTCCGTGGTCGCACCTTCATCACCATACTGGCGACGATTATCACCTTCGCCACACTGACCATCACCATCTGGTTCATCCTCCAGTTCGCCAGCCGATTCACTGACCCGGTGCGGCCGACCGACGAGACCGCCATTACCGCCCCGCAATGCCCGTATCGGCCTTAGACATCCTCGCGCCGGGCGGGGCGATAAGCCGGCGTCTGAGCGCCTACGAACACCGCGGCGAGCAGTTGGAAATGGCCTCTGCGGTCGCCTCGGCCTTTGACGAAGGCGAACACCTCATGGCCGAGGCCGGTACCGGGGTCGGCAAGAGCTTCGCCTATCTGGTCCCGGCCATTATCCGGGCGGCCGAGGCCGAACACAGAATCGTCGTCTCAACCTACACCATCGCACTTCAGGAACAGCTTATAAGCAGGGATCTGCCCTTTTTGTCCGAGGTCATGCCACACGATTTCGCCGCCGTGCTCGGCAAGGGCAGGAGCAACTACATCTGTTTCCGCAGGATGTCGATGGCGGTGAAGAACCGCTCCCGGCTGTTTGCCGAAGACCGGCAGGACCGCCAGCTCGACCGGCTTTGCGACTGGGCAATGGAGACAGAGGCCGGGTCGCTGCAGGACATCGAGTTCCGCGTGGACGGGGACCTCTGGCGGAAGATACGCAGCGAGAGGGGCATGTGCCGGGGAAGCCAGTGCCGCTACTACCCCAAATGCCACCTCCAGGCCGCCCGCAGGAAGATGCACGCCGCGAACATACTGGTGGTCAACCACGCGCTTTTCTTTTCCAACCTGGCCTTGCCGGAGGAGGCGACGCTGCTGGGAGACTACGACTGCGTCGTGCTCGACGAGGCCCACACTCTGGAGCGGGTCGCCGGCGACCACTTCGGCACCAGCATCTCATCATCCGCGGTTCAGGGACTCTTGCGGGAGCTTTACAACGAGCGCAACGACCGCGGGCTGCTGGCGATGATGAAAGACCGCGAGGCCATCGCCGCGGCCCGGCGAGCGACGGCTGCGGCCGACAACTTCTTCTCGTCGCTGGGAAATTACACCGGAGAAGGCGTCACTCGCAGCGGGCGGATAAGCCGGCCGGGCATAGTCACCAACGACGCATCGCCGGCGCTTCGCGAGCTTGCCGGCAAGCTCGCCGCCGGACGAAAGGGCAATAAAGACCCCGAAACCGCCATGGAGCTTGCCGCACACGAGCGGCGATGCAGGGAGACGGCCGATACGCTGGACGCCCTGTTGACCCAGAGCCGCGAGGATCACGCATACTGGGTGCAGCGCCGCCGCCAGAGGGGCGGTTTTCTGGTGTCCCTCTCGTGCTCGCCTATCAACGTCGCTCCGATAATGCGGCAGACGGTCTTTGACGCCGTGCGATCGGCCATTCTGACCAGCGCCACGCTGGCGACCAGCCGCGGCGGCAGTCACGGCTTCGATTACATCCGCGGACGGCTAGGCATGGAGGAGGGGCGTGAACTGCTGCTGGAAAGCCCGTTCGACTTCCGCCGACAGGCCAAGCTCTACATACAGACCAACCTGGGCAACCCCAACGATTCGGCCACGTTCGCGCCGCGGGCGGCCGAGGCCATAGCCCACTTCGCACAGAAGACCGAAGGGCGGTGCTTCGTTCTGTTTACCAGCTACTCGCTGATGAACACCGTAGCCGAGGCGCTGGAGGATTTCCGCGACGAGCATGACTACGAGCTGCTCGTCCAGGGACTGGACCTGCCTCGGAGCAAGATGCTCCAGCGCTTCCGAGACCGCGGCCGGTGCATACTCCTGGGCACGATGAGCTTCTGGCAGGGAGTGGATGTCTCGGGAGAGGCGCTGTCTAACGTGATAATCACCAAGCTACCCTTCGCGGTGCCCGATGCGCCCATAGTCGAGGCCCGCATCGAAGCCATTCGCGAAAAAGGCGGCAACCCCTTCACCGATTACCAGTTGCCGGAGGCGATTATCCTGTTCAAGCAGGGCTTCGGCCGGCTCATCCGCTCTACCACCGATACGGGCATCGTCGCGGTGCTGGACCACCGCATACAGACCAAGCCCTACGGCCGACACTTCCTCAACGCCTTGCCGCCGATAGACATCGTCCGTGACGACTATTCAGACCACCTTAGTCGGTAGCGCCCGGCGTCTCGTGCCCGCCGAAAGGAAGGATTCACAGATAACCGCCCAGGGCGGCGCGAGGAGGCAAGGGTCAGAGGCAAATCCATCCTGTCAGATGGCGAGTATCCCCGGCCGGCGGACCTTGCAGCCCTTCCACTCGCCGACGATGCTCGGCCAGTCGGTCGGCCCTTCCAGCGGAACGGTCGCGTCCTGTCGGCATATGACCGTAACCTCCGACTTGGTCCCGCCGATTGACGGGTTCCATGCGAACGCCTGATCGGCGAGTACGGGCGTTTCATCGCCGGGAGCTGCCTTTTTTTCCCTGGGCTGGTAGCCGATGGACCCGCCCTGATGGTGCAGCCGCCACTCATCCGCGAAGCCGAAGTCGGCGTAGGCCTCGCGGGCGATGTCGAATATCTCCCCCAGCGTCGCGTCCGGCCGGGTCGCGCCGGTAAGCGCCGCATCCACTGTAACAACCGCCCGGTGCCTGGCCGACAGCTCATCCGGGACGTCGCCGAAACACGCCAGTCGCGTCGAGGCCGCCACCAGACCGCCCCGTTCGGCGCCGGCGACCAGCATGAAATACTCCCGCACGGCCGCATCCGTCGGCAGCGGATGCCGCAGCGAACGGGCGCGGGCGTCGCCGCCTACCAGCAGGACCCACGGCACCGAACCCACCGAACGCAGCGAACAGGCCAGCAGCCCGGCAAGCTCGTTTTCGGTCTGTCCCGGCCGGGCGGACTGGGCGACCGACTCGACGGCCGCGACAGTATCCCCGCACAGTTCCCGGTAGCGGGCTATCTCCGAATCGGTCAGCGTCCAGCGAAGCCGGTCAAAGTCGGCCTCCAGCGGGGGCAGGTCCAGCCCCGCCACCGGCGCATCGGCCGCGATGCGCATTGAGCCAAGCTCACCGGAAAGGAATTCGGCCTGCTGCTCGGCGTCGAAATACGCGAACGATTTGACCTCGATGCCGTCGGGAAGCTCCTCGTGGCTCAGCCGGGTGGACTCGATGTTGTTGGTCAGCACCTTCGCCGTATCAGCCGTTACCAGCAGGTGGCTGTTGCCCACCTCGCAGGCATGCGAGACGTAATTGTGGGCGCCGCAGGTGTACCAGGAGAAGTTGCAACGCCGGCTCAACAGCACGGCGTCAAGCTCGTGCTGGCGAAGATAGCACGCGACCTTTTCACGCTTTATGGCAAGCTCGTCATGAGTGTTCATGTGATGCTCCGCGGCCCGCAAAGCAGGCACCCTGCCCCGCAGCGCCGGTAGTGACTGAGCCGGTGTTCCCCGGCCATAGGTGGGCACGCGCAGGCGAGCCGGGATGTCCGGCCGACCTGCCGATTCCCGGCCGCGGGCGCCCTAGGCGACGCAATAATCGACCAGCCGGGCCAGCTCGCTGCGAAGGTCGCGACGGTGGACTATGGTATCCACGAAGCCGTGCTCCAGCAGGAACTCCGCCCGCTGAAAACCTTCCGGCAGCTCGGTCTTGATGGTGTTGGCGATAACGCGCTGTCCGGTGAAGCCGATAAGCGCTCCCGGTTCGGCGATGATGACATCTCCCAGCGATGCGAAGCTGGCCAGCACGCCCGCCGTCGTCGGGTCGGCCAGGACCGATATGTACAGCCCGCCGGCCTCGTCGAACCTGCCCAGGGCCGCGGAAGTCTTGCCCATCTGCATCAAGCTGAGCACGCCCTCGTGCATACGCGCGCCGCCGGAGGTGCTCACGATAATCAGCGGCAGCGACGACCGGGTCGCCTCCTCGACGAGCAGTGTAACCTTCTCGCCCATGGCCGATCCCATCGAACCCATCAGGAACTGCCCGTCCAGGACGCCCACGGCCACGCGACGTCCCCTGATATATCCGATGCCGGTAACTATCGACTCCCGGTTACCGGTCTTCGCCTGTTCCCGCTCGACACGGTCTGGATAGGACTGGCCTCGCCAGCGGAACTCCAGCGGGTCCGCCGGGGCGATATCCTCGAACATCTCCTCGAAGGTGTCCGTATCCGTCAGTTGCTCTATGCGAGCCCGCGCGCCGACGGGGAAATGATGGTCGCAGCTCGGGCACACCTCCCGGTTCTCAGTTACCTGCTTGCGAAACAGCATCGACTCGCAACCCGGGCACCGCATCCACAGCCCGTCCGGGACATCGCGCTTCTTGCGCATCGCCGGACCGTCGAAGACCGAAGGGTCGTAAGGCACGAACGAGTTGTCCCGCGACTCAGCCATTGGTAAATCCTCTTATAAGCTCTTTTCGTCGGTGTCAAAACCGGCGCAGGATGCGCCTTCGTCAATCTGCCGCCAGATTTCCTCCAACGGCAGGCCGGTCAGCAGGCACTTCAGCACGCCCATCGCCACGGGCCTGCAGACCACGACCACGGACTCGCCCTTGTGTCGTTTGACTATCCGGCGCAACTCGGCCTTCAGCCGCTTACCGGCCTCGGCCAGCGTCTCGCCGCCGGGCGGGCGGACGCTGTCCGGCGCGGCGGTCCACTGTCGATATACCTTCGGCTGTCGGCGTCGAATCTCTTCACCAGTCAGCCCCTGCCAGAGTCCGTAGTCCAGCTCCCCAAGCCCCTTCCGGGGCTGGAGCTTAAGCTCGAGCCGTTGTGCTATAAGCTTCGCGGTCTCGGCCTCGGCCTCGCCGGCACCAGCGTAAACCGCACGGATATTCCCGTTGCCGAGGTCATGGAGCGCATCAAAGACTTCGCGCCTGCCATGCTCGGTGAGCGGCTCGCCGCCGGCGGAGCCGACCCGGCCCTGATGCTCCCAGACGGTCTGGCCGGTCTTGACCAGATAAACCCGCGTCTCATTGCCCGAACCCACGGCCACGGGCGCCTTGTGTTCAGTTCGCAGACGCATCAATTGCCCTCCGCAGTGACTGCACCGCCGCGGCGATGTCGCCGGAGCCGAAGATGTTCTCCCCGGCGACGAGCACATCCGCCCCCGCCTTCGCGCATCGAGGGGCGGTCTCGGCGTTTATTCCGCCGTCCACCTCCAGCCGCTGTCCAGGTTCCAGCATGCCCCGGACGGCCGAGATTTTATCCAGCATATCCTCCATGAAACTCTGCCCGCCGTAGCCCGGCTCCACCGTCATCACCAGCACCATATCCACATCGGCCGCGACGTCCCGCAACTCTTCGGCGTCCGTTCCCGGCCGAAGCGTAACGCCGGCGCCGAGGCCAAGCTCGCCCAACCTGCGAATAAGGCCGGCCGCGTCGTCGGTCGCCTCGATATGGAATGTTATGCTGTCGGCTCCCGCCTCGGCGAAACGCTCGACGTAATACTCCGGGTCGGTTACCATTATGTGTACGTCCAGCGGGTGGTCGGTGAATTTGCGGATGCTCTTGACGAAAGGCGGCCCCATGGACAGGTTGGGCACGAAGTGCCCGTCCATGATATCGACGTGAAGCACCTCCGCCCCGGCGCGGATTACCTGCTCTATCTGCTCGCCCACTCGGGCGAAGTCACACGCCAGAAGCGACGGCGCGATAAGCGCCCCGTCCGCCAGCCGCCTCCACGGATTGCCTCGTTGCATCGGCCCTGCCTCTTGACCGCTTGCGGTGTTCATCTGCGATAGCAGGGCATCGTGCCCATGTCCGCTGTTACGGGCATTCCCGCCCGCATCGGCGATTCACGGACTTGATGCCAGTGCCACCAGATACCTCGCAAACGGCGCCTTTGAAAACCAAAGCCCACCGGAAAACTCCGTTCCGATGGGCGTCTGTACAAGTTGAGGTATTTTACGCTTAATCACCGCTGCGCGCCTAGCCCACATTTTGCGCGAATTGTCCTGTTCCAGCGCACACTGCGCGGTCAGCGGTTCGGCCCGTTCAGTCGCCGCCACTGCCGATACTTTTGAGCCGTCACTTGGCCTCGAGCACCTCGACGCCGGGCAGCGGCTTGCCCTCGAGAAACTCCAGCGACGCCCCGCCGCCGGTGGACACGTGCGACATCTTCTCGCCGAGTCCCATCTGCTCGACCGCCGCGGCCGAGTCGCCGCCGCCGATTATGCTCACGGCCCCGGCATCGGTCGCTCTGGCGACCGCCTCGGCTACGGCCCGCGTGCCGGAGGCGTAGTCATCGCGCTCGAAGACGCCCATCGGACCGTTCCAGACAACGGTCCTTGCGTCGGTGATCTCTTTGCCGAACGCCTCGACGGTCTCAGGCCCGATGTCCATGCCCATCAGCCCGGACGGGATGCTCTCGGTATCCACCGGCGAGGGCTTGCCGCTGTCGAAATCGTCGGTGGCGATGTGGTCGCACGGAAGCATGATCTGGTCGCCGGCCTTTTCCAGCAGCGGTCTCATCTCGTCCACCTGATCGGCCTCGACCCTGCTGTCGCCGACCTCCACACCGCGGGCACGCAGCAGCGTGTAGGCCATCGCGCCGCCGATGAGGATCCTGTCCACCTTCTTGAGCAGATTGGCGATGAGCTTGATCTTGTCGGAGACCTTTGCGCCTCCGAGGATGGCCACGAAGGGCCTGGTCGGGTCGGCGACCGCCTCGCCGAGATACTTGATCTCCTTCTCGACGAGGAACCCCGCAACGGCCGACCCGCCCCGCGCCTGGATGGCCCGCGCAGCCCCGACCATGGACGCATGCGAGCGGTGGCATGTCCCGAAGGCGTCGTTTACGTACACCTCGCCGAGCTTGCCCAGCGCCTCGGAGAACTCCCGGTGCACCTGTTGCTGCTGGTCGGTGAGCTTTCCGTCGGGGTTCTTCTTGGCCTTGTCGGGCATCGTCTCGCCGGCGTGGAAGCGCAGGTTCTCCAGCAGCAACACATCGCCGGAGTTCATATCGGCCGCAAGCTTCTCGGTCTCGTCGCCGACGACCTCCGCCGGGCCTAGTTTCACATCCCTGCCGAGATGCTCGGCCAGGCGCTCGGCGACCTGCTTCATGGAGAACTCCTCCTCGAAGCCCTTGCCCTTGGGCCTGCCGAGGTGGCTCATCAGCACCAGCTTGGCCCCGGCGTCGAGGGCATGTTTGATGGTCGGCAGCGCCATCACGATACGCCGGTCGTTGCCGACCGTTCCGTCGGTCAGCGGGACGTTGAAATCCACGCGCATCAGCACCCGCTTGTCCGCCACGTCAATGTCCGCGATCGTCCTGGTCGCCATAGCATTTTCCTTCCGGTATGGTTGCCTTGGCCGGCCTGGCGCGGCCGGACCGGCCGTGTGAAGCTCAAGCACAGGCGGGCCTGCCCAGCCAAGGACAGGCCCGCCGCACTAATCCTATCTCTGTCCGTGCCGGGCGACTAAAGGGCCGCCATCTTCTTGGCCAGGTCAACCGTGCGGCACGAGTAGCCCCACTCGTTGTCGTACCACATGGTCACCTTCACCATGTCCTCAAGCACGAGGGTGTTGTTGGGGTCGAAAATCGAGCTGTGCGGATTGTGGATGATGTCCGAGGAGACGATCGGGTCTTCGCAGTACTCGATGATGCCCTTCATCGGACCCTCGGCCGCTTTTTTCACCGCCTCGTTGATCTGCTCGGCCTTCGCCTTGTTCTCCAGCACAACCGTCAGGTCGGTAATCGAGCCGCACGGCACCGGAACACGCAGGGCGAAGCCGGTGAGCTTGCCGTTCATGTTCGGCAGTACCTTGCCGACCGCCTCGGCCGCACCGGTCGTGGTCGGGATGATGTTCACCGCCGCGGCGCGGGCGCGGGTCTTCTTCTTGTGGACCATATCCAGAATCGACTGGTCGTTGGTGTAGCCGTGGCAGGTCGTCATCAGCCCTTTGGCCACGCCGAACTGCTCATCCAGCACCTTCACAACCGGCGCCAGCGAGTTGGTGGTGCACGAGGCGTTGGAGACGCACTTGTCGTCGGCCGTCAGCGAGTCGTCGTTGACGCCCAGAAGCACCATCTTCGCCGAACCCTTGGTGGGGGCGGAGATGATCACCTTCTCGGCGCCGGCGTCGAGGTGGCTGTCGTAGCCGGGCTTCTCGTCGGTCTTGTTGCTGGTGAATATGCCCGTGGACTCCACCACGACCTGCGCGCCGCGGTCGCCCCACGGAAGCTTGGCCGGGTCCTTCTCGGAGAAGACCTGGATCTGCTCGCCGTTGACCACCAGCGAGTCGCCCCTGGCCTCCACGGTCCCCGGGAACCTGCCCTGCGTGGAGTCGTACTTCAGAAGGTAACTGAGCATGTCCGCATCGGCGAGGTCGTTGATGCCGACGATGTCGAACTCGCCCTTGCGCTCCATCATCGCACGCAGCACGTGCCGTCCGATTCTTCCAAATCCGTTGATGCCTACTTTCACTGCCATTGGTTATTTGCTCCTTTCCGGAAAACGGGGGTCGCTGTTCACCCGACCGCCGCCAGGACTCCACAGAGTCCTCAGGCGACCGGGACGAGCGCAAAACTCTAGGGGCCTCGTCCGCCGGTGTCAACCGCATTTGCCCCCAAAGGGCAAAAAAAGACCCTTGGCAAAATCGCCGTGCTGTCTTAATCTTATAGTAAGGTCCTTGAATACTGGGAGCTATCGCCGATGAATGAATCGTCTCCCCAAGTGTCTGGCGAACGGGTGGAAGCGCGGGCCGCGGCCGACCCCGCGGTTCGCCTGTTCATACTTGCGGCCATGCTGCTGGGCTACTCCATCTGGTGCCTCCTGGACTGGCGCGAGCCGCCCCCGGCATGGACCACCGAGCATATCAACGAAATCGGCCCTTACCTGTCCACCAACGTGGCGTTCTTCCTGGCGCTGCCCGGCGGGCTGGTGCCGCTGGTCTGGGGCTTCGTGTTCCTGCGTCGGCGCCTGGTGGCCGACGCCGAGGGCATCGGGTACCTCGGCAAGGACCAGGTCCCCTGGCACGCCATAGAGAAGGTGGACGCCTCCAAGCTGCCGTCCAAGGGAATACTCGACCTCTACCACGGCGAGGACAAGAAGCTCCGGCTGGACTCCTGGAAGCTGAAGAACTTCAAGCCGCTGGTGGCCTTCGTGGAGGCGCACCTGCCGGCCAAGGTGCTCGAGGAATCCGGCATGGCCGCCCAACAGGCCGACGAAAGCCCCGAGGCCGAGCCGGACGCGGCCGCCGAGGCCGAGGAAAAATCCGACTGACCCCCGGCCGCTGCGGATAGTCGCCTACGTACCCGCGACCCACGAGCCAGGGACCGCGCCGGCCGAGACGCCGCGCCGGACCGTCGGCCTGACGCACCACGCACCAAAAGCGCTTGACCACCATCCGCTCAGGCCGCTAGACTCCACCGCGATAATGTGAAAACACGCACGGGCCGCTAGCTCAGCTGGCAGAGCAGCTGACTCTTAATCAGCGGGTCGGGGGTTCGAATCCCTCGCGGCCCAGTTATAACCGCCTGCAAGACAAGAGCTTGCGG
>PUND01000111.1 GCA_003551645.1 Phycisphaerae bacterium | reverse complement strand
CTCGTATGCGGTTGCTGTTCGTCGGGCCGCAGCTTTGCCTGCAACTTCCTTCAGACCCCGCCTCACGGCGGCCGGCCTTGCTGTTTGGCTAACGGTTCCTGTCATCAAGGTCCGTAGAGGACTTGCACCTCCAAGTCATCGCGCCATGCCCGGCGCACTCAAAAAACGGGCGGCCCTCTACAGAGCCGCCCGTTGAAAGCATCCTGTTGTCGCTGCCATCAGCGCCGGCGGCGGATGAATCGCCGACATCGCGGCCGTCCGGCTCAGCGGCGCCGCTTCAGAAGCACCGCCAGCCCGCCGACGCCCATCAGGCCCATGGTCGCCGGTTCGGGTATCCACGGCGTGACCGAACCGAAGGTCTCGCCGACACGGACTTCATCGAAGATGAACGAAGGGTTCGCCACGCCCCCTCCCGTTTCGGCCCGGAGCATGATCGCATCCACGTCGAAACCACTAAAGTGATCGGCAGCGAAGGTGTAGTCAGGGGCTCCGGGGTCAGTCAGGTCAGCCGGGTTGGCCCAGAGGTCCACCACGCGAGGACTGTCATCGCGGAATCGCGCGATGATCAGGTGCGCGGTGTCCGCCGCAAAGGTTTCATCGCTCGCGCCCGAATCGCCATCGGTACCAGCCACAAGATTACCCGCAGCATTGAAGCCGATGAAGTTTTCGCGATCACCGAAACCCTCCCCGATGCCCGTCACCACGCGCAACGTGCCCGCCGTCCCTTCAACAAACTGGAATAAGCCGCTGACGAAGAACTCTTCACCCACCTCAATGCCGGTGGTATCGCGCGTCACGGCCTTACTCTGGTCACCGGTTGCGGTCCCATCGCGAAATATCTCCGCTGAGCCCTCGGTCGTGATCAGAAACTGCGTCTCCGCATCGTTACTCCACTCCAGCCCCGTGCTGTTGACGCGAGGATAGACGGTGGCGGCAACCCGATCCTGGTTCGACCAGGCATCAGCCGTGTTGAACCCGGTCAGGTCCGGCGCCTGCCCGTGCAAGGCATCGTTATCCGCCCCGTCGGTCGACGCCGGCTCCGACTGGTACTGATCCGCCGCCGGGTTCTCGCCGCCGGCCGGGAAGCCGTCGTAGAGCAGCAGGTCCGCGCCGGCGGTCGCGCCGCAGATAAGAACCGCCGCCGCACAGAGTGTCGTGAGCATGGCTGTTACTGGTTTCATCTGCCCATCTCCTTTTGCTGAACGTTTGGGCTTCAACCAGCTGAACGTGAGTGGCTCCCTCGCCGACTCGAGTGACATATTATCACGAAACCCTGGCATTGAGTGCGACATTTGGTATCATTATAGCGTCAATTTTCGGAAGGGCGTCTTATGCGGCGGATACTGGTTTACAGGACGCACGAACGCGCCTTCGCGGATGAGATGTTGCGGGGCATAGGCGGCTACGCCGGTCTGCACGAGCCGTGGGATTTCACCATCACCGGCGAGCCGGAAGATGCGGACAGCATTCCACTCGGCCGATGGGACGGAGACGGCGTGGTTCTGCCGGTGGTGACCGCCGGAACGGCCGAAACGCTTCGGCGGCGCGGCCTGCCGTACGTCAACGTAACCGCCTGGCCGGACGTTCCGACTGTTCGCAACGACAACGAGGCGATAGGGCGCATGGGCGCCGAGCATCTTCTGAGCCGTGGTTTCGTAAGGTTCGGCTTTGTCGGGGCGGGCCGGACGATCTATTCACGACAGAGATACGAGGCGTTCCGTGGGGTCATTAGCGAGGCCGGATTTGACGTCTCGTACGCAACCAGGTCGTTACCCAAAGACAAGTGGACCTTGGAGGCCGAGCACCGTCCGCTCATCGAATGGCTCGAAGGACAAAGACCGCCCTTTGGGGTCATGGCCGCTAATGATTCCACGGCTCACATGCTGACGGGTGCCGCCAAAAAGTCCGGCTGGAGGATACCCGAGGACATGGCCGTGCTGGGTGTGGACAACGAGGTGCGTGACGACCTGCTGAATCCGCCGCTGTCGTCGATTATCCCCGATGGCCGGAAGGTCGGCTTCCTGGCGGCCGAGATGCTGCACCGGATGATGGACGGCGGGCGGATTCCGGGGAAGGTTATCGCGGTTCCGCCTCTGGGGCTTGTCGCCAGGCGCTCCACCGACACGCTGGGCTTCGACGATGAGGAGGTCGCAAAGGCGTTGCGGTTTATTCGTCAGCACCCGGACCGCGCCGTTGCCGTCAACGAAGTACTGGAAAAGGTCGCGATGTCCCGTCGCACGCTGGAGAGGCGGTTCGCAGCGGCCGTGGGGCACAGTCCGTGGCGGGAGATCCGCCGCGTTCAGGTCGAGCACGTCAAGCGGATGCTTATCGAGACGGACTGGCCGGTCAAGCGGCTGGTCGGGAATTCGGGCTTTCCCAGTGCGGCCCGGCTGATTGAGGTATTTCGGGAAGAAACCGGCGAGACGCCGATCGCGTATCGAATGAGGCACCGGCTAACGTAACGGCCGGGCAGGCGGCGGCCGGAGGGCTACTTCCGCTTGGAGAACGCCTGGGCGGACAATATGCTGGTATCATGGAACAGAGGGAGCCGGTCGGCAATCCGTTTGGCCGAACAGCCGCAGGGAGAGGTTGTATGCGTTTGAGATTTGTGCTGTGCCTGGCTCTGCCGGGGTTGGTGTTCGGGTGTGTGGGTACGGACCAGCCGTATGTGACCGAGCAGCGCCTGGATGAGGGGCTGGTGCTGGTGCTGACGGGCATGCACGGGCGTTTGTGGCTGACCGAGAACATCGCCGTCGGTCTGGACCGCGCCGAGACCGACCAGGCCGTCAAGATGTACGACTGGACGCAGATGGGCGTGCTGTTTCCGCTGCTGAACCTCCGCGCCGAGGACCGCAACCGCGAGGCCGCCGCCGGGATAGCGGAGTTCGTCCGCGAATACAAGCGGGAGTACCCCGGGCGTCCGGTAACACTGGTCGGCTACAGCGCCGGCGGGCCGATGGCGATATGGACGGCAGAGGCGCTGTCGCCGCAGCGCGAGCTGGAGGGGATAATCGTCCTGGCAAGCCCGCTGCAGCCGGATTATGACCTGCGGCCGGCCCTGGCGGCGTCGCGCAAGGGGGTAGTCAGCTTCCATTCCCGTCACGACTGGCTGTATCTGGGGCTGGGGACGATAATCTTCGGCACCATGGACGGCGGCAGGGGGGTCTCCGCCGGCAACGTGGGCTTCGAGCCGCCTGAGCCGGACGCGGACGGCTACGATCATCTGTTTCAGGTTCCCTGGCAATCGGACATGGCCAAGCTCGGGTATATGGGCACGCATCTGACCATCGGCGCGCCGCGGTTCGTGGCGGCGTACCTGGCGCCGCTTATCGAGTCCGACGAGTGGGACCAGGAGCTTATCAGCGAGATGATCGAAGCGGGACGGCCTTCCGGCGGGCAGTGAGCGGGATCACGCAGACCACCGGGATCACTAGGGACACGAAGGGGGTTTGTTGAAACTCTCAAACGGCGAATGCCGCAGCGACTTCGGCGACGGACCCGGCTCTAACCTTCTGTGTCTCCGGGGGGCTGTGTCGAATCGGCTTTGGCGTTGCGGGCCTGTGGCTCGGCGTCTTCGCTGCGGCCGAATATCTGCACGTGCTCGGCGGAGATCGCCTTTCCGGTCTCGGCATCGACCGAGGCAAGCAGTCCGCTTATGCGGACGTCGTTGTCGGCGACGTCGAAGCGGGTCGGCATCGAGGTCGTGAGGAACTGCAGGACGCGTTCTTTCTTGCGCCCCAGTACTCCGTCGTAAGGGCCGGTCATGCCGGCGTCGGAGATATGTGCGGTTCCTCCGTCGAGCACGCGGGCGTCGGCCGTCGGTATGTGGGTATGCGTGCCGAAGACCATGCTGGCCCGGCCGTTGAGGTGCCAGCCCATGGCGATCTTCTCGCTGCTGGCCTCGGCGTGGAAGTCCACCACGCGTATGCCGACATCGGCGGGCATCAGGCCGAAAACATCGTCGATGACCTTCCACGGCGAGTCGCTGTTGGGCACGCTGTTCATGTACATCTGTCCGAGCAGGCATACCACGCCCACCCTGGCGGCGCCGCTTTTGGTCTCGACGACGGTCCAGCCCCTGCCGACCGCGCCGCCGGAGAGGTTCGCCGGGCGTATCAGCCGGTCCGATTCGGTCAGCGGGGCGAAGACCTCTTTGCGCCGCAGCGCGTGATCGCCCAGCGTAACAACATCCACGCCGTAGTGCAGCAGCTTGTTGAATATCTGCGGGGTAAGCCCGCTGCCGCCGGCGGCGTTCTCGGCGTTGCAGACCACCAGGTCGATGTCGTGCTCGCGGATGTACTCGTGAAGGTGGTCGGCGAGTATGCCCCGCCCGGGTTTGCCGACAACGTCGCCGATGCAGAATATGTTGACCGCCATGTCCTCGCGCCTTTCGACCGTGACTTGCTTACGGGGCATTATAACAGCCACGCCGGAATGCCCAAGCTTCCGCGTGGAAAACGTTTCCGTTGTCCGGCCGTCGCGGGCTTTGGACAAACGGGTCGGCGATGTAGTATGATAAACCTTCGCCGAACGGCGGATGGGAGTCAAAGCCATGATCCAGTGTCAGGATTGCGAATATTTCGAGAGAGGCCCGGGCGGCCAGATTCGGCTCAAGTGCGACCCGTTCAGCACCATCAAGGAGCCGGACTGTCTGCGCAAATGGACGCTCATCAAGGTCAACCAGATGGCCGCCAGCTACCAGGGCATGCTGAAGTTCTACCAGCGCCTCGCGCCGCTGCAGGAGAAGATGTTCAAGTTCATGGAGCGGGAGATGGACGACATCGACGAGGCCGACAAGTGGAAAATGCCCGAAGACGACGAGGATGAGGACCTCGACGACGAGGACTGGCGGCGAAGCGCGGGCGACTGGGATCCGGATAAGTTCCCCTTTGAATAGGGTGCGGTTTAGCCAATTATGCAGCTGCGGATAGTGCGTAGGAAACGGTTTTCAGAATATCTCGAACTCTTGCGGTAAACCCCGAGTTGGGTGAAATTCGATGCAGCCACAGGACACGT
>PUND01000035.1 GCA_003551645.1 Phycisphaerae bacterium | reverse complement strand
GCCGGCGGAACTCGCCGAACTGCGGCGCCGGATTGCCCGGCCGTCAAGATTGTGCGACGGCGACCGGCAGCGCCTGGCGGACCTGGCAAGGCGTCTGGCGCGCGTTCAGGCACTGGGAGGTAAGTATGGCCGGGTCGATTTTTCCGACGAGGCACAGGCGGCCCTGAGTGCGCAGGCCGCCGGGTGAAGGTCGAGCCATGGAAGGCGGAGCCGGTCATGAGCCGGTGCTTCGCGACGTGGTCGTCGAGCTGCTCCGCCCCGGCAGGTGCGGTCTGATGCTGGACTGCACCATAGGGCTGGGCGGTCACGCCGAGGCGCTGCTCTCGGCCGCTCCGGAAGACGCCCGCCTCGTCGGCATCGACCTGGACGAAGGGAACCTTCGAGCGGCCAGGGATCGGCTGTCGAGGTTCTCTTCCCGGGTACGGCTGTTCAGTGCCTGCTTCGACCAGGCGGATACGGTGCTCGCGGAGGCGAGCGAAGGCGAGGCCGATGCCGTGCTTGCCGATTTGGGTGTGTGTTCAATGCAGATAGACGACCCCCAACGGGGTTTCAGCTATACCGCCGACGGACCGCTGGATATGCGCATGGACCCTTCCGGCGGGACCACCGCGGCGCAGCTCGTGAACCGGCTGGACGAAAAGTCCCTCGCCGACCTCATCTACCAATACGGCGACGAGCGCTACAGCCGGCGGATCGCCCGAGCCATCGTCGCCGAGCGGCGGAACCGGCCCATCGAGCGGACCATGCGGCTTGCCGACATAGTCGCCGGCGCACTGCCCCGCCCCGCGGCCGCGGCGCGGCGCGGCATCCACCCCGCCGCCAGGACGTTTCAGGCGCTGCGAATCGCAGTAAACGATGAGATGCGCTCGCTGGAACGCCTGCTCGATAAGCTGCCCGTACTGCTTGCCGTCGGCGGGCGGGCGGTCTTCATCAGCTTCCATTCGCTGGAGGACCGCCGCGTCAAAAACGCCTTCGCCTCGCTCGCACAAGGCGGCAAGGCCGAGCTTGTTACGAAAAAGCCCTTATCTCCGGACCCCGAAGAGGTCGAAAAGAATCCTCGGGGCCGGTCTGCGAAGCTGCGCTGTATCGAACGGATTGCATAATTGCCGCTGTTGCGGATGGAGCCGGAAAAATGACACGAGAGACACGCATCGGCATGGTTGTGGGGTTGCTGTTCATCATCGCATTCGGACTCGTACTCAGCGAGCTTACGGGAACGCCGTCAACGCCGTCGGAGACTCTGGCGACGAACTCCGAAGAGCCGGACCGCTCGCCCGTCCCGGTAAGCACGGAACGCCCCATCTCCGCGGCGCGCAGGCCGCTGGCGGCCGAGACCGAATCGACCTCCCGCCAACAACGGTCGTCCGAGCCACAACAGCAGCCGTCCGAGTCGCAGCGACAGGCACAGCAGCAGCCGGAGCAGGCGCAGCAGGACACGGCCGAGGAGGCATCGTCTGAGCCGTCCCGCACCGAGCAATCACAGCAACAGTCCCCCCGGCCGCGGACCTACACCGTCAGCAGCGGCGACACGCTCACAGGAATCGCCGAGCGTTTCTACGGCTCCGGCGGCGGCAGGCACTACCGCCGGATTCTGGAGGCGAACTCCGACCGTATCAGCTCCGCCGAGAGCATCTCCGTCGGGCAGGAGCTGATAATCCCCCCGCCTCCGGGCGAGGAGTCTTCCGACAGGACCTCAATGTCTCTGGATGAGCTTCGCAGGCGCTTCGGCGCCGCGGACACCAATGATACAGCCGACGAGCCGTCGGACAGCGACGCTCAGACATACACGGTCCGCCCGGGCGACAATCTCACCCGGATCGCCAGGCAGTTCTACGGCGACGGCGGCCGGGAGGCCGTCATGAAGATATACAAAGCCAACCAGGATGTGCTCAGCACCCCGGACGCGTTGCCGGCCGGCGCGGAACTGAAGATCCCCCGCTGACGGGAGCGGACCTGATGATTCGAATGTCAATGATAGTCGTTGCCCTTTGCGCCATCGCGGTCGGCCTGGTGCAGATCCGCCGTGCCGAGACCTCCGTCCGCCATGATGTCCAGCGGATGGAGATCCGTCGCGTGGCCGTGCAGAGGAAGCTGTGGGATCAGCAGGTGCGCCTCAACGAGCAAATGGCCCCGGAGCGGGTCCGTCATCGGGCCGTGCAGATGGCGCTGGAGCTTCGCGACTTCAACCCGCCGCCGATGCACTACGCGCTGGCGGCGCCGGAGTCGCCGAATACCGAATGAGTCGGAAACGATGTCCCAGACAAACGGCGGCGCATGGAGGCACAATGTTCTTTTCGGCCTGCTGATGCTGGCGGTCGTGGCGATGGGGCTGCGCCTGGCGCTTCTGATACGCGACCGGCCCGAGGACGTCGCCGAGCGCATCCAGCGTCAGCAGCAGATGGTCATCCCCCTGCCCGGCCGGCCCGGCAACGTCTATGCGCGCACACACAGCCGCTATGTTCTGCTCGCCGGCAGCAGGCAGACACCCGGCTGCTTCGCCGATCCGGGGCTTATTCCGGACGAGAAGATGGTCGAGGTTGCCGCTCGCACCGCCGAGGCGCTGGACATGCCGGCCGACGAGGTGCTTCATCGCATCGTCTCGCGTCGTGACTCCCGCTTCGTCTGGCTCGCTCGGGACATCACCGACGCCCAGGCCGACGCCGTCCGCGAACTGAACATCCCGGCCGTTTCGATTATGCACGAATGGCGCCGCAGCTACCCCAACGACTCACTGGCCTCCTCCGTCGTGGGCTTCAGACGCATCGACGGCGTCGCCGGCGGCGGCTTCGAGCTGAGCTATGACGAAGACATCCAGGCGCTACCCGGCCGGAACGTCCTGCTGGCCGATGCCTCCCGCAGGCCTATCTGGCCCCTGGCGGCCAGGAGCAGCCCCCCGCGAGACGGACGACACGTTTTCCTGACGCTGGACATGGTAATCCAGTCCCACCTCCAGGAGGCGGTCGCCGAAAGCGTCGAGAATTACGGCGCCAAGTGGGGCACAGGCATCGTCGTGGACCCGAAAACCGGCGAAATACTCGCGATGTGCTCACCGCCGACCTTTGACCCCAACAGCTACAACACCTCCAGTCCCGACAAATGGATAAATCACGCGGTAAGCTCGCCGTTTGAACCGGGCAGCGTGCTGAAGCCGGTCTTCACCGCGGCCGCCGTCCAGTTCGGCGACGCCACCTACGACACGCGAATATACTGCGAACAGGGAGTCTATCACGCCCCCCGAGGTGGTCGGATTACCGACCATGGCCAGAGCTACGGCGAGCTGAGCGTCACCGAGGGGCTTATCTACTCCAGCAACATCCTGATGGCCAAGCTCGGCGAGAAGATGGGCAATCGCCGACTGTATGAGACGGCCATGCGGTTCGGATTCGGCACGCGGACCGGCGTGGCGCTTCCGGGCGAGAGCCGGGGCATAGTCCGACCCATCGAACGGTGGGACGGTTACAGTACCAGGCGGGTCCCGTTCGGTCAGGAGATATCGGTAACGTCGCTTCAACTCGCGATGGCGTTCGCGGCGCTTTCCAACGGCGGGCTGCTGATGGAACCGATGCTGGTGGACCACATCACCGACGCATCGGGCAACGTCGTCAGCCGCTCCGAGCCGCAGGTGGCCCGCCGGGTCGTCAGCGAACAGGTCGCCGACGAGACGCTGGATGCAATGCGGCAGGTCGTCGAACAGGGCACCGGCAGGCGTGCGCGAATGGACGCCTGGACAAGCTTCGGAAAAACCGGCACCGCCCAGATAGCCGGCGACGGCGGGTATGTTGACCGGGCGTACGTCGGCACCTACGCCGGCGGCGCGCCGGCGAGCGACCCGCAACTGCTGGTGGTGATTTCGATATACTGGCCCGACGCCTCCAGGAGCTATTTTGGCTCGCAGGTGGGCGCGCCGTACGTCAAGCGGGTGCTGGAGCGCTCGCTGGACTACCTGGATGTCCCGCCGGATCGCCCGGAATGGAACGAGCGAGTCTCCCCGAACCGGGCGTCCAGATAGCGGGCCTGGTGGCGACGGCCGGTATCGACGAGGATGGAGGCGGGCGCGTGCTTGGCTGCGGGCATCGACAGGGCGAATTTTGCCACCCCGAAAAAAACATTGCGGTTGTCGGGACGAGCGACAAATTACAGTCATGCGATTCTCAGAGCTATTATCCATCGCGGGGCTTACCGACGTGCGGCCGCGAGGCGACGCGGAAGTAACAAAGGTGGTTACCGACTCGCGACTCGCCGCGCCCGGGGCGTGCTTCGTGGCCGTGCGGGGCACACGGCAGGACGGGCACCGGCACATCGGCTCGGCCGTCGAGGCGGGGGCGTCGGCCGTCGTCTGCGAGCGCGACTCTACGACGCCGGACTCCGCCGCCTGCGCCGTGGTGGACAACACCCGCGTCGCCGCGGGATTGCTGGCCCAGGCGATACACGGCTGGCCGGCTCGCAAGCTCGATGTGCTGGCCGTCACCGGCACCAACGGCAAGACCACCGTCACGCACCTGTTGAGAGAAATCCTGTCGGCCACGGGCGCTCATCCGGCCATGCTGGGGACCATCAGCTATCAGACAGGCCGACGGGACGAACCTGCGAGCGTCACCACCCCCCCGGCGACGGAGCTTGCCGAGATGACCGCCGAGATGGTGGCCGACGGAAGAACGCACCTGGTCATGGAGGTCTCCTCGCACGCCCTTGACCAGGACCGCGTCGCGGGGCTTGAGCCGATAGTGGGCGTGTTCACCAACCTCAGCGGCGACCACCTGGACTACCACCACACAATGGATGCATACCTGGCGGCGAAGCGGCGGCTGTTTGAGCAGCTCTCGCCCGACGCCACGGCCGTGATAAACCGCGACGACCCTGCCGGCGAGCAAATCGCCGAGGCCACAGCCGCCGGCGTCCGGTGGTACGGGCTAAGCCCGGCGGCCGACGTGCGGGCGAAGATAGACGAAATCGGCGCAGACGGCTCGCGGTTGAAGGTTATCACCGCCGACGGCGAGGCCGCCGAGCTGCGAACGCCGCTTATCGGACGGCACAACGTCTATAACGTCCTCGCGGCCGCCACAGCCGCCATGGCGATGGGCGTCGAGCCGGACATAATCTCGTCGGCACTGGGACGGGTGAATCGCGTCGCCGGCCGGCTGGAGCGGGTTAATGTCCCCGCGGATTACCAGGTCTTCGTTGACTACGCACACACCGACGACGCCCTTGAAAACGTCCTCGGGGCGCTTCGGCCTGTAACTAGGGGCCGGCTGATTGTGGTATTCGGCTGCGGCGGCGACCGCGACCGGTCCAAGCGGCCACGCATGGCGCAGGTGGCCGAGAAGCTTGCCGACCACATGGTGATAACCTCCGACAATCCACGCTCGGAGCCGCCCGATGAGATTATCGAACAGATAGTCGCGGGCCTCAGCGCCGACGGCAAGGCCCGCGCCGACGTCGAGCCGGACCGTCGAGAGGCCATCCGACTCGCAGTCGCCAGAGCCGCACGAGGCGACCTGGTGCTCATAGCCGGCAAAGGACACGAGAAAGTGCAGATACTCGCGGACAGGCGAATAGAGTTCGACGACGTTCTCGAAGCCGACCGGGCGATGCGGGACCGGGAGGCGAATACGTGAAACCCCTCGGCCCTGAGGAAATCCGCCGCGCCGTCGGCGGCGCCTGGCTCCGGCCGGCGCCGGAGGTGATGATAGAAGGCGTCACCACCGACACCCGCACCGCCAGGCCGGGACAGATGTACTTCGCCATCCGCGGCGAGCGGTTTGACGGGCACGAGTTCCTGCCGCAGGCGGCCGAGGCGGGCTGCATCGCCGCCGTGGTGGCCGAAGACGCCGCTATAGGCGACGACGTGGCCGGGCTGTTCGGCTCCGGCGTCCTCGCGGCGGACGACACCACCGAGGCGCTGGGGCGTCTCGCGGCATACCACCGCCGCGCCACGGCCGCGACGGTGATCGCCGTTACCGGCTCCAACGGCAAGACCACCGTAAAGCGGATGATCCACCACATACTCTCCAGCCGTCTGCGCGGCGGTTGCAGCCCGAAGAGCTTCAACAACGCCATCGGGGTGCCGCTGACTCTGCTGTCGGCCTCGGCCGGCGACGACTACGTCGTCTGCGAGCTGGGCACCAGCGCCCGGGGTGAGATAGCGGCCCTGACGCGGATGGTCGAGCCGGACGTTGCGGTCATAACCTCCGTCGCGGAGGCACACCTGGCCGGACTCGGCTCTTTGGAAGAGGTGGCGGCCGAGAAGGCCTCGATACTCGCTGGCGTCCCCGCCTCAGGGCTGGGCATAGTCTTCGCCGACAGCGAGCCGCTCGCGCGAGCCGCCGGAGCGTATGAAGCGCGTCAGATACGCTTCGGCCAGGCCGAGACCGCCGAACTCCGGCTCACGGACTATAGGCCGAACGGCGCCGGCTGCCGATTCGAGATCAACGGGCGCTGGCGGACGGAACTGCCGCTTCCGGGCCGGCATAACGCTCTTAACGCCCTGGCGGCCGTCGCCGTCGCCCAGCGGCTGGGCATGGACCCGCAACAGGCAGTCGCCGCCCTGGCCGACTTCGAGCCGGCCGAGATGCGGACGCAGCGAATCGACGCCGGCGATGTCGTCATAATCAACGACGCCTACAACGCCAACCCGGCGAGTATGCTCGCCGCGGCCGACGTCCTCGCCGAAACCGACGCCCGAAGGCGGGTGATAATAGCCGGCGACATGATGGAGCTGGGAGACCGGGAGGTCCAACTGCATGAGCAAACCGGCCGCGAGCTTGCCGATAAGGGCCTTGATTTGCTCATCGGCGTCGGGAAGCTGGGTCGATATATCGCCAGAGCGGCCGCCGACGCCGGAATGCGCACCGAGGCGTTCGCTTCGACGAAAGCGGCGTCCCGGACCGTTACCGATCTGCTCCGGGCCGGCGACGCCGTGCTGGTGAAGGGCTCGCGCGCGATGGGCATGGAGCGGCTCATAAAGCCGATAATCGCGACCTTCGCTCCGGGCGAGGTCGGAAAGGAATCCCCACGCTGAAGGGACCGCGGTCGTGCTTCTGTGGCTGCTGCAAAAACTCCTGAACGAAGACCAGGTGGGCCTGCTCATTCTGCGGGTCGCCGGCGCCGCTGTACTTAGCTGGGCCGTCATCATGGTCCTGGCGCCGTGGGTCATACGGTTCCTCATCCGCGCCAAGCTCGGCGACCGCCCGGAGTTCTACCACGCCGACCTGAACGAGCTTTCCCGGCACAAGTCCAACACGCCCACCATGGGCGGCGTCCTCATAGTCGCCGGCGTGTTCGTGGCGGTGCTGATCTTCGGCGACCTGGGCAACATGTACGTCCGCATGGGCCTGCTGGCGCTGGTCTGGCTGGGCGCGCTGGGCGGTGCGGACGACTGGATAAAGCTCCGCCACTCCGCCGGCAAGGGCAGGCGCGAGGGGCTTTACACCTGGGAGAAGATTCTCTTCCAGATAGGTCTGGCGGTGCTGCTGAGCATCTACATGTACAAGTACGGTACCGCCAGCATCGTCGTCACCGCCGGCGAGAACGTAAACCCCGCCCATCGGTTGTATTTTCCGTTCACCGCAGCCAGCGTGTCGCTGCCGCTGCTTGCCTACGTGCTGATTACCGTGGTAACGATGGTCGGCACGTCCAATTCGGTCAACCTCGCCGACGGCATGGACGGTCTGGCGGCCGGCTGCGCGATTATCGTCTGCGTGGTGCTGCTGATCCTGGCTCAGGTGGTGGGGCTGTGGACGTGGGCGGACTTTTTCCAGATGCCGAGGGTGGCGGGCGCGTCGGAGATGACGGTCTTCTGCGCATCGATGGTGGGCGCGTGCATGGGGTTCCTGTGGTTCAACGCCCACCCGGCGCAGGTTTTCATGGGCGATACCGGCTCGCTGCCGCTGGGCGGTCTTATCGGATACATCGCGGTGGTTACAAGACAGGAGTTGCTGCTGGTAATCGCCGGCGGTGTGTTCGTTATGGAGACGGTCAGCGTGATGCTCCAGGTGGGCGTGTTCCGCGTCAGCCGTAAGATGCGCGGCGGCGGGGAAGGCAGGCGTCTGTTTCGCTGCGCCCCGATGCACCACCACTTCCACCTCGGCGGGTGGGCGGAGTCCAAGGTGGTGGTGAGGTTCTGGATTCTCGGCGTCATCTTCGCCGCGATCGCGCTGGCGACTCTGAAGCTGCGATGATTAGAGTGGAACTTGATGCGTAACGCTTCGCCGGCGGGTTCGTCCGTGCGACCGGAGAGGCAGGGATGCCACAGAAAGAACGATTGAAACTTCAGGAAAACCCGACCGGACGGGGTGTGATGCTGTGCAGCTTGGCGATGCTGGCGGTCGGCGTGGTGATGGTCCACAGCGCGGTCGCCTCGGTGGCCAGGCCCGGGCCGTGGTACTCGCGGATGGACGTTCGGCACACCATTTTCGCGGTCGTCGCGGCCGTGGCCATGCTCCTGCTGTGGCGAGTGGATTATCGCGTGCTGGTTCGCGGGCGTCGTGTGCCGATAGTGGCGGTGGTGCTGCTGGCAGCGGCGCTGCTGACGTCGGTGCTGGTCTTCGTGCCCGGCGTCGGACACGCCGTCGGCGGGCAACACAGATGGATCCGTCTCGGCCCGAGGGAGTATTCGCTGGGATTTCAGCCGTCGGAGATGCTGAAGATAGGCCTGCTGGTGTTCCTGGCGGCCTGGCTTTCGCGCAGGACCGAGGATGAGCTGGGCAGCTTTCGCCGCACGTTTCTGCCGGCGGCCGGGATAACCGGGCTTTGCATGGCGATGGTGGTTACCGAGGACTTCGGCACCGCAGCGGTGATTGCCGTCTCGGCGGCGGCGTGTATGGTGCTGGCCGGGGTGCCGATAACACACGTAGCGACGCTGATTCCGCCGGCTGCGGGCTCGTTCTATCTGCTTGCGGTCCGAAACCCCGCCCGCTGGGCGCGAATAACCGCGATGCTCGAACCGTGGTCGCAGACCAACCCCAGCAGCTATCAGCCGAGACAGTCGCTGCTGGCGATTTTCTCCGGCGGCTGGACCGGACGGGGTCCGGGCAACGGGGTGCTCAAGCTCGGATATCTGCCCGAAGACAGCACCGACTTCATATTCTCGGTTTACTGCGAGGAGTGGGGCTTCATCGGCGCGGCCCTGCTGATGGGCCTGATACTCATCTGGCTATGGCTGGTGCGGAAGGCGGCCCTGGGCACCGACGACAGGTTCGGGCGGCTGCTGGTCGGCTCGCTGGGGTTCCTGGTCGCCGGACAGATGATCCTGCACCTTGCTGTGAACCTGGTCATGGCGCCTCCGACGGGTGTTTCACTGCCTCTGGTCTCGGCCGGCGGTACGTCGCTGCTGCTGACAGCGGCGGTGGTCGCGATGATAGTCTCGGTAAGCTCACGCCCGTCTGACCCGACACCGTCGCCGCAGGGCCCGGCCCGGTCGCGAGCCAAGGGACAGGCATGAACCGTCCCGGCCGGGATATATTCATCTTCGCAGGCGGGGGCAGCGGCGGGCACCTGTGTCCGGGTATAGCGGTGGCCGAGGCGCTGAAGCGGCTCAGCAGCGACTGCTCGGTGGTATTCGCATGCTCAAACCGTCCGGTTGACCGCAAGCTGCTGGAGCCGCTGGGATACGCCATGGTCCCCCAGCCGGTGCTGCCGGTGCCGAGAGGCCCCGTCGGCTGGGACCGCTTCCTGCGGGCGTGGGTCCGGTCGTCTATGCAGGCCAGGCGGATGCTGCGCGACCTTCGCCCGGCCGCCGTGCTCGGGCTTGGCGGCTTCGCGGCCGGTCCGCTGGTCAAACGAGCCGGCAAATCCCACATCCCAACCGCCCTGCTGAATCCCGACGCGGTTCCTGGCATAGCCAACCGCTATCTTGCCGGCTACAGCGACGTGGTGTTCACCCAGTTCGCCGCGGCCGAGGAGGGCTTCCCCGCCAGACATCGACGGCGCGTGCGGCTGGTGGGCTGTCCGGTGAGGCGGGGGTTTTTCGAGGCAACGCGGCGGCAGGGCATCGAGGCGTTCGGCCTGGACGCCGACAAGAAGACGCTGCTGGTATTCGGCGGCAGCTTGCTGGCATCGGCGGTGACGGACTCGGCCGCGGCGATTGCCGAAGACCTTGAACAGCTCGCCGATAGCTGGCAGGTGCTGCACATCACCGCCGAGGACAAGACCGCCGCCGTCCGCGACGCCCACGCCGGCGGCCGGCTCGGCGTGCACGTGATGGGATACTGCGATCGGATGGACCTGGCCATGGCGGCCGCGGACCTGGCGCTTTGCCGGGCCGGAGCATCGACGCTGGCGGAGCTTGCCGCCACCGCTACGCCGGCGGTGCTGATGCCCTATCCGCACCACCGCGACCGCCACCAGTACATAAACGCCTCCGACGCCGTGGACACGGCCGCTGCGATGATAGCGGACGACTCCGGCGACGTCGCAGCCAACGCCGAGGCCCTGCGCCGGACGCTGCTTCCGATCATGCGCAGCGACGACCGGCTCTCGGTCATGCGCCAGGCGGCGGAAGAGCTTTCGGCAACCGATGCGGCCGACGAAGTGGCCGGATGGCTGCTGCGAAAGACGGCCGCCGACCTATGAGCCGGCGACGACCGCCGATGCCTAAAGAAAACACGCGTCAAAACACGATAGATGAATGTGGGGGACCGGTGTGTGCCGACGCGACGGTTTGACCGGCGCGTGCGGAGGTTCTACGATGCCCGACGGTATGGAAAGCGCGGAGAAAAACTCGACCGCATCCGAGGCCCAGGCGGCCGGTGTCGCGACGCGGGTGCACCTGATAGGCATAGGCGGCTCGGGCATGCGCGCCCTTGCGGCGATGCTGCTGGATCGTGGCGACGTGGTCAGCGGTTCGGACGCCTCCGGCGGCGCGGTCGTGGACCGCCTGCGCGACCGCGGCGCTGAGGTGCACGTCGGACAGCGGGACGAGAATATACCCGCCGACTGCGAGCTGGTCGTCTATTCGGCCGCGATCCACGAGCAGAATCCGGAACTTCTGGCCGCCGGAAGACGCGGCCTGGAGGTGCTCAAATACAGCCAGATGCTCGGCCGGTTGATGGCCGAGCGCGTGGGTATCGCCGTCGCCGGCACCCACGGAAAGAGCACCACCACCGCAATGGTCGCCTGGGCGCTGCGTGAGGCGGGGCTGGACCCGTCTTTCGTTATCGGCGCCACGGCCGGACAGCTCGGCGGTCCCAGCGGAGTCGGCTCAGGCAGGCACTTCGTCGCGGAGGCGTGCGAATACGACCGCAGTTTCCTGAACCTCCGGCCGACCTACGCGGCGGTGCTGAACCTCGAGGAGGACCACCTGGACTGCTACCGCGATATAGACGCCATAGTGGAGGCCTTCAGGGCGTTCGCCGCCCAGGTTGACCCCGCGGGCGTGCTGGTCGTCGGCGGGGATGACCGCAACGCCCTCGCCTCGGCCGAAGGCGCCCGCTGCGAGGTCCAGACCTTCGGGCTTTCCGAGGAGTGCGACTGGCGCGGAGAGCCGGTCGGCTGGGAGGCCGGGCGGGCGGAGATGCGCGTGCTGTTCGACGGCGCCGACTACGCCCGGCTGCGCGTGCCGCTGCCGGGGCTGCACAACGCCTACAACGCCCTGGCGGCGACCGCCCTGCTGCACCACGCCGGGCTGGCCCCGGAGCGAACGGCCGAACTGCTGGGCCGGTTCGAGGGCACGCGGCGGCGAATGACACTCAAGGGCGCCGCCGGCGGCGTGACTGTCCTGGACGACTACGCCCACCACCCCACCGAGATACAGGCCACGCTGAGGGCCGTCCGAGACGCCTACCAGCCGAGGCGGCTTATCTGCGTCTTCCAGCCGCATCAGCACAGCAGGACGCGGTTTCTGCTCAAGGACTTCGCTCGCAGTTTCGCTTTGTCCGACGAGGTCATCGTGCCGGAGATATACTTTGTCAGAGACAGCGAGCGGGAGAAGGATTACATTTGCTCCGAGGACCTTGTCGCGCAGATCCGCCTCCACGGCGGCGCGGCGGTTTACCTGGAGAGCTTCGAGGACATTTCCGCGTACCTTCGAGACCGGCTCCAAAGCGGCGACGCGGTGGTGACGATGGGCGCGGGAAACGTATGGGAAGTGGCGGATGAAATTGTTCGCTGGATTGGATGAGATAGTCAGGCGCGACGAGCCGCTGGCCGGGCATACGTGGTTCGGCGTGGGCGGCCCGGCGACCTACTTCATAGAGCCGCGAACCATCGACGAGCTTTCGGAGGTGGTCCGCCGCTGTCGCGAGAACGAGGTGCCGATGCACACACTCGGCGCCGGGTCCAACCTTCTCGTGGACGACGCCGGCGTCAAGGGCGCCGTAATACGCCTGCGCCAGGGCGAGTTCACCGAGACCGACATATCGGCCACGACCGTCCGGGCCAGGTCCGGAGCGGAGATGGGCCGGCTGGTCCTGCGCTGCGTGCGGCAGGGCCTCTGCGGACTGGAAGGCCTTACCGGCATACCCGGAAGCGTAGGCGGCTGCGTGCGGATGAACGCCGGCGGCGCCTTCGGCGACATTGGAAACGCCGTTGAGTCGGTGGACGTGATGACCGAAAGCGGCGAGGTCTTCACCCGTCATCGCGGCGAGCTGGCGTTCGCGTACCGTTCGACCAACATCACCGCGCGGTTCATACTCTCGGCGGAGTTCTCGCTGACCGCCGAAGACCCGCACCGCATACTTCGCCAGGTCAAGCAGATATGGATGTACAAGAAGAACACCCAGCCGCTGGCCCAGCGCAACGCCGGATGCGTGTTCAAGAACCCCCGCGGGCTGTCCGCCGGAGCGCTGATAGACCGCGCCGGACTCAAGGGCAAACGCCTCGGCGGCGCGATGGTATCGGATAAGCACGCGAATTTCATCGTAACCGAGCCGGGCGCGACCGCATCGGACGTGCTGAAGCTCATCAATCTCATTCGCGAGACCGTTTACAAGACCAGCGAGGTTTACCTGGAACTGGAAATCGAGGTGTGGTGATGACTTCCCCCGGCGGCAACACCCACAGGCCCGAGCCGGACGAGCTGCCGCGGACGCCCCGGGCGATGGATATCACGGTGCTCATGGGCGGGCCGTCGGCCGAGCGGGAGGTGTCCCTGCTCAGCGGCGAGGCCGTTGCCGGAGCCCTGGAGCGGCTGGGCCACAGTGTCAGGCGCGAGGATATCTCCCCGAACTGGATTTCTCCTCTGAAACGCGACGGTATAGACGTGGTCTTTATCGCGCTTCACGGCAAGTTCGGCGAATCCGGCGAGGTGCAGCATCTGTGCGAATCGCACGGGCTGGCCTACACCGGCTCCGGCCCCAGGGCCAGCGAGCTTGCGATGAACAAGGCCGCCGCCAAGCAGATATTCAGGCAGGGCGGACTTGGAACCCCAGACTGGATGATTATAGAGGAGTTCCATCCGCCGCGGGTCCGCACCGACTGGCTGAAGGAGTTCGGCCTGCCGGTCGCGGTCAAGCCGGTCAACGGCGGCTCGAGCATAGACATAACCCTCGCCCGCGACGAAACCGCGCGAGACTATGCGATAGACGAGCTGCTCGACAAGTACAGCCGGGCGATGGTCGAGAAGCTCACCGAAGGCCGCGAGCTGACGGTGGG
The DNA here is from genome assembly GCA_003551645.1 of Phycisphaerae bacterium. Lineage (GTDB taxonomy): Bacteria > Planctomycetota > Phycisphaerae > SM23-33 > SM23-33 > PUND01. The sequence continues at coordinate 43,436 of PUND01000035.1, read as the reverse complement.
AATACTCGGCCGCCGGCCGCTGCCGCTTATCGAGGTGGTGCCGCGGCGGGAGTTCTATGACTACACCGCCAAGTATTACGATGACGCCGGCACCGAATACATCTTCGACCACGGGCTTGACGAGGAGCTTGTCGCCGCAGTCCGTGCCGAGGCGATGAAGGCCCACGACCTGCTGGGCTGCAGAGATCTCTCGCGGGTGGACTTCCTGCTGGACTCCGACGGGAAGCCGCAGGTGCTGGAGGTGAACACCATCCCCGGCTTCACCAGTCATTCGCTGGTGCCGAAGGCGGCCGAGGCGGCCGGTATAGGATTTGACCAGATCGTGGACCATATCGTGGCGATGGCGTGGAATCGCCGACAGGACAGGCAAAGCTGATGGCGCGAAAGAAACCGTCCAGGACAAAGAAGAAGGCAAAGAAGCAGCGTGAACCCTCGGTAATTCGGACCTGGTGGCGGGAAATGGACCCCGAACGTCGGGCGGTGCTGCTGCGATGCGTGGTGTGGGTGGTGGCGCTGACGGGCATCACCATCGGCGGCGTCTGGGGGCTGAAGCGCCTCGAGCCGCACGTGCTGGTGCGGTCGGCCGAGAAGCCGGTCGAACTGGGCGTCCGCCTTGTCGGCAGGCCCGACTGGATGCCGCGGGCGGTAATGGAGCGCATCGGCCGGGACATGGTTGGCCAGCGGACCGACTACCACGACCGCAACCTGACCCGCGATGTTTACGAACGCGCCGAGGCCGATCCGTGGATCAGAAGCGTCAATCGTGTGCGGAAGTATCGCGACGGCAAGTCCGGCCTTGGGATAGTCGAGATAGACGCCGAATACCGCCGCCCGATAGCGCGGGCCGGCGTCGGGGGTCGATACCACTACGTCGATACCGACGGCGTGCGGCTGCCGGATTCGGAAGTGCCTCTTTACGTCGCCGATGTCCCGGACGCCGTGGGCGGACCGCGGCGAAAATTTGTCACCGACCCCGCGGCCGTGCCCAGCGGATGGAGTATCCGGCAGCTTCACTACATAGTCGTGGAACTGCACGAGGAGTTCGACCCGCCGGCGCCGGCCGTCGGTGAGCCGTGGAACAGCGGCGCCCTCGAGGCGGGCCTGAAACTCGTTCGGCGGATTCTCGACGAGCCGTACGCCGAGGAAATAACCGTCGTTGACGTCCGCAACCACAGGAACCGTGAGATTTCCAACGAGCCGGAGCTGACGATGTTCGCCCAGGCGGGCAGGCATCGCCCCACACGCATACTGTTTGGGCGGTTCCCCGAACAAGGCGGCGACTTCGTGATACCGCCGGAGCGGAAGTTCGACTACCTCGACGGGTTCTTCTCCGATCACGGCCGCCTGACGGGCCTGGCGAGCGAACTGGACCTCCGCCATGACAACCTTCTTGTCATCCCGTACTGACGGCGGGCCGCTGTCGGCGGCCTGGCGTCCCGCGGCCGCGATGTACCTGGCGACGTGCCTGGTCGCGCTGGCGGTCGGGCTTTGGCCGGAGGCCATCCGCCCGCCGGACTACACACACACGCTCACGCCCTCGCCGGCGCTGCGGGCGCTGGCGGTCGGGCAGGTCGTCTTCGTCATGCTCATCTATCCGCTTGTGCTGTGGGGCAGGTGGCCGAAGGCGGAACCGCGGCGCTACTGGTTGCGGGCGGCCGTGGAAAGCGCAACGCTGCTGGCCGCGACGGCGCCGGTGTATCTGGCGGCCGGCTACTTCTCCGACGCCACTGTCGGCGACGTCCTCCGCACCGCCGTAATGGTCGCGACTCTGTTCCCGGCGGCGTGGGTGGCCGGGCTTCTGCTTGCGAAGGGGTCGGTGCGTCCGGTGGTGCTTATCGTGCTGCTGGCGGCCGCGGTGGGAGGTCCTGCGATTATGTATATCGGCCGGGAACTGCTGCGCGAGATTGCCTTCGACGCAGCCGCGGTCTCGCCGACCATACTCGCCTGGCGGACCGCCGCCGAGAGACAGGACCTGATCTGGCCCCGCCCGATCTGGGCGACGCTTTTCTGGCCGGCGCTTGCGGCGGCGGCGTTGCTTTTGCGCATCCTTCTGGGCGGCACGCCGAATGCCGGGGAGCACTCGGCGTGAGTGTGAGTATCGGACTTGTCGGACTGGGCATGATGGGCCGGACCCATCTGGGCTGCTACGCCGACATCCCGGCCGCCGAAGTCGTGGCGCTTTGCGACCTGGAACCGGACCGACTCCGAGGCGACCAGTACCCGGCGCCGGACGCCGACCGAACCGACGACTATGCGGCGCTTCTGGAAAGATCCGATTTGGATGCGGTCGATTTGTGCGTGCCGACGCATCTGCACGCGGAGATGGCGACGGCCGCTCTGAAGGCGGGTAAGCATGTCTTCTGTGAGAAACCGATCGCCCTTCGCGCCGAGGATGCCGAAGGCGTGTTGTCGGCGGCCCGCGACGCCGGGCGGGTGCTTATGGTCGGGCACGTGCTGCGGTTCTGGCCGGAGTACCTGGCAATCGAGCAGATGATATCCTCCGGTCGCTTCGGCCGCGTGCGAAGCGCCTTCCTGCGCCGCGTGTCCGGGCCGCCCGACTGGGACAGGGGCTGGTACGCGGACGCCTCGTGCAGCGGCTCGGCCGCCCTGGACCTGCACATCCACGACGCCGACGTGGTTCGCTGGTGGTTCGGGCGGGTGGACGAGGTGTGCTCGACCGGCCGCGACGACGGCCGCGGCGGCGTCCGGCACATCGTAAGCCGGTATCGCATCGAGGGCGGTCCGATGGTGGTCGCCGAAGGCGGCTGGCTGAGCGGACGATTGCCGTTTGCGATGTCGGCGACGGTGGATTTTGACGAAGCGACAGCCGTGTACGATTCCTCCGCCTCGCCGACGCTGCGAGTGTACCCCGCCGCCGAGGCGCTTGCCCCGGAGGTTGCCCGGACCGACGCATATTGGGACGAGCTGGCGCATTTCGTGGATTGCGTGGCCGCCGGGCGGCCGCCTCGGGCCGGGAGGCCGGAAGATGCGGTCTCGGCCGTGGCACTGGTCGCCGCGGAGCTTGAATCGGTGCGGACCGGCAGTTATCAGCCGGGGCCGTGAGGACTCGGAGCAAGGGCGCTCAGAACCCATAACTACGAAGGGGCAAAAGTGGCGCGCGGCTGCGAGAACTCTCTGTCACATCTTCGGGGCTAAGAGCTTTATTGGACCAGACTTTCGGGGGCTGATGCCCCAGGCCATTTCCTGTCGACGCTGCGGGGCTGATTTGCCGCAGTCCCCTTGGCTTTGCAGAGGTGGTTGCACGTATCAGAATTATTCTGACACCCTCAACCCTTCGCTCGTCGCCCTTCGACTATGCTCAGGACAAGCTGGTCGCTATTCGCTATTCGCTAGTCGCTCGCCGCTGGTCGCTGGTCGCCCGTTTTTCAGGTCGCCGCCCGCGCGCCGGCGGCGGCGATGCGGGCGCGGACGTTGTCCAGGATGTTCATGTAGTTGATGTAGGCGTCGTAGGGCGATTCGTAGGGGTTGAAGTACTTGTGGACGTCGCCGTCGGCGAACCACTTGGTGCACATGTAATAGAAGTGGTCCGAGGTCTGAAGCTTTCGCCAGTCGTCGATGAGGATGCCGTCTTCGGTGCCGACCACCCCGTCGGTCAGGGCGTACAAATCGTGCAGTGCGTTGGACTGCATGCTGTTACCCAGCCAAGCGGAAATATCGCGTTCGGTATCCGCCCAGGAGATCATGTGGGGTACGTCCACCTCGCCGACCACCGGGTATCTGTCAATCGCCTCAGAGACGGTGATGAAGTCGTTTTTGCCGCCTGCCATGACGTATCCCGGCAGAGCGCGAATAAAGTCGAAGATGCCGGTATCGGCCCACTGGTGCTCACCGAAGGTCTCGTAGTCCATGAACAGGTCGCAGACATAGCCGTTACCGTTGATCTGGTCCACCCATCCGGCGAACCTCTCGGCCGACAACGGCCACTCCGGCCAGCCGCGATTGCTGAAGCGGAACGCGATATCGTCGCTGAGCCGGTAGTTCTTCAGCAACATTCGCAACTGCTCGGAGTTCGGAGGCCGATATATGAAGTTCGGGCTGCGGTAGCCCAGGATATGGTCGGCGCCCTCGGTGAGTATGGCGTCGAAGCCCATCTGTTCGACGACGTGAGCGACGTCGTTGTTGTAGGTCAGCTCGGTGTTGCGGAACACCCGCGGCTGCTGGCCGAAAAGCTCCTGCATCAGCTCGCAGTGCTGCTTGGTCTGGTCGATGAACTCCTGCCGGTTGTACAGGAACGCCAGCGAGTGGTAGTAGGTCTCGGCGATGAACTCCACGCAGCCGGTCTCGGCCAGTTCTCCGAACAAGTCGAGCACGTCCGGCGCCCACTGGCGAAGCTGCTCTATGACGGTCCCTGTCAGCGAGTAGCTGACGCGGAACCTGCCTTCGTGCTCGTGGATGAGATCGCGTATCAATCGGGTGGCGGGCCTGTAACACTTGTCGGCGACCTTGCGGAGTATCTGCTCGTTCCGCCAGTCGTCGAAGTAGTTCGGCTCGCTGTCGAAGATGCTGTACCGTCGCAGCCGCCTGGGCTGGTGAACCTGAAAATAGAAGACTACTGATGCCATGGCTGCATACCTTTACAGGAGAGTGCTTTCGGGTCAAGCCAAAACCGCCGGCGCCGGCGGCGGGCCGTAGCCGTTACCGCGCCGCCGGAGCCGTGAGCGACTCGTAAACCTGCTTGAGTTTGGCGGCGCTGTCCCGCCAGGTCATCCGGCGGACCTCGATCTGACCGTGCTGGCGAAGCGCGCTTTGCAGCGGCTGGTGACGCAGCACGGCGAGGACCTTGTTGGCCATTTCGTCGATGTCCCAGAAGTCCACCTTCAGCGCGTGGGTGAGCACTTCCGAGACTCCCGACTGCTTGGAGATGATCACCGGCACGTTGCGGGAAAGCGCCTCCAGAGGCGCGATGCCGAACGGCTCAGAGACGCTCGGCATGACGTACAAATCCGCCATGCGGAACACACGGTCCACGTCGTCGCCGCGCAGAAAGCCGGTGAAGGTGACGTGGCCGCCGATCTTCAGGTTCGCCGCAAGCTCGATCATCCGGGTGATCATGTCGCCGCTGCCGGCCATCACGAAGCGAACCTTCGGGTACTTGTCGATAACCTTTTTCGCCGCCTGGAGGAAGTACTCCGGGCCTTTCTGCATGGTGATGCGCCCGAGGAACAGGACGATCTTCTCATCCCTTCCGATGGGCTTCATGGAGACCTCGGCGCGTTCCGGCAGTTCGACCGCGTTATGGATGACCTCGCACTTCTCCGGCGGCACGCCGTAGCGGCTGGTGACGATGCTCTTTGTCAGCTGGCTTACGCAGACGACCTTCCTGGCCCCGTGCATGCCCGTCCGCTCGACGTCGTAAACCTGCTGGTTGATGTGCTCGCCGGAGCGGTCGAACTCGGTACTGTGGACGTGTATGACCAGCGGCTTGCCGGTTGCGGCCGAGACCGCCAGCCCCGCCGGATAGGTCATCCAGTCGTGGGCGTGGACGGCGTCGAATTCCTCCTCCTCGCTGATTTCCAGAGCCAGCCGGGCGTAGCGGTTGACCTGTCCCATCAGGTCGCCGTCGTAGTGCACGCCCGCCCCGCCGCGAACGAACGAACCGCCCTGCCGGATGTCCGCCGGCACCGGCGACTGCTCGTCGGCGGCGGCTTCGTCTTCCTCGACCTGCCTGGAAACCTGCCGACTCCGACGGATCTCCTCGGCGTAGCTTTCCGGCGTGGCGTATGCCTGAAGAGCCGCCTCCACTCGACGGAACTCGACGTGCTCCAGCTCTTCGGTCTCCGTCCTGCGACGTTTGCGGCGGACATCCGTCGGACTGCGAAGGGAAACGTGGCTTGTCGCGCTTGTCGGAACCGCAGTCGGAAGAACGAAGCAGACTTCCACGCCGAGATCGCCAAGCCCGCTGGTCATGCCGTAGCATGCCGTACCGAGGCCGCCGCTTATGTGAGGAGGAAACTCCCAACCGAGCATCAGAATTCTCATCGTCACTTCCTTTGCACTGTCGTGCACTGTATCCGGACACTGACCGGTTCAAGCCGGCAATTATTATAGGGCGCCGAAGACGCTGATTCGCTTTCGACGCCACAGGACTTTTCTTGAGGCGCACTTACGGCCGGTGCAACTCGGGCCACAAAGAACCACCGGCGCAATTCTTACCGCTGGGCGGAGTGAAATCAACGGCATTCCGGCACGCGTGGGAATGTCGCCATAACTCCACCCGGCCGGAGCGAGTCAGGGACCGGACAATCCCAGTTCGACGCGGACATCGCCGAAGAGGTCAAGGCGGCCGAGGAGGAGATCGCCGGCGGCAGGCAGGAACCCGCACACATAGCGTCTCATGTCACGCGAAGTTACGGGCGGGGCGGGCCCCAGGGGGCCGCCCCGCCTTCTTCTTGGCACAAGCGGGGCGCTTTGCAAAAGATCCTCTAATCGTCGCCGGCGGCTCGAACGCTCAGAAGCTTGGTTACATCCGCTTCCCGTTGGAACTGAAGCACCGTCTCGCCGACCGTCACTATCAGCCGACCGTTGTCGTGTCGGGCCGATATCTCGGACGGCGTCTCATCTCGCGAAAAGACGCTGACGAACTCGGCCGTGTCGGAGACCCCCGCGGTCGTCTGAAGCACATGGTCGGGCCGGCGGGTGCTAAGCTCATAGAGCTGCACGGTCGTCTGACTCGGCACGCTGGCGTATATGGCGAAGTGCACCTTCGCGGACCGGCCGGTTATCGTCCCACGGATCGGGTTCGGCTCGCCGGCAAGATGTACGTGCCCCCTGGTATGCCAGAACAGGTCCACCCGCTCGGGCACGCCGTTAGTCAGCTCATCAACCACCACTACCGACCTGCCCTGCCCGCTCCGCCGGTCCATCAGCATCACCACGTGCCTGATGAAACGCACGTTCTCACCGCAGGCCTCCCCGGCGTCGCAGGCGACCCAGCGGTAGTCGGCCGCCGCTTTCTCCCCCACAATCTCGCCCCGCGCGTCGATGCGATGATCGCTCTCGGCGACGGTTATGGTGTTGTGTGCCCGGGCCTGGACCTCGTAGAACTCCACCCGCCGCTGCGAAAAGTAGTTCCGCGTGTAAGGCGGATGTCCCTGGTCGGTCAGCATCATTTCGCCATCCACCTGGAGCTGAATGGAGTTCATGTCATGCTGGCTGTGATTGGCCGAAAGGTCGCCGGTCTTTGCGGCCACGTACAAGCCCGGCTCCGGCCAGGCGTCGGCAATCGCCGCCCAGCCGATTTCGTGGAACACCTTAACCCGACGAAGCTTTTTCGCCGCGCCGCCCTTCGCTGCGACGGGTCTTAGAAGCAGCGCCAGCCCGCAGGTCGAATGCCCGCTGGCCGTTACATCCGACTCGAACAGGTATCTGTCCAGCCACCATGTCAGCTCCGGCACCTCGAAATGCCTGCTCAGCACATACAGCGAACCCGCCATCGGGACTGTCGCATTGTCGCCGAAACTGACCGCCCTGCCGTGCGGGCAGAAATACACGCAGAACCGGCCCGTCTCCGACATGCCTCGTTCACGGAATACGCGCTGATCGTCGGCAAGACGGCACATCGCCTCGCCCATAAGCAACGCGAAGCGCATGCCGAAGCCCCAGTAACCGGTGCCCTCATCCCATCCGCCCTCGTGTCCCAGCGCCTGGAGGAAATTTTTCAGCCCCGCGCGGGCGGCCTTGTATGCGCGGTCGGCCTCGTCGCTTTCATCCGACATCGCCAGCGCCGCCAGCCCGATGCCGCCGTTTACCACCGCGTTCCAGTTGTGGTAGCACTCGTACCACCACCTGCCATGCTCCACGCCCTCCAGGTACGGGCGAACCGCCTTTGCGAGGATGGCCTCGGCGTACTTTCGCCGGTCGGCGTCGTCGAGGTCTTCCCACAGCCAGTCCAGTCCTACGGCCGCCGCCACGGCCGCCTCGCCGGTACACAGGTCGGCCTCCATCCCCGCATGCGACGGGTCCACCCAGGTGCTCCAGCGGGTGAGGTTCTGAAGCTCCTCGACGGCCCGGTCGCGATAGGCGAGGTTCCGCTCAATATGATGAGCCACAAGCAGGTCGATCAGCCGTCCCTGGGTGTCGCGGGCCGCGTGCAGGGCCGAGGCCCACTGGCCGTGCTCCCACGACGTTCGCCAGTGGTGCTCGGTGACCGGCTGGGTCTCCAGGATAAGGTCGCAGCGGCGGACGAGCCGATCGTAGAAGCCGTCGAACGGACGGCGGGATATCTTGTCCGCGAGCCGGTGCAACTCGTCTCGATCTGCCAGTATGCCTCGTCTCATCTCAAATCCAGGTTGGAAGGCGTTTGTGAAGGTTCACGATACGCCCGCGCGGCCCGCACTTCAAGCCGCCCCAAGCGGTATCCCCATGACGTTACCGCCCCATCCGCTTATCCGCGGGCAATCGCCGGGCGTCGAAGCTTTCGCGACCTCCGCACACGTCAACCGCGCGGCGGGAAGACCCGGCGTCGCGGACAGGTCACAGCGTCAGCGGCTCGGTGGGCGCATATCGGCCGGCAACGGAAATCGGCAGATACCGCCCCACATGCCGGCGGTGTGTTTCCATCGCCACGTCGGGATGGTTGTTCTTCTCGGACAGATGTCCCAGACAAGCCCATCGCAGCCGCCCGGCGTCCGCGAGCAGTTCGGCGGCCTCCTCGTTGGACAGATGCCCGCCCTCTCCGCGGACCCTGAGCTTGAGCCACTCCGGATAAGGCCCGTCGTGGAGCATGTCCACGTCGTGGTTGCTCTCCAGCAGGACGCCGTCAAGCGAGTTTATCAGCTTCCCCAGTCCGGCGAAGACGTGTCCGAGGTCGGTGAAGATACCCAGCCGCCTGCCGCCGGCGGAGACCACGAAAGATACCGTGTCGGTCGCGTCATGGGGGGTGGGGACGGTCTGGACCCTCACACCGTCGAAGCGGAGCTGCTCGCCCGCGGCGAAGGTGCTTATGTCGGTGATTTCACCCAGCGATTCGGTTCCCCCGACGGCCTGCAGCGCCCGCCGAGTGACATACACCGGCAGGCCGAACTTGCGGTGGTACACGCCGGCACATCGGATGTGGTCGCTGTGGCCGTGCGAGATTATCACGGCGTCCACGTCTCGAATATCGCGCCCGCCGGCGGCCAGCCGCTGCTGCGCCTGCTTGCCGCTGACGCCGGCGTCGAAAAGCAGTCGGGCGCCTCCGGCCTCCACAAAGGTGCAGTTGCCCGTGCTGCCGGATGCAAGCGATATGACTGTTATACTCATAGTGGGAGTCCGCCGGGCCGTTCCGTCGGCCGACGAAGGCAGTATCGCCGTCGGCTCGCGCAACGGTCAAGAAAGAATTGCCCCCGACGCTATACGGGCATATGATGCGCTCCCCGACAGACGGTCGATGTTTTGACCAGTAAAGAGGAAGCTCTCCGCGGTGACCGAACGCACTAATTCCCGACCGGCCGTATCAGACGCCGAACTGCTTCAGCGCCACCTCGAAGGCGACGAGCAGGCCTTCGCCACGCTGGTCGAACGCTACCGGCGGGAGCTTTTCAACTTCCTGGCTCGCTTCACGGGCGACAGGGCGCTGGCCGAGGACGTCTTCCAGGAGGCGTTCCTGCAGTTGCACCTGTCGGCGGCGACTTTCGACCCGTCCAGGCGGCTGAAGCCCTGGCTGTTCACCATCGCCGCGAACAAGGCCCGGGACGCCATGAGAAGCCGCTCCCGCCGACAGGCCGCCCCGCTCGACGCCACCATAGACGGCGACCAGGAGGAAACCTACGCCTCGCTGATGCCATCGGATATTCCGCGTCCGGATGAATCTATTTTGACCCTCGAGACCCGCCAGACCGTAAGAAGCATCGTCGAGGACATGCCCGAGAATCTCCGGGTGGTCCTGCTGTTGAGCTACTTTCACGATTTTGCGTACAAAGAGATAGCGGAAATCCTGTCTGTGCCGCTGGGCACCGTTAAGTCGCGTTTGCACGCGGCCGTTAAACACTTCGCCCGGCGGTGGAAAGCTGCCGTGGAAAGGTCCGGCGATGAGTCAGCATCTGAATGAGGACGAGGCGAAACTGGTTGATTTTCTCACCGGCTCGTGCGACGAGCAACAGAGCCGGGACATTCACCGGCGGCTCTCGCAGGACGCGGAATTCCGGCGCCTGCACGACGAACTGTCGAACACCTTCGCGGCGATGGACCTGCTGCCGGAAGCCGAGCCGCCCGAAGACCTTACGCAGCGAACCATCGCCCGCGTTCGCTCCCACCGACAGACCCAGGCGATTCTGGCCCGCGAGGAGGCCTCACGAAGGCCCCTGCGGCCGACTTTCCGTCTTCGAGAACTCGCCGCGATGGCGGCGGTGTTCGTGATACTCGGCTCGGTCATGGTCCCCATGGTCCGCAGGGCGCAAACCGCCGCCTCGATAGACACCTGCGCTTACCGGATGGGCCAGATCGGCGCCGGCCTGCTCACCTACGCAAACGACAACGACGGCTATCTGCCCATCGCGACGTCCGAGCGGAGGCCCTGGCTGGCGACCAACGAGGCGGAACCGGCGAGCAACTCCGCAGCGCTGTTTCAGCTTATCCGTCAGAAGCACGTACAGTCGCCCACCGCGTTTCAGTGCCCCTCCGTCGAGAGCGGGCCGCTGGTGGTTACCGCCGGGATGACCGATTTCCCCGACGCACAGTACGTCAGCTATTCATACCAGCACGCCGTTGGCGACAACCCCGTGTCCATTCACAACCAGGATTTCGCCGAAGTGGCCGGGGAAATGGCGATACTCTCGGACAGCAACCCGGTATTCGAGGGCGGCAGGTTCCATCCCGACCGCCTCTCCGCCACCGCCAGCGCGAACCACAACCACACCGGCCAGAACGTGCTCTATCTGGACATGCACGTTGACTGGGCCAGCGACCCCAACGTCGGAGTCAACGGCAACAATATCTTCCTGGCCGACGGCGTACGCGAATATACCGGATTCGAGACACCCTCAAGCCCGACCGATTCCTTCCTCCTGCCGGCTTTCACCAACAGCCCTAGCCGCGAGGCGGCCGGCGGACAGGACTAACGCGGGACTCCGAGCACGAACGCACCGAACAGCGGACTCATCCGACCGCTGCTCATACAGGGTATTCGAGGCCGACGCACCGTAATAACGGCCACCGCCGAGCGGGCTGTTGTTTTGACACTCTCATGACCGGCGGATTACAATCAACATATGACAGCCGGTTCTCCCCGTAACAAACCGTATCATCCCGCATGGCGCCTGGTGGCGATCCTGGTGTTCGCCGGACTATTTGTGCTCGGTATCTCGATGGTATTTCGCCACCCCGGCCGCGACCTGCCCGAAACCGACCGCGTCGGGCCCGCGGAGGCGACGGAGTCCGAAATAGAGCGCGCCGAATCCGTGGAACAGGGGCTGACCTTCACCGAGCAGGAACAGCAGATACTCGATACCGTCCGCGACTACAGCCAGCAGAGGGATGAGCCGCCGCTGTATCTGATTCTGCGGCGCGCCGCCGCCCTGCCGGAGCTTCCCGACGCGGAGTTATCGGCACTGGGGGCGCCGTCGTATGCCGACCTGCTGGAGTACCCGTCGCGCTACCGCGCCAGGCCGCTGAGGATGCGGGTCGTGCCCTGGAGCGTCAGGCGCCTGACGGCCGGCAAGGGCCTGGGCAGGTCTTCGCACTGGCCGACGGACAGGCCCGTCTGGGAGATACACGGTATCAACGTCGGAGCCGGACCGGAACTGAAAGAGGAAGAGCCGGTAATCCTCTTCTCCGTGGTTGACCCCACGCCCATCTTCGGCGAGCCGGATGAGACCGCCGAGGGGGGACGGAAGATTTACTACAGTCAGCCACCGATCGATGCGGCGGGTGTTTTCTACAAGATTCTCACGGCCGAGTCACGGGCGGGAGATGAGTTGAACTATCCGGTGGTGGCGGCATGGCAGTTGCGCCGGTCTGCGGCCGATGCAACACCCGGAACGGATATGCTGCAGGCCCTTGTGCTGATGGTTGTTGTGGCACTGCTGCTGATAATGTTCTTCTACATGCGCCGCCGCAGCCAGGGGCAAAGCTCGAAGTATCCGACCTATCAGCCGCGCCGCCCAACCGAAGATACGGATACGGATGAAGACGACCTCGACGAGCAGGACGAGCAGGAAGAACAGATGGATCCCGAGCTAATCGAGGCCGTCAAGCATGGCATGCCCGACAAGGAGGACGAAGATTCGGACGGTGACCGTTCATCTGGGTGATCGCAGCTACCATGTACGCATCGGCGCGGGGGTTCTGAGCAAGCTGGGCGATATGGCAGGCGAGGTGACGGATGGCCGGCTTGCCGTGGTCGTCGCCGACGGCACGGTTGCGGACCTCTACGGGCGTGCGGCCACGGACTCGCTTACATCGGCCGGCTTCCGGGCCGAGTTGCTCACCTTCCCGGCGGGTGAGCGGAACAAGAACCTGGCGACATTCTCGTCGCTGATGGACGAGCTGCTCTCGCTCGAACCGCCAATCGACCGTAGCGCGCTAATAGTCGCCCTCGGCGGGGGCGTAACCGGCGATATCGCGGGTTTCGTCGCGGCCACGGCGCTGCGAGGCCTGCCCTGGCTGCAATGCCCGACTACACTGCTTGCCGACGTCGATGCCTCCGTGGGCGGCAAGACCGCGGTGGACCACCCGGCCGGCAAGAACCTCATCGGCGCGTTCTATCAGCCCGGCGGAGTGCTTATCGACGTGGAGGCCCTGCGTACCCTGCCGGTCGAGGAGCTTCGCGGCGGACTTGCCGAGTGCGTCAAGCACGGCGTCATACGCGACGCTTCGCTGCTGGATGCGATAGACAGCAACGTCGAGCCGATCTTCGCCTGCGACCCCGAAGTCATGACGGATCTGGTGGCCCGTAACGTCGCGATAAAGGCGGCCGTGGTGGCTGAGGACGAGCGCGAGGCGGGCGCCCGCGCGCATCTGAACTTCGGGCATACCGTCGGGCACGGCATCGAGGCGGCCAGCGGCTTCGGCACGCTCTCGCACGGCCAGGCGGTGTCGCTGGGCATGGTCGCGGAGTCTCGAGTCGCCGTCGAGCGGGGCATCTTCGACCGCACCGACGCCGCGCGCGTCGAGCGCCTTCTGGAGCGCCTGGGCCTGCCGGTTCAACTGACCGGGCTTGACGCCGATGAAGTCTGGCGCATCATGCAGCACGACAAGAAAGCGCTTGGCGGGCGAGTGCGCATGGTGCTGCCGACCGGGCCGGGCACAGTGGACCTGTACGATGATGTAAAGTATGACGAGGTCGCCGCCGCGCTGGCGTCGCTGGGCTAGCCAGCGGCGCGCACAGACACAATGACAGACAAAGCCACAGAAACACAGCCGACTCCGGATATGAGCGTGGACATCGCCGGCCTGAAGCTGGCGAACCCCATGATGACCGCCAGCGGAACCTGCGGATACTCCACCGAGTACGCCGATTTCGTTGACCTCCGCCGTCTGGGGGCCTTCGTGACCAAGAGCATCACCCGGGAGCCGCGGGCCGGCAACGATTACTCCCGCGTGGTGGAGACCCGGGCCGGCATGCTCAACGCGATAGGGCTGGCGAACATTGGACTGGACGCCTTTCTGGCCGAGAAGGTCCCACAGCTCGAGAAGCTGGGCGCACCGGTGTTCGTGAACGTGGCCGGGACAAGCGTGGACGACTATGTCGCCGTGGCGGAGCAACTGGAGCAGGTGCCGGTTGTCCGCGGCATCGAGCTGAATATATCCTGCCCGAACGTCAAGGCCGGCGGCCTGCAATTTGGCACAGATCCTGAGCAGGTCCGACATGTGACCGCGGCGGTTCGCGGCGCGTGCCGCCGGAACGTCCTGATCGTCAAACTCTCTCCGAACGTTACGGATATCGCGGCGACCGCGGCCGCGGCCGTCGAGGCCGGAGCCGACGCCCTGAGCTTGATAAACACCTTCACGGCCATGGCGATAGACGTCGAGAAACGCCGGCCGGTGCTCGCCAACGCCACAGGCGGGCTTTCCGGACCGGCTATCAGACCGGTGGCCGTTTACATGGTCCATCGCGTGTACACGCAGGTCACCCGCGACGCGAACGTCCCGATTATCGGGATCGGCGGCATCCAGTACGCGCGCGATGCGCTGGAGTTCATACTCGCCGGGGCGACCGGACTGGCCGTGGGAACCGCACTCTTCGCCGACCCGACCTGCCTGCACTCAATACCGGAAGGCCTCGCCGACTACTGCCGGAGACACGGCTTCCGGCGGCTGACCGAACTTGTCGGCTCGCTTCAGACGGCATAACTGGCCCGCGGCGACAGCAAGCCACACCACACTCAGCCCGCTACCACCTTGGCGTCGGGGGAATCGTCTGGTATATTCGGGGAACGGTAAGGTGGTGTTCGACGCCGCCAATGAAGCAGGAACAGAGACATGACCGGCGCATACGGCCTTGATCCCAGCGTCCTGGACAGTCATGTCCTGGTGCTGAACAGGAACTACACGGCCGTAAGGGTAACCTCGGCCCGACGGGCGATGTGCATGCTTTTCAAACGCATCGCCGAGATCGTGGCGGTCGAGGACAGCGAGTGGGCGAGCTACGATTTCGAGTCCTGGCGGGAGGTCAGCGAGTACAAGGCCCGTTACGAACGGGACAACCACGAGTGGATCCGTTGCGTGCGCTTCGAGCTTGCGGTTCCCCGCGTGGTGCGGCTGCTTTTCTACGACCGCCTGCCGAAAACGCCCGTGAAGTTCAACCGGCGGAACATCTTCGCCCGCGACCGAAACCGCTGCCAGTATTGCCGACGGGAGTTCCCCACTTCAGAGCTTACGCTGGACCATGTGCTTCCGCGCAGTCGAGGCGGGAAGACCTGCTGGAACAACATGGTCTGCTGCTGCGTCAGGTGCAACGTTCGTAAAGGCGGCCGGACGCCCTCGGAAGCCGGCATGAAACTCAAGACCGATCCGGTCAAGCCGAAGCGCCCGCCGGTGATAACGCTGCGCCTTTCCAGCGACAAGTACGCCACCTGGAAGCAGTTCCTCGACAACGCCTACTGGAACGTCGAGCTGCGTGACTGAAGTTTCAGCCCCCGCGCAACGGCCGCTACCTCCCTGCCGCTCATCCGCCTTTGGGGGTCCCTCGCCGCCAACCAGCGCTATTGGCCGGCCGGCTGCTGTGTCTGTTCGACCTCGGAGGGAAGCCGGCCCGTGAGCACGTACTCCGCATACGCGGCGCCTATCGGGTCGTCCTCCGAGGCGTCCCGGAGGCGACGGGCGAATTCCTCGGCCTCCTGACGCTGCCGGAGATTATGGTGCAGGAACGTCGCAAGCAGGAGCATCTGCGTGTCCCTGGCGCGGGCCTCAAGCCGACGGTGGACCTCCGGGAGCATCTCTTCTATTCGCTCCTGAGGCATCATATCCGGCAGGTTGAACTGCGTTTCCATTATCGGCGGGAAAAGCCGCATTGCCCTGTGCAGGTTGAAGCCGGCGGTCGCCGGCTCGCCGGCGCCGAACGCCGCCATCGCCAGGCCGATGGAGGACATCGGGTTTCGCCCGTCTATCACCCTTGCCATCTCGAAGCCCTGGCGGGCGTCGTAGAACCGGCCCTGACTGAGGTTCCGCTCGGCATCCCGCATGCGCCGGTTGAACTGGTCGCGACCCTGGCCGGCCAGGCCCCGGACAATTACGGGGCGGCCGGGTCTGGTCTCGACAAGCGGGGTCTCGGCCTCCCTGTCGGGGCGGTGGAGCGTCTCGGCGTCGCGCGGCGGACCAAAGAACGACTCGTCGGCCTCGTCCGTCTGCCTGTCCCGCATCGTCACAAGCAGGTCAAGATATACATCCTCGCCCGGCGGCGGCAGCATTCGAGCACCCGTTCTCTCGGCCGGCTCGGCCTCGTCGGGACGGTCAAGCGGACGGATGAACCGCTCGGAGGCGATCGTCTCCGGCAAACGGTCCACGCGAGCATCCAGGCGGGCCGAGGCCTGTTCGTCCGTTGGCTCGCGAGCCGTTTCCCGCAACTGCCGCACCAGGTCGGCGCGTTCCTGCTCGCCGACCAGCCCGAACAGCTCTCCCGAATCGACCGGGACCGTCAACGGCCTGGCCCTGTCCCTGAACGGCTCCTGACGAAACTCCTCCCGAACCGGCCCGATCAACTGGTCGCGTTGAGCGTCCCGTCCGACCGGGGCAATCCGCCTGTATCCGGCGGTGGCATCAATAAACAGGTCCTCGGCCAGCGACCTGACGGGCATATGGTCGTCAGTGTCCAGCGGACGACGCACCGTGTCGCGATCCAGAACCCGCCCGGCCGTCGTAACGGCCGTGTCCGGGTCGCGGAAAGGCGCCGACCCGTGCACACGTCCGCCCAGCACATCCGACCTCCCGACCGACTGGCGGCGGAACGAGCTGGTCGCCGCGCCGCCCGTATCGCCTCGGAAAGTGTCCCCGGCCTCGTATGGCACCTCGCCGCGGAACGCGCCCAGCCCGGATACCTGCCCGGTCACGTAAAGCTGGCTATCAACTCGCTGATGCTGACCGGCCGCAGGGCGGTAACCGATCGGCTCGAAGCTTCTCCGCTCGTGCCCACGGGCATCCCGCGGATCGGTAATACGCCCGCCCTGTGCCTGTACGGTGCCGGCAAGCACTGCCAGCGACAGCATCACAATAAGCGGTATCCAGATTGTCCGATTGGTGCCGTACATTGTTACTCTCCTTCCCGGCCGTGTGGCGGCGGGCGTCCGCCCTCTGCAGTTGTCGGCGTCCGTCCGCAGGGCTGCCGAGCCGACTCATTATTTTCATCGTCCCGCACGGCCTTTGTGCGCCAGCTTCCCCGCCGTGGCAATCCCGATCGACGGGGCCTGGGCCTGGCCCGGCGGGTGCGAAGGCGGTTGCTGCTTCTGAGTATCCTTCTGCGCGTCATCTTCCGCGTCCTTTCCCGCCGCGGCGCCTCGTAAACGTCCTTCTACTATATTGTACGCATCGGCCATCTCGCAGGGTCGCTTCCCTTTTGATTGGACACCCTCCGGCTATGCGCGTTTGGCGACGGGTGTTTTTCGGCCACGGTCGGCATACTATCATAATGAATCTGTTGACCTCGGCCCGGCCGACAGATTAATCGGGTAATATCGAATGCCGCGATTGCCGATGAATTGATGGAACTCCGTTTGGCTACGATAACACAAGCCAGCCCGCCGGCGCAGGCCCGCGGCCGCGCCCGGAACGACACACTATGCGACCACTAAGGACATTTACCGTACAACCGAACCTGCCGGAGCCGCTCAGGCCGCTTCAGGAAATGGCCTACAACCTGTGGTGGTGCTGGCAGGGCGAGACAGTCAACATCTTCCGCCGGCTCGACTCGCAGTTGTGGGAGCGGGTCTATCACAACCCGGTGGCCATGCTCGGGCATATAGAGCAGAAACGGCTGGAGGAACTGGCCGCCGACGAGGGCTTCCTCTCGCACCTTCAGCGGGCCTATCGCGACCTTCGCGAGTATCTCGACAAGCCCGGATGGTGGCCGAAGACCTACGGCGGCTCCCGCGAGGAGCCGAAGGTGGCCTATTTCTGCGCCGAGTTCGGGTTGACCGAATGCGTGCCTATATACTCCGGCGGGCTGGGAGTGCTCGCCGGCGACCATCTCAAGAGCGCTTCTGAACTGGACATCCCGCTGGTCGGCGTGGGGCTTCTGTATCAGCAGGGCTACTTCCGTCAGCGGCTGAACGCCGACGGCTGGCAGCTCGAACTGTTCCCCCGCAACGATTTCCACAACATGCCGGTCCGGCTGATCCGCGGCGAGGACGGCGAGCCGCTCACGATAAAGCTCGAGCTTGGCTCCCGACCGATGCAGGCACAGGTCTGGCAGATACAGGTCGGGCGGGTTCCGCTGTATCTGCTGGACACCAATGTGCCCGACAACGCCCCGGAAGACCGCCACATCACCGCGCAGCTCTACGGCGGCGACCAGGAGACGCGAATCCGACAGGAAATCGTCCTGGGACTCGGCGGAATACGCCTGCTGGAAGCGCTGGGCCTGAAGCCCGAAGCGTATCATATGAACGAGGGGCACTCGGCCTTTCTGGCGCTGGAGCGGATACGCATGCTGATGTCCGAGCGCGGAATGTCCTTCGACGAGGGCTGCGAGGTCGTAAAGGCCTCCAACGTCTTCACCACGCACACGCCGGTCCCGGCGGGCAACGACGCCTTTGAGCCGTGGCTGATAGACAAGTATTTCTCCGAGTACTGGCCCCAGCTCGGGCTGGAACGGGAGCAGTTCCTGTCGCTCGGCCGCCAGGAACCGCAGAACGAGGATGAGCCGATGAACCTCACCGTGCTGGCGCTGCGGATGAGCAACTACCGCAACGGCGTCAGCGAGCTGCACGGACAGGTCAGCCGGCGGCTCTGGGCCGATGTCTGGCCGGGCGTGCCCGTTGACGAGGTGCCCATCGGACACATCACAAACGGCATCCATACCCGTAGCTGGATAAGCAACGACATGGCCGAGTTGTACGACCGGTATCTCGGCCCCGGCTGGCACGAAAAGCCCGCCGAGATGAGCGTCTGGGAATCGGTGGACCACGTGCCGGACCCGGAGCTGTGGCGTACACACGAGCGCAGGCGCGAGCGGCTGGTCGCATTCGCCAGGCGAAGGACCGTCCAGCAGTTGACCAAGCGCGGCGCCGGGGCGGCTGAGCTTGCCGCCGCCGAGGAGATACTCGACCCCGAAGCCCTGACCATCGGCTTCGCGCGGCGATTCGCCACGTATAAGCGCGCCAGTCTGATACTCACCGACGTGGACCGGCTCGCCAAGCTGCTGAACAACCAGGACCGACCCGTGCAAATAATCCTGTCGGGAAAAGCCCATCCGCGGGACAACCCCGGTAAGGACCTCGTCCGGCGCATCGTTCACATCACCCGGCAGGATAAGTTCCGCCGGTCGATAGTCTTTCTCGAGGACTACGACATGAACGTCGCGCGCTACCTGGTCCAAGGCGTGGACATCTGGTTGAACACGCCGCTGCGTCCGATGGAGGCCTCGGGAACCAGCGGGATGAAGGTCGCCGCCAACGGCGGGCTGAACCTCTCCATCCTCGACGGCTGGTGGGCCGAGGGCTACGACTCGTCGGTCGGCTGGGCCATCGGCTCAGGCGAAAGCTACGACGACCTGGAGTACCAGAACGCCGTCGAATCGCAGGCCCTGTACGACCTGCTCGAAAAGGAAATCGTCCCGCTGTTCTACGAGCGCGGGCCGGACAACCTGCCCCGCGGATGGATAGCGAAGATGAAATCCGCCATCCGCAAGCTCGGACCGGTATTCAACACCAACCGCATGGTCCGCAACTACGCCGAGCGGTTCTACTACCCGGCCGCCCAGAAGTGGCGGCAACTGACCGCCGATCAGATGGCCGGGGCCAGGGGCCTCAGCGCCTGGCGAAACAAGATCCGCGAGCATTTTCAGAACATCCACATAGAGGGCGTCTCGGACGATATGGGCTCCGGCGGAAACGGCGCCTACGTCGGCAAGGACATCCGCGTCGAGGCGGTCGTCCATCTCGGCGGGCTTGGCCCCGAAGACGTCTGTGTCGAGCTTTACTACGGACCGCTCGACCAGGACGGACAGCTCTCCACCGGCCGGCCGCTGCCGATGCGGCAGATCGGCCAGGACGGCGACTACCGCATTCGATACGCCGCGGATATGCCCTGCGACCGCAGCGGAATGACCGGTTACACCGTCCGAGTGCTGCCACGCAACCAACTGCTCGAAAGCCCTCAGGACATGGCCATGGTCCGCTGGGCGTAGCAGTCCGGGCGTGTCCGCGGCGCGCCGGGCCGAATGTCGCTTCGGCCGGCACATCCAGGGGTTGTCTGACCGTCCCGGTAAACCTAGAATCATGGTACCCACCTGGAGGTGACGGGCGGCCTGGTGGCGCCCCTGGTCTTCAAAACCAGTGCGGGGCTTGAACAAGTCCCGGGTGGGTTCGATTCCCATTCACCTCCGTGGCGACAGCGAAAGGCGCAGCCGTGGCCCGAAGGTTCAGAAAAATCCCCCAACCGCCCATCGACCGGCGGGGCCGGCCCAGCGAATCGCGCGGGCCCTGGTGGGGCCTGGCCCTGCTGACGGCGGCCGTGCTGATTACCGCACTCGGCGCGATGCTCGCGCGGGATTTCCGCGATGCTACCGGCGTGCGGGAGTGGCGCGCCATCCGATCGATAACCACCGGCGACCCGCGGGCGATCCTCGCAACCGACGACGAGCGGGCCGCCTCGGCCGACGAACCGAACGACCGGGACGAGGACGAAACCCCGGCCGTGGACACGCCCGGAGCCACCGATGACTTCTGCCCCACCTGACTGGACTGACCCGACGGGTCATGCGTGACATGGCCGATACCAACTCCGACCAGAAGCCCCGCCGCCGACCGCCGCGATACCACCGGTTCCGCCCGCTGGTGCAGGCGGGCTTTCTGGCGGTCTGGATGGCGCCCATCGCGGCACTGAGGTCCTTCCCCGGCTGTGTGTTCCACTGCTACGCCTGCCCCCTGGCGTCCTTCGCCTGTCCGGTGGGCGTGACCGGACAGTTGCTGGCCGCCGGGATGGTCCCCCTGCTGGCGGTGGGCGTGGTGCTGGCCGCGGCCGCCCTGTTCGGCTCGCTGGTATGCGGCTGGGCGTGCCCGTTCGGGTTCATACAGGACCTGCTTGCTAAGATACCCTCGCCCAAGTTCCGTTTGCCCAACTGGACCGGCTACGGGCGATACCTGGTGCTGATAGGCGCGGTGGTGCTCGTGCCGCTGCTCTGGGGGACCGGTCATCCGCTGTTCGTCTGCCGCATATGCCCGGCGGGGGCGGTACAGGGAGGGCTTGGCCAGATTACCGCCCGCGCCGTTCGAACCGGGCAGATACAGAACCTCCTCAGCGTCACCAAGTGGGTGATTCTCGGCGTCTTCCTGCTGGCCGCGGTGCTCACGCTCAGGCCATGGTGCAAGGTCCTATGCCCGCTGGGCGGCTTCCTAGGGCTTTTCAACCCGGTGAGCGTCTTCCACCTTCGCTTCGACCGTCGTGCCTGTACCGAGTGCAACACCTGCCGCTCGCGATGCCCCATGGGTGTGAAGGTCGAGAAAAAGACCAACGTCTCCAACTGCATCCGCTGCATGGAGTGCACCTCATGCGGCGCGATACTGCCGGCGGCCGACCTGCCGGCGAGGCGAGGCGAAGCCGCTGAGCGGGGACGATAACCTCTCGGCTGCTCAGACCGCACCTGACCACGCTGACCGCTCAGCAGCAGCTCCCGCCCGACTTCCCGGCGTCTTTCGACTTTGCGAGCATCTGCTGATAGAACATCCGCACCGGCGCCCCGCCCATGGCCGTAGCGCACCACGAGGCCTCCTCCAGCTCGTCACGGGTGATGCCCATCGAGCGGGCCTTCTGAAGATGCGCCTCGACGCACGGCTCGCAACGGGCGAGCACCACCAGCGCGAACTGGATAAGCTCTTTGGTCCGCTCATCCAGCTTGCCCGCGGCGCCGACCGACTTCATCATCGCGGCGAAGGCGTTGGCGGCGTCGGTCGCGGAACCACCGGCGCCGGGGCCGAACACATCCTCGCAGCAGCCGGCATGGCCCTCGCCGGCGTCGGCGGCGGGAGCTTCCGGAGCAACTTCGCGCGGCGTTTCCCCGGCCGGCGGGTCTCCGGCCGGTTCGGCCGATGCGCCGGAATTGGTCACGGATATAGTGCCGGTCGATTCCGCCACCACCCGGCCGACGGTCCAGGCCCGGACGCCGCGAGACTCCAGCGATTCGATAAGCCGCCCGTGCCGCTCGGCCGGGACGCACATGAGCAGCCCGCCGGAGGTCTGGGCGTCGAAGCCAAGATTCACCCGCGCCTCATCCACACCGTCGGCGACGGTGATATCGTCGCCCACGTACTCGCGGTTGCGCTCTATCGCTCCGGGCACCACGCCGTCGCCAAGGGCCTCCACCGCCCCGTCGAAGGCGGGCAGTGCATCGGCGAATACCTGCACGGTAACTCCGCTGCGCCTGGCTATGGAAATCAGATGCCCCAACAGCCCGAACCCCGTCACGTCGGTGCACGCCGAGACCCCCGCCTCGTTCATCGCATCGGCCGCGGAACGGTTCAGTTGCGCCATCGACTCCTCGACCGCCTCGAAGCCGGCGACCTCCCTGCCCACCTGCCGGCTGAAACACAACACGCCGGTTCCCAGCGGCTTTGTCAGCACAAGAGTATCGCCCACGGCGGCCGTGTCGTTCGCGGCCACCTTGTCGGCGTCTATCCGTCCGGTAATCGCGAAGCCCAGCTTGATTTCCTCATCCTTGACACTGTGCCCGCCGACAAGCGAGACGCCCGCCTCCGCGAACGTTTCCATCGCCCCGCGGAGCATCAGGTACATGATTTCCCCGTCCATCGACTCCGACGGGAAGCACAGCACACTCAGCGCGGTCAGTGGCTCGCCGCCCATCGCGTACACGTCCGAGAGGCAGTTGGCCGCGCATATCCGCCCGAAGGTGTGAGGGTCGTCCACGCACGGACTGAACACATCCACCGTCTGGACCAGGCACTCGCCCGAAGGCAGGCGATACACGCCCGCATCGTCGCCGGCCGGCAGCCCGGAAAGGACATTCGGATCATCCACCGCCGGCAGGCGCGTAAGCACCCGCTCGAGGTCCGCGGGGGCTATCTTGGAGGCGCAGCCGGCGTTGTGGACAAGCTCTGTCAGGCGGACGTTCGATATATCCGCCGGCTCCGGCCGCTCGCCGGCACAAGGGCAGATGCCCTGCTCGTTGAACACATCGCAGGGACACGCCCGTTTGGGGTCGCAGATACAATGGCCCAGCTTCATCGATCGCCGCATTATGCGACGGCGCTTGGCCAGGTCTATATTCGGCATACTTACGGCCTCCCGCCGGCCCCCCGACGGGAGGTCCGGTCACCTCACGCTGAAAGTCGCCTCCTCGAAACGCACATCAAAGGGACAGTCGTCCCAACTCAGGCGGACAGTGAATCTGCCGGAGACATCCGAAGGCACTCGCCACGAGTGCGTACAGGTGAAACCTCACCCATATCCCATCACGCCGGAATGCACGACCCTGCCGTTGGCGGCGACTATCTCAAGCCGCGGCGGGTCCGGCCGTCGCCCGTTGGGCTTTCGCACATCCGCAATTCGCACGCCGGCGGCGTCGGTCAAAGAAAGCGAAATGCGCACCTGCCGATTCGCCTCCCGCACCGTCGGAGTTCCAACAAGCGGCGGGCCGACCTCCGCGGATACGGTGCTGCCCGGCCGGACAACCACCGGCTGACTCCACCCCTGCTCAGGCCCCGAGGCATCCCTCCGCCTAAGCACCGCGGGCCTGCGATGTCCCTCGATTCTTAGCCCCGGGCTGTAGCCGAAGACCACATACGTATCGGCCGGCACCTCCATAGGCCCGCCATCCTCGGACGACTCCGCGTAAACCACATGTCGCCGCCCCCACAACACCGCGGTCCACTCATCCAGCGGAAGCTCCACCTTGCCGGTTTCAATCTCCACCGGCTCGGCCGACAGCGAAGTCATATCATTCGAGAGCTTCAGCTCATACCACTGATCCGCCACACGGACGGGCTGGCCGAAGTACGCCCGAGTCTCTGCATCGTCGGAGCCGGGCTTGAAGACGGCAACACTGTCTCCGGCATTCTCGATGTTTACCCTGCCTCGACCCATCCGCACGGGAGCATCGCCGAACCTGAGGTTGCCCACGCCGTCAACCAGCCGCACGCGGCGCGTCTGGTCGCCGAAGGCCACCTCGCCCTCAAGCCCGGTCCCCAGGCGCAAGCCCATCCGCCGGAAATTGCCGCGACGGGTGTAATTGCCTTCGACTCGTATGTTGAGAGTCCGGCCGTCCACTTCCGCCTCAACGTCGGCCGGACCAATCTGCAACCCGGCGCCCCTCTCGGTCAACGGCACAGTCGGCGCGTCGTGGTATCGGCCGCGTCCGCTGAAGTCGATGCGGGCGATATCAGGCCTATCCCTGCCCCTCTCGCTTGAGTCAATCGCCACCCGTATGCGCCTGCGGCGCATCTCGAAGGCAAACTCCGTCGCCCGCTCGTCAACCACGCCCGAATTGGCCCGAGGGTTGGAGGTGCTTCTGCTGTAGATGAGTGAGTAGTAAAACGCCTCTTCCGGGTCGCACGCCACCGAGGTCAGGTTCCCCGCCTCCGCGCCGGCTAACCCTGCCGCCAGTAGCACACATGCGGCCGACAGTAATCGCGTCTTCATGGCTTTTCTCCCTTATCCTTGTGCCACTAAGCAGTATTTTACGGGCGATCGCCTATGCCCGACAAGGAAATCATTCGGGTTTTCGCTCCATCAGCAGCCGCCGGGCCTCGGCGCCGGGCGTCCGTCGGCTGCCGGAGCGGACCGTCAGCCGCACCGTGTCGAAATAGTCCAGCAGCGGCACGGCGTACTTTCGGCTCACGCCCAGCGCATCGCGGAACCGGACGGTCTCGAACACGCCGGCGGCGGCGAAAAGCTCCAGCACCACCTCCCGCGCCTCGGCCACCGCGTCGGCGTGCATCGTTACCTTCCGGTCCAGCCGCACGACCCGCCCGGCGTCGGACAGGACATCGAGCATCGCCTCTATTCGCTCCGGCGGCTCGGAAAGCTCCTCGGCCAGTTCCGGCGGCCTCGGCGGCTCCAGACCGGCCGACGCCAGGCGCTGTTCTATCCGCTCGTACAGATTCCGGTCCACCTCGCCCAGTTGCGCCCCCCGGCCGGGCAGCGCAACGACCGAACCGTGCCGGACAATCCTGCCGTCGGAGGCCAGCCGCTCCAACGCCGGAGTCAGAACGTCCCGGCCGAAATCGGAGGCCGCGGACAATTCGCTCAGGGCAAGTCCCAGCCGCCTGGTGTTGGCGTCGTGGAACTCGGCCAGCTCCGCCTCGATGGCCTCCGCCGCGGCGGCAATGGTGTCGCTATGGACCCAGCCGGACTCCGTTCGAACCGCCCTTGCCTGCTCGCCCAGCTCCTGCAGCGCCTCGTTCACGGCCGGCAGCCGGCGCTGGGCCTTTGTGGCAAGCTCGTCGGCCTTCAGCGGCTTCCCGGCCTCGCGAAGGTGCAGGCCGACCCACTCGACAGTGGAGTCGATCGCCTCCCGCCGCGCGGCCAGCGATTCCAGAGTCCACGGGCGTTTGCGGCGCAGCCGCAGGTTGCTGGTCGAGAGTATGCGCCCGCCGCCGATTGTGGTGAGCCGGCCGCCTGCCAGCCCGGCCATCGACGAGCGTATGACGAACCGCTCGCCCGGCGCCACCGCCAGCGGCCGCGACATCCGAAGCTGCACGAAGTCGCTCCCACCGGGCGCCGGCGGCCGGGAACGGAGCATCGCCACATTGGCCATCACCTCGTCGGTTCCGACGTGCAGGTGTACCTCGGCGTGGTCCTTAAGCTCGCGCGGGACATCGAGCATCCGCAGCTCGGCCTCGCACATCGTAACGGCCGAGAAGGCCCCCGGCGCGCAGAGCACCATGCCGCGGCCAAGCTCCTCGACCGGCACGTCGGTAACGTCCAGGGCGAGGCATTCATCGGCCCGACCCATGTCGGACCGCTCGCCGTAAACCTCCATGCCGCGGACCCGGCAGGTTCGCTCGCCCGGCAGCACGGCCAGGTGCTCGCCCACCGAGACCTCGCCGCTGTCTGGGATGCCCGAACAGACCGTCCCGACGCCGGGTATGCTGAAGACGCGCTCTATCCACAGGCGGAACAGCCCGTCGATCGGCCTCGGCCGACAGCGGGACGTGACCTCGTTCAGCGCCTCGAAGAACCCGTCGAAGCCCTCGGCGGTAACGTTGGAGACCGGACAGACAGGCGCATCTTCCAGGAACGTGCCCCTGGCGAAGTCGCGGATTTCCTCGGCGACAAGCTCACACGTTTCGGCATCCACCAGGTCGGTCTTGGTCAGCACGACCAGCCCGTCCCGAACCCCCATGAGCGTAAGGATGTCGAGGTGTTCGCGGGTCTGGGGCATCACGCCGTCGTCGGCGGCGACCACCAGTATCACCACATCCACGCCGTGAGAGCCGGCGACCATGTTACGGATGAAGTCCACGTGCCCGGGCACATCCACGATGCCGACTATCCGCTCATCGGCCATCCGGCAGGGAGCAAAGCCCAGTTCGATGGTCAGTCCGCGTTTCTTCTCATCGGCGAGACGGTCTGTCTCACAGCCGGTCAACAGGCGCACCAGGGCGGTCTTGCCGTGGTCCACGTGGCCGGCCGTGCCGAGCATGATGTTCCTGCGTTCGCTCATGATGCAACCCGTGCCAGGGCCGCGGCGACGGCCGGCACCTGCTCGTCGGTAATCGTGCGAACATCCAGCACCACGCGCTCGTGCTCCACGCGCGTGAAAACGCACGCCTCGTCCATCCGCAGACGGCGGGCAAGCTCGGCCGGGCTGAGATGCGCCTCCGAGACCGATACCGCCCAGCCGGGAAGCTCCTCCATCGGCAGAGAGCCGCTGCCGAGATACCCCACTGACTCAACGACTCGCGCGTCGAAGCCGGTGGCTCGCTCGGCTATCTCCGCCAGCAGCGCATCGGCCCGGGCGCGCAGCTTCTCGGCCGGCGTGGCGAGCATGCGGTATGTCGGATGATCGCGGATGAGCCGGTCCGGGTCGCGGAACATCTGCAGCGTCCGCTCCAGGGCCATCAGGCAGGTCTTATCCGGGCGGAGCGCGCGCGACAGCGGGTGTTTGCGGATACGCTCGATGCACTCCCGCCTGCCGACGATGACGCCGGCCTGCGACGCCCCCATGAGCTTGTCGCCGCTTGCCAGCACCACGTCGGCCCCGGCGGCGATGGACTCGCCCATGGTCGGCTCGTGCGGCAGGCCGAAACGCTCCAGGTCGATAAGCGCCCCTGCGCCCAGATCGTCCACGACCACAAGCCCGCGCGAACGGGCAAGCTCCACCATCTCACCAAGCGGGACCTCGGAGGTAAAGCCCACCACGCGGAAGTTGCTCGGATGGGCCCGGAACAGCATGGCAGTTTGATCGGTAATCGCGCCGGCGTAGTCGCGCAGGTGCGTGCGGTTGGTGGTGCCGACCTCGACCATGCGAGCGCCGCCGGCGGCCATCACGTCCGGCAGCCGGAACGCCCCGCCTATCTCGATTAGCTGTCCGCGGGAGACGACGACCTCTTTGCCGGCGGCCAGCGCCGTCAGCACCAGCAGCGTGGCGGCGGCGTTGTTGTTAACCACGGTGGCGGCCTCGGCGCCGGTAAGCTCACGGAGGATGGACTCGACGCGGTTGTCCCGCTCGGACCGCCGGCCGGTCTCGCGGTCCACGGCCAGCGTGACGTAGCCGGCCAGATCGTCGGCCATCGAATCGACGACCGGCTCCGGCCAGACGGCCCGTCCCAGGGCGGTATGCAGGATAATTCCGGTGGCGTTGATCGCCTTGCGAATTTGCGGGCTTGTCCGACGGTCGAGTTCGGCGCGGGCAAGTGCCAGCACATTGTCTTCGCCGACTTCGGCCTGTCCGCAGTCCCCGGATGTGTCTGCGACAATCCACTCCCGCAGCCGGTCGACGGCGGCGCGGAGGCAGTCGGTAACAAGCCCGCGCGGGTGCTCGGCGAGCCAGGTCCTGACCTCGTCGGTCTCCAGCATCCGGCCGACCGACGGAAGTTTTCGCAGCAGATCCGGTTTCATGGTTTCGACCGCTCCCCGTGCCGCGACTCGGCGTTTACCTGTTCGCGGGCGAGTATAGCCGCGCCCAGCGCGCCTGTCATCTGCGGGTTGGGCGCGACGGTAACGGCGCTTTCCATCGCCGCGGCCAGGGCGTCGGACATCCCCTGGACCATGGCCACTCCGCCGGTGAAGGCCACCGGCGCCGCGGTCGGCCGACCGGCCATCGACGCCACGCGGGACGCTATCGCCGCCTGCACGCCAGCGGCGATGTCCTCGGGCGCAGCCCCCGATGCCAGCAGACCGATTATCTCCGACTCCGCGAACACCACGCACATGCTGGAAATCTCCGCGGGCGACCGGCTGCCGCGGGCAAGCTCGCCGAGGCCCTCGAGAGAGACCTCCAGCCGGTCGGCGACCATCTCCAGAAATCTGCCGGTCCCGGCGGCGCAGCGGTCGTTCATGGCGAAGTCGCGGACCACGCCGCCGTCGAGCTTGAGCAGCTTGCTGTCCTGTCCGCCGACCTCCACCACCGTCCGAACGGACGGCATCAGGTAATGCACACCACGGGCGTGACAGGTGATCTCGGTGATGGTGGTATCGTGGGCGACTTTTTCGCGGGCGTAGCCGGTGGCGACGATGCGGGCGAGGTCGTCCCGGCCGGCCCCGGCATCCTCGAGCGCCCGACTGAGCAGTTCATCGGCGACGGTTGCGTGATGCACACCCTGGTCGCACACGGCGGAGGCGGCCGGGCGGCCGGTGTCGGCGTCGATAAGGACGACCTTGACGGCACGTGAACCGGCATCAATTCCCGCACAAAGCATGGGTCGGTTCCTTCGCCCGCGCTACCCGGCGGCCTGCCGGGCGGCGACGGTCTCCATCAGCGCCTGGACGCGCACAGCCACGCGGGCCGAGTCCGAAGGCGAATAGTCGGTACAGATCCGCAGATAAGGCAGGTTCAGCTCATCCTCCACCAGTTGCCGCACGCGGGCGGACTCCACGTCGTATGTCAGGCACGCCTGCCAGATAAGCTCCACCACGCATTGCGGGCGGTACTTTGCCGCAAGCGACCGCAGCGACTCCAAGCGGGCCTCGTTGGGCGTCATCACCGAGCAGGGAAGGTGGAAGTACTTCGCGGCTATCGCCTCCAGCGGGTCCGCGGCGTCGGCGTCAACATCCTCCAGAATCGGCTTCAGCCCGGTGCAGTTTTCCATGCACACCACCAGCCCGCCGGCATCCTCGATTATCTCAAGCACGCTCTCGGCGCCGTGGACCAGCGGGACGCCTGTCATCATCACCCGGATGCGGTCGTCGTCGCCCGCCTCGTGGGCGTAGCGGTCCAGGGCGCGCCGGTACTGCTCCAGATCGGCCGGGATGCAACTGATGATGCTCTTGAGATCCAGCAGTTGCCTGCCTGTCAGCGGCGGTCGGTCGGCGATCATCAGCTCGGCAAGCCGGCGGCGACAGTCGCGCTCGGCGTTCATCATCCAAATCGCCTCGCGGAGGGAATCGTCCGTGACGGTCACGCCGAACCGCCGTTCCAGGAAGCTCTTGAACTTCTCCACCTCGCGCCGCCAGTGCTCGGCCGCGTCGGCGTCATCGGGCTTCTGCGGAAGCTCCAGGATATAGACCTCCCGCGACTCGGCGAGCAGCTCGTACATCTTCTTCTTACCGTCGCAGGTGGTCTCGGCGACGATAAGGTCTGCCATCTCCAGAAACGGGTTGGACTTCTGAAGGTGGTAGCCGAACGTGCTCTTTATCAGAGGGCAGAGGTTCGCCGGCAGGTGCTGCTCTGCGTCGGCGACGGTCTCGTTCGAGCCGCCACAGAGGCAGACCGGAACTGCTCCGGCGGCGAGGATAAGCTCACGCGGCGTGTACTCGCAGCAGATCCCCACCACCGGCCGGCCGCTGTCCTTCGCCTCGCGAGCGTACCGGAGACAGTGCGGGATCATCTCTGCGAACCACGCCAACGGGTCGCGCTCGGCGTTGCCAGCCGTCTCGTGGCAATCACAGGTCATGCTTATTCATCCTTTTATGCTCACAGGCACGAGATGGGCCACGCCGCCCGGCTCACGCCCCGCTGAACGGACGGTCCATTTTACTTGCGCACCGCCGAACGCTCAAACTCACTTATCGTCGATGGGTTACCACGAAGCACACACAGGCCGCCACGCACACGAAGCGCGCACCCGATGCCCCGTTTTCGGGAATTCGCGGTCCCCGATGAATTCCGCAATCGGACGATATTGGCGCGCGCGTTCGAGGTCGTATGATGGGAATCTGGTGATTTGCGAGATTGTCAGCAGGATCGGGAGTTTGAGGATGGCCTCGTTCGATATTGGTGACATCGTATATGACAACCCGTTGGCGTCCGAAAAGGACGTGTCCGACTTCATCGCCGAGGGAAGCCCCGTGGTCAGCTTTCCCATGCGGGCGATGCGTCTGGAAAACGCCATAGACCCCGAGCTGGGCCAGGCGGCGAACTACCTGTTCTGGTGTCCGCGGAAGATGCCCGCCGACGTCTGCATCGAGTGGGACTTCCGGCCGATACGGGAGCCGGGCCTGGCGATGATGTGGTTCTGCGCCGACGGCCGGGACGGCAAGGACCTGTTCGACGCATCGCTCGCCGAACGCAGCGGTGAGTATCGACAGTACCACTCCGGCGATATCAACGGCTACCACGCGTCGTACTTCCGCCGCAAGAACGTCCAGCACGAGCGGACGTTCCACACAGCGAACCTCCGCAAGAGCCACGGCTTCCACCTGGTCTGCCAGGGCGCCGACCCGATACCGTCGGTCATCGACGTGCTGAACAGCTACCATATTCAGATAATCAAGTGCGGCGGACACATCCGCTTCAGCGTGAACGACCTTCTCCTGTATGAATGGTTCGACGACGGCCGACAGACCGGAGAGGTGCTCGGCGAGGGCTATATCGGCTTCCGCCAGATGGCCCCGCTGATAGCGGATTATTCCAACCTGGTCGTCCGCGGCGTAACAATCTCTTAAGAAACGGAGAACGCAAGCCCATGAGCAGCTACCACGCCGCCCTGCCGATAGCCGAGGCCGAGGAAGGCCCCATATTCGACCGGGTCAACCCGCACGAGCACAACGACCGCGCATTCGCGGAATGGGAGGCCCCGCTGGTCTGGCATCACCAGGAGAGCTTCCTGCTGGTGGACAGATTCTTCAACGGACAGAAGGGGCTGCACTTCGCCTTCGAGCAGCGCATCCCCGAGAAGGTCTGGCAGAAGGGCTGGCACCTCTGGTACGACAACGCCGTCGTCGCCCGCGAGCAACCGCCGGCCGACTGCGTGCTGACCGGCACCTTCGCGTTGGAAGAGCTAACCGCCGGCTTCGGAGGCGACAACATGGAACACGTCCGCCCTTGGACCGGCATCGTCGCGCGGATGCGGGACCTGCGCAGGTACTACTACCTGTGCCTGGAATACCCCAACCACGTGGTGCTATACCGCAGGGAAGACCACCAGTGGCTCGCCGTCGCGATGGCGCAGGTGCATCTGGACGTCTGGACGGCATACACGCTGCAACTGGAGATGCGCGGGGCCAACTTCCGCGCCTTCCTCGACGGGCACAAACTGTTCACGGCCACCGACTACGCCTACGCCGACGGCTGGGCGGGCGTGCGGGCCACATGCACCAGCGTGGTGACGGAGTTTTCCATCGAGTCGCTCGATACCGGCTTCGCGAGGCCCCGCGACCCGGCGGCTGCCGAGAGTGGCGGCCTACCCGAACCGAGGGTCATCCGCGACATCGACCTGAGCGAACTGGGCGACCTGTCGAAGACCGTCCGCCACAACGCCTCCGTTCAAATAGGCGCCTTCGCCGGCGGAAGCGAGCCGCAACTGCTGGTCGATCTGCACAACTCGCCCGACGGCGCCACCCACGCACTGCTGACGGCCGACGGCGAGACAATCTGGAAGGCGAACCTGGGCAAAGTCGGCAAGCTGGTTCCGCTGGGCGGCGAGCCGGGCAAACCGGTCGAGCTTGTGGCGCTTGGCAGCGAGTTGGCGATTATCGACGGCGCCACTGGCGAGGTACTCCGCCGCGCCGACGCCCCGCGGTCGGCTTCCGGCAGGCGGCTAGCCATGGGCAACCGCCCCCGGGAGACGGCCGACCTGGACGGGGTTGGACAGCCGAGGCAGTTCTTCATGACGGTCGGGGCGAACTCGAACGAGCTATGGGCGTTCGATGCGGACCTGACGCTCCGCTGGCGGGTCGAGACCATCTCGGGGACCGGGCACGGCAATCATCTCTCGGCCTGTGACGTGGACGGCGACGGCAGGGAGGAGGTCTTCGCCGGTTGCTGCCTGATAGATGCCGACGGAAAGATTCTCTGGTCGCAGGAGGAGGTCGCCAGACGGCTGAAGTGTCCCAACGGCGGACACGTTGACAGCTCGGTGATGGGCTTTTTCGCCGGACAGGACCAGCCGCCGACCGTGCACATGGCGTCAAGCTCAGCGGGTCACCTGGTGTCCGACGCAGGGACAGGCGAGCTTATCGCCGTGCATCCGCAGGGGCACGTCCAGTCGGCCAGGGCCGGGCGTGTGGTGCCCGGACGGCAGGATGTGCAGGTGATCGCCGGCTGCCGCTGGGGCAGCTACGGCGTTATGGGCATATACGCCGCCGACGGTACGCGCCTGGGGCGGTTCCAGCCGGGGTTCGTCTGCCAGAATGCACAGCCGGTCAACTGGACCGGCCAGGACAGTGAACTGCTGCTGGTCTGCGACGGCCCGGGCTGGCGCGGGCTGTACGACCACACCGGTCGGCGGCTGATGGAGTTGGATTCGCTCGTGCCCTACAACGACG
The DNA here is from genome assembly GCA_003551645.1 of Phycisphaerae bacterium. Lineage (GTDB taxonomy): Bacteria > Planctomycetota > Phycisphaerae > SM23-33 > SM23-33 > PUND01. Next base: position 10,964 of record PUND01000035.1, on the reverse strand, counting down.
CCTTCGAGCAGCGGTACTACCGCGTGCAGGCGTGGCGAGGACGGATGTTCGGCGGCGACCCGCGGGATGCGATCATACTGCGAATCCGCAATAAGTTGCGTATAATCGCCCCATCGGGCGAACCGCCCGCCGGCCGGCCGCTGCGGCCCCGCCGCAGGACGACCGTATCCTGGCCGGATTGTTGAGCCGGCGGGCCTGGCACGTTCGATGCGTACCGCCTCGCCGGTGAGGCCGATGGCCGGTCACGCCGGATATCGTGGCTCGACGGAAGCCCGGGAGCGTGTTTTGAAACGTATTGTGCAGCATAAGACCGTCATGCAGGTTCTGCCTGCCCTTACGACAGCCGCGGTCCGCGCGGTTGGCTCGTCTCTGAGCTACCGGTTCATCATCGACAGCACAGACTCCATCCCCCGTTACCACGGCGCGCGGAATATCTATGCCTTCTGGCATGAGATGCTTCTCCTGCCCGCCTATACGCACGGTCGCTATGTCGTCGCGCTGGTTTCCCGCAGCCGTGACGGCGCTATGGCGGACGACATCATCCGCACACTCGGCGGCGGGACCATCCGCGCGTCCACAGACCACTACGGCAAGAATCGCGGCGGACGCACCGCTATGCGGCATATGCTGAGACACAGTTCAACCCACAACTTTGCCCTGGCCATCGACGGGCCTGTCGGGCCGAGGCGGAAGGTAGCGTCGGCCGGCGGCATCTGGGTCGCTTCGCGAACACGTATGCCCATCATACCTGTGGGAATAGGGGCGAACCTGCTCGCCTCGGTCGGTCCCGAAGGCCGGAAAATAGGCATCCCCTGGCCGTTCACCAGCGCCTGGTACGTCTTCGGCTCGCCGATTCGCGTACCTGAGAAACTCTCGAAGCCGCAGGTCAGGGAATTCGTCAGGATTGTCCAGGAGGCGATGGACGCCGTGCAGGCCCGTGCGGATCGCTATGTCGAACGGGGGACCTCGCCCGAAAAGACACACACGCTGGAGCAAATGAGGTCGTTTGCCCGACAGTAGCCGCACCTCAGCTCCGCCGCCCCGCCAAGGCGAGGCACGTCAGACGACTCAGCCACAGAGCCACCGATGCACCGCCCGCGCGGCTGATCGGCCGGAATCTATGGCCCGGACCACCAGTGAAGCGCCCATGGCCGCGTCACCGGCGACGAACACCCCATCGACACTGGTGGAGTGGTTATCGGCGGCGATGTTGCCCCGCTGGTCGCGCTTAAGGCCCATCGCATCGACCAGCCCGGCGTGCTCGACGTGTACGAAACCCATCGCCAGCACCACCAGGTCCACCGGTATTGAGAACTCGCTGCCCTCGCGATCGTACATCCGCGGGCCGGCCGGCGTCTGCCGCCAGTCCACCTCCACTCCGCGGAGTTGGGCGACGCGGCCGGAGATGCCGGTCAGCTCGGTGGTCCTGACCGACCATCTTCGCCTGCAGCCCTCCTCATGGCTGGAAGTCGTCCGCAGAATTCTCGGATATTCCGGCCAGGGCGTATCGGGGTTCTCGCGCTGGGGCGGCCGCGGCATTATCTCGAACTGGTGGACCTCCTTCGCGCCCTGGCGTATGGAGGTGCCGACGCAGTCGCTGCCGGTGTCGCCGCCGCCGATGACAGCGACCACGCGCCCGTGGGCGGACGGTCCTTCGCCGCGGCCAAGCCCGGCGACGAGGCGGTTCTGGCGAGTCAGGAAGTCCATCGCGAATACCACGTTTTCCAGCTCACGGCCCGGTACGGACAGGTCGCGCGGCCGACCGGCGCCCATGGCCAGCAGCACGGCGTCGAACTTGTCCCTCAGGTAATGAGCCGAGAGGTCCTCGCCGGCCGCGACGCCGGTCTGGAACTGCACGCCCTCGGCCCGCATCTGGTCCAGACGCCGGTCCAGGATGCGCTTGTCGAGCTTGAAGTCGGGTATCCCATATCGCAGAAGCCCGCCGATTCGGTCGGATTTTTCCAGTACGGTCACCTCGTGTCCAGCCCTGACAAGCTGCTGGGCCGCGGCCAGACCCGCCGGGCCGGAGCCGATTACCGCGACCTTCCTGCCGGTGAGCTTTCCCGGTCGCTGGGGTACGACCCAGCCGGAATCAAACGCCCTCTCGGCAACCTGCCGTTCGATGTGACAGATGAGCACCGGATCGTCCGTGACGTTCAGCGTGCACGCCGCCTCGCACGGGGCCGGGCAGATGCGCCCGGTTATCTCCGGGAAATTATTGGTCGCGTGCAGCAGTTCGGCCGCGTCGCGCCACCTGCCGCGATAGACCATGTCGTTGAATTCCGGGATGAGGTTCGCCAGCGAACAGCCGCCGCCGTGGCAGAACGGTATCCCGCAGTCCATGCACCGAGCCGCCTGGCGAACCAGGTCCGGTTCGGGCATGGGAAGCTCCACCTCGAAACTGTCGCCGATGCGCCCGGCTACCGGGCGGTGCGGCGGCTCCTGCCGCTTGTATTCCATGAATCCGGTCGGCTTACCCACCGAACACCTCCTCTGTGGCGGGGCTGAACTCGGTTCGCCGGTCCTCCCGCTCGCGGAGCCGCTTAAGCGCGCGGCGGTAGTCTATCGGCACGACCTTGACGAACCGCCCGACGAAGTCGGCCCAGCGGTCGAGCAGCTCGGCCGCCCGTATGCTGCCGGTCCAGTGCCGGTGCCGGGCGACCAGGTCGCGCAGCAGTTCGCTGTCCTCGCTGCGCCAGACGGTCTCCAGGTCCACCATGTCCAGGTTGCACAGCGTGTCGAACAACTGATGCTCGTCCAGTACGTAGGCGATTCCGCCGCTCATGCCCGCGGCGAAGTTTCGGCCGGTAGCCCCGAGCACCGCCACAAGCCCGCCTGTCATGTACTCGCAGCCGTGGTCGCCCACGCCCTCGACCACCGCGGTCGCGCCGCTGTTGCGAACGGCGAAACGCTCGCCGGCTAGTCCGTTGATGAACACCTCGCCGTCGGTCGCTCCGTATAGCAGAGTGTTGCCGACGACGATGTTCTCGTGGGCGGCGAAGCTCGCCTCCGGCGGCGTACGCACGACTATCCGCCCGCCGGAAAGCCCCTTGCCGAGGTAGTCGTTGGCGTCGCCTGCCAGCCGCAGCGTCACGCCCGGGGCCAGGAACGCCCCGAAGCTCTGCCCTGCCGAGCCGGTGAGCGTCACGTCCACCGAGCCGTCCGGCAACCCGCCGGCACCGTGTTCGCGGACGACGGCGTTGCTGAGCATAGCGCCGACCGCGCGGTGGACGTTGTGTATGGGAAACTCCAGCTTGACCGGCCGGCCTTCGCTGATCGCAGCTTCGGCGCCTTCGAGTATCCGCCGGTCCAGGTGGTCGGCAAGCCGGTCGGCCGGCGGGCGCAGTCGGCGGACGCCCCGGCCGTCGGTGGAATCCGGCATCGCAAGAACCCGCGAAAAGTCCAGCCCGCGCGACTTCCAGTGCCGCAGGGCATCGCGGACCTCCAGCCGGTCGGCCCGGCCGACCATCTCGTCGAACGTCCGGAAGCCGAGTTCCGCCATCAACCGCCGGACCTCCTCGGCCACGAACAGCATGTAACGGACCACGTGCTCGGGCTTGCCGGCGAAGCGCCGCCGAAGCTCCGGATCCTGCGTGGCGATGCCCATGGTGCACGCGCCCTGGTGGCACTTCCGCAGCAGCACACAGCCCACGCACACCAGCGGCGCGGTCCCGAAGCCGAACCGCTCGGCACCCAGCAGAGCCGCGACAACCACGTCGCGCCCGGTCCTGAGTTGGCCGTCCACCTGGACCATGATGCGGTCCCGCAGGTTGTTAAGCACGAGCGTCTGCTGGGTCTCGGCTAGGCCAAGCTCCCAGGGCGCGCCGGCGTGCTTGATGGACGACAGCGGGCTTGCGCCGGTTCCGCCGTCGTGGCCGGATATCAGCACCTCGTCCGCGCCGGCCTTGGCAACTCCGGCGGCGACCGTGCCGACGCCGACCTCCGAGACCAGCTTCACCGAAACCCCCACGCCGGGGTTAGACGCCTTAAGGTCGTATATGAGCTGAGCCAGGTCCTCGATGGAGTAGATGTCGTGATGCGGCGGCGGCGAGATAAGCGTAACGCCCGGCGTGGAGTGGCGCATCCGGGCTATCTCGTCGGTGACCTTGTGCCCGGGCAATTGCCCGCCCTCGCCGGGCTTGGCGCCCTGGGCCATCTTTATCTGGATCATCTTCGCTTGCGAGAGGTACTCGCACGTTACGCCGAAGCGAGCGCTTGCGACCTGCTTGACGGCGCAGTTCGCGGAGTCGCCGTCTTCGCGGGCGACATACCGTTCCGGGTCCTCGCCGCCCTCGCCGGTATTGCTCATGGCGCCGAGGCGGTTCATCGCCATCGCCAGCGTTTCGTGCGCCTCCTTGCTTATGGACCCGTGGGACATGGCGCCGGTATAGAACCGCCGGACTATCTCTTCGGCCGGCTCCACCTCCTCCAGCGGCACCGACGCGGCGGCCGTGAAACCGAACAGCCCGCGCAACGTGCACAACCGGCGGGCCTGATCGTTGATGCAGCGGGCGTAAAGGTCGTACTTATCGGCCCTGTCCTGGCGCACGGCATGCTGCAGGGCCGCCACCGACTCGGGGTTCCACAGATGGTGCTCGCCTTCGTGTCGGTAGTGGTACTCGCCGCCGTAGTCCAGTTCCAGCGCGCCGGCCCGCGGGGGACACTGGCCGTCTTCGTGCCGCCGAAGCGCCTCACGGGCGATTTCCTCCAGTCCGGCGCCGCCGATGCGGGAGGAAGTGCCGGTGAAATAACGCTCGATAAGCTCCTCGCCCAGCCCGACGGCCTCGAACAACTGGGCCGAGTGATAGCTACGCAACGTCGAGATGCCCATCTTGGACATCGTCTTGAGGATGCCCTTCTTGACCGCGGCGATGTAGTTGTCGCAGTAGTGCTCAAGCTCTTTCTCATCCGGCAGGTCGCCGCCACGGCGGAGGTGGTCTATCGCGTCGAATGCCAGGTACGGATTCACCGCGTTCGCGCCGCAGCCGCACAGGAGGCAGAAGTGCATCACCTCCCGCGGCTCGCCGCTTTCGACAACCAGCCCCGCCCGGCCGCGCAGGCCCTTTTGGAGCAATCCGCGCTGCACGGCCGCGGTCACCAGCAGGGAAGGTATCGCCGCTCGCGTCGGCGAGCGTTGCCTGTCGGAAAGCACCAACAGCGATGCGCCGCCCTCCGCGGCCGACGCGGCCGATTCGACAAGCTCATCGACTCCCCGCCTCAGCGCGGCGCCCGGGTTTTCGGCGTCGGCGTCGAACAGCGCATCGACCGTCTCCACGCGGAAATCGTCCCTACGCACCGCGCGAAGCCGGTGAAGGTCCTCGCAGGTCAGTATCGGGTGCGGCAGCTTGAGCTGGCGGCAGTGCTGCGGCGTCTCATCCAGCAGGTTCCGCCGCCGGCCGGTGAAGCTCATCAGCGACATCACAAGCCCCTCCCGCAGTGGGTCAATCGGGGGGTTAGTCACCTGCGCGAAACGCTGCTTGAAGTAGTCGAACAGCAGCTTCGGCCGGTCGCTGAGCACCGCCAGCGGCGTATCGGTCCCCATTGAGCCGACCGGCTCCTGGCCGTTCTCGGCCATCGGAAGCAGCACGCTCCGCATCTCCTCGCGGGTGTAGCCGAAGGTCCGCATGCCGGCGATGGTTGTCGGGGCGTCGGCGGGCGTGACCCGCGAGGCGCTGAAAAGCCCGCGCAGCTCGATGCGGTTCTGTTGAAGCCAGCGGCGGTACGGGCTGCGCCGGGCGATGCGGCTCTTTATCTCATTGTCCGGAACGATACGCCCCTCGACGGTGTCCACCAGCAGCATCCGGCCGGGCTGTAGCCGGCCCTTCGCGCGGACGGTCTCGGGCGGGAAGTCGATGACGCCGACCTCGCTTGCCAGCACCAGCACGTCGTCGGTGGTCACCACGTACCGCGCGGGGCGCAGGCCGTTACGGTCCAGCGTGCCGCCAACGATGCTACCGTCGGTGAAGACCATGGCCGCGGGGCCGTCCCACGGCTCCATAAGCGCGGCGTGGTATTCGTAGAACGCGCGCTTGTCGGCGCTTATGTGGTAGCTCGGCCCGAAGGCCTCCGGGATCATCATCATCACCGCGTGCGGCATGGACCTGCCCGCCCGGACCAGCAGCTCAAGGACGTTGTCGAAACACGCCGAGTCGCTCTGTCCGTCGCGGACCACCGGCACCAGGTCCGAAAGGTCCTCGCCCAGCAGTTCGCTTTCCATTTGGGGCTCGCGGGCGCGCATGCGGTTGAGGTTGCCGCTGAGGGTGTTTATCTCGCCGTTGTGGGCAACACAGCGGAACGGCTGGGCCAGTCGCCAGTTCGGAAACGTGTTGGTGCTGTACCGCTGATGGACTATCGCCAGGGCGGTCTCCACCCGCTCATCCGACAAATCCGGGTAATACTCGAAAAGCTGCGGGGCGAAGAACATGCCCTTGTAGCAGACCGTCCGGCAGGACATCGAGCAGATGTAGAAGTCCTCCGCGACGGCTCCGAACCGCTCGTGGACCAGTCGCTCGGCCCGCTTGCGGGCGAGCATCAGCTTGCGCTCCAGCGGCGCCGAATGCAGATCCCGGCCGGCTATGAAGAACTGCCGGACAACCGGCTGTGCGAGCCGGGCCAGATCTCCGAGCGTCTCGTCGTGACATGGCACATCACGCCGCCAAAGAGTGTGCAGGCCGTAGTGCCGGCAGGCGGCGGTGAAAAGCTCTTCGCATCGGCGGCGGAGGTCGTCGTCGGTCGGCAGGAACACCATCGCCACCGCGTATGCGTCCGCCGGCGGCAGCTCCACAGCGGCGGCGGCCGATTCCGCCACGAGGAAATCGTGCGGAAGCTGAAACAGTATGCCGGCACCGTCGCCTGTGGTCTCGTCGGCCCCGGCCGCGCCGCGGTGCTGGAGATTCAGCAGGACCTGGCGGGCTTGTTCGACGATGCGGTGGTCCCGCCTTCCGGAGACATTGACGACCGCACCGATACCACAGGCGTCGTGCTCATTTTTCGGGTCGTAAAGACCCGTCGGGTTTGCGGTTCGGCTTTTCACGGTGGCTTTTCCTTTGCGCTGGGTCTTACCAGGCCCTGGCGCCGCAACTCGGCATCCGCAGCTTGCTCACGAACCATTATACTTCGCGCAGGCGGCCCGGCATACTCTAAGTACCTCTTATTCTTCTGATAGCACTTACCAGTTTTGCTTATTCCACCCCGGCGCACACAAAACAAGGCGGCCGGGTTCCATTCGGCCCCGACCGCCTCGGAAAAGCGCCGCCGTAAAGCAACCCGACAGCACCGTGAAGGCCCGTTTGCCGCCGCGGGCGCGGTTCGGCTCAACTGTCGTAGTACATGTGGAACTCGTGCGGGTGAGGCCGGAGACGCATCTCGTCTATCTCGTTGGCGCGCTTCCACTCGATCCAGGTCTCGACCAGGTCATTTGTGAACACATCGCCGGCCAGCAGGAAGTCGTGGTCGGCCTCCAGTGCGTCGGTGGCCTCTTCCAGGGATGCGGGCGTCTTGGGGTACTTCGCCAGCTCTTGGGGTGTCATATCGTAGATGTCACGGTCCAGCGGGTCGCCCGGGTCGATCTTGTTCTGTATTCCGTCCAACGCGGCCATCAGCATCGCGGTCCAGGCCAGGTAGCCGTTACAGGTGGCGTCCGGGCAGCGGAACTCGATGCGCCGGGCCTTGGGGTTGTCGGAATACATGGGTATCCGCACGGCGGCCGAGCGGTTCCGCGCCGAGTACACCAGGTTCACCGGCGCCTCGAAGCCGGGGACCAGCCGGCGGTAGGAGTTCGTCGTCGGCGCCGCCATGGCCAGTATCGCCGGCGCGTGCCGCAAAATACCGCCGACGGCGTAAAGCGCCGACTGGCTCAGCCCGGCGTACCCGGAATCCGCGAACAGCGGCTCGCCGTCGTTCCACAGCGAGAAGTGGCTGTGCATGCCGCTGCCGTTGTCCTGGAAGACCGGCTTGGGCATGAAGGTGACGGTCTTGCCGTGGCGGTGGGCGACGTTGCGGATGATGTACTTGTACCACATGAACTGATCGCCCATCGACAGCAGCGGGCTGTACATCATGTCGATTTCGCTCTGTCCGGCCGTGGCGACCTCGTGGTGATGCGCCTCGACCACGATGCCGACGCTCCGCAGAACGCGGCACATCTCCGCCCGCAGGTCGTGATAGGTGTCGGTCGGGCTGACCGGGAAGTAACCGCCCTTGAAAGACGGCTTGTAGCCGAGGTTCGGCTCTTCGAACCGCGCGGTGTTCCAGGCGCCCTCGACGGAGTCGATCTCGTAGCTGCCCCGGTGCTGGTTCTGCTCGTAGCGGACCTCGTCGAATATGAAGAACTCCGGCTCCGGACCGATGAAGCAGGCGTCGGCGATGCCGGTGGACCGCAGATACGCCTCGCCCTTGCGGGCGACGTGGCGAGGGTCGCGGGTATAGTCTTCCTTGGTGACCGGGTCCACGATGTTGGCTATCACGCTGACCGTCGGGTGGGCGAAGAACGGGTCCAGGCATGTGGTGGCCGGGTCGGGAATCGCCAGCATGTCGGAGTCATGGATTCCCTGCCAGCCGCGGATGGAGGAGCCGTCAAACCCGACGCCCTCGGTGAAGGTGTTCTCGCTCCAGGTATCTACCGGGAACGAACAGTGCTGCCAGGTGCCAAGCAGGTCGGTGAACTTCAGGTCCACCATCTCGGCGCCATTCTTGCTGGCAAACGCGAAGAAATCTTTCGGTGTCACGGTGCTGCTCCTTTCTGCGGTGCGGGGCTTTTCCACTACCGGTGGTGCCTCGCCGCCGGCTGTCGGCGGCAACCCTGGCATCCCACCACCCGTCTAATAGCATCAGGCGTGCCAAAACTAATAAATCGTATATTGGCTTGTTCTTTAAGGGCTTAGGGACTACACCCGCCAGCCGAAGAAAAACCGCCATGCTACATTTCTGTAACATGGCGGCTAAAAGCGACAACTACGTCGTGACTCAGTGGCTTTTCTACGCCTGCGACGCGCGGTCTTGCCACACGTTGCCTATTACCCGATGGCGTCGTGGCCCTGGTCGCCGGTGCGTATCCTGACGCACTGCTCCATCGCAAGCACGAAGATCTTGCCGTCGCCGATGTTGCCGGTTCGGGCGCCGGATACGATGGCGTCTATCGTCGGCTGCACGAACTCTTCGTTGACGGCTATCTCCAGCCGGACCTTCTTGAGCAGGTTCACTTCCGCCTCGACGCCTCGGTAGGTCTCGGTGTACCCGCGCTGCTGGCCGCAGCCGAGTGCGTTCGTTACCGAGAGCTTGTACACGTCGGCGGCATAGAGCGCCTGTTTCACGTCGTTGAGTTTTTCGGGCTGTATGTATGCGATTATCAGTTTCACGGTTGACTCCTTTGGCGTCTGTTACTGTGTGGTGAAAACCTGGAAGCCGCTGTAGGCCTCCATGCCGTGCTCGCCGATGTCGAGTCCGCGGAATTCCTCTTCGCGGCTGACTCGCAGTCCGATGGTCTTGCTCAGGGCGAAAAACAGCACCAGACCAAGCCCGAACGCCCAGCCGAACGCGACCACAACGCCCAGTGCCTGCACTCCGAGCTGCGCGACTCCGCCGCCATAGAACAGCCCCGCCTCGGTATTGAACAGCCCGACCGCCAGCGTTCCCCAGGCGCCGCAGACGCCGTGGACGCTGACTGCGCCTACCGGGTCGTCCACCTTCAGCACGCGGTCGATGGCCGTGACGCTCAGTACCACCAGCGCGCCGGCGACGGCGCCTATAAACAGCGCACCGAGCGGGCTTACGCCGTCACAGCCGGCGGTGATACCGACCAGCCCGGCCAGCGCCCCGTTAAGCGCCATCGAGGCGTCCGGCTTACCGAACATCGCCCAGGCGGTGAACATGGCCACTACCGCACCGGCGGCAGCCGCGATATTGGTTGTCACGGCGATGTAGCCGATATCCGGACCGACGGCCGTGGTGCTGCCGGCATTGAAGCCGAACCATCCGAACCAGAGTATAAACACGCCCAGCGCCGCAAGAGGCAGGTTGTGCCCCATGATCGCCCTGGGTCGGCCGTCCGGTGAGTACTTGCCTATCCGGGCGCCCAGCACCACGGCTCCGGCAAGCGCCAGCCAGCCGCCGACAGAGTGCACAACGGTGGAGCCGGCGAAGTCCATGAAGCCCATGTTCTCAAGCCAGCCGCCGCCCTGAAGCAGTCCGCCCCACGCCCAGGAGCCGAACACCGGATAGATGAACAGCGTTATCACGAAGCTGTAGGCGAGGTAGGCGGTGAATTTCGTCCGCTCGGCCATCGCGCCTGAGACGATGGTCGCCGCCGTGGCGGCGAAGACGGTCTGGAAGATCAGGAACGAATACTCCCAGGTGCTGTCGCCCAAACCGCTTAGAGCGAACAGCGTGGTTCCGAACACGCCGTTGCTGCGGCCGAACATCAGCCCGAAGCCAAGCACGAAAAATGCGATGGTCCCGACGGAGAAGTCCATCAGGTTCTTCATGAGTATGTTCACGGCGTTCTTGGCGCGGGTGAAGCCGGACTCGACCATGGCGAATCCCGGCTGCATGAAGAACACCAGAAATGCCGCCAGGCACGTCCAGAGCACGTCGGCGTAGCTGTGCTCGCCTCCGAGCGTATCTGTAACGACGCCGTCGCCGGCCGCCGCGGCGCCCGCCGGGGTCAGCAAGACCGCGGCAAGGGCCGCCGGGGGCAAGATTCGCAGCGCCATAATTGTCGTTTTCACTGTTCTTTCCTTTCAACAAGAAGGCCCTTCGGCCGTTACGGTTCTGTCAAGTCGGGCCGGCCGTCAAATGCGCCGCCCCGACGCACCCTGCTTACCAACTCCAGGCGACGGTCATCCCGCCCCAGAACTCGTCGTCCAGCAGGTCCCTTCGCAGCGCCTGCGAGAAGTAGAGGAACCCGCCGACAGAGAGCTGGCCGTATTGCTCGGGTATGTCCAGCGCCGAGGAGATGTCGTAGCTGG
>PUND01000059.1 GCA_003551645.1 Phycisphaerae bacterium | reverse complement strand
CGGCCGGCCGACTCTACACGGCGGACCTGGCCGGCGGCTGCCTCGGCGGGCTCGGGGTGACGCTGCTTCTGTTCCCGCTGCTGGGGCTGGCGTGGACGCTGGCGCTGCTGGCCGCCCTGAAGCTGACCAGCCTCGCCCTGCTGGCCCGCGCGGGGCCGCGTCTGCACAGGACGACCGGGGCGCCCAGATCGTGATGTCGGCCTGAGGGCGGACGCCGGCAGATCATGGGGCGTCGCCCGGCGCCGGCACGCAACGCGCTTGCGTCAGGAGGCGATGACGACCTGGTTTCTGCCGTTCTCTTTGGCCTGGTAGAGTGCGTTGTCGGCCAGCTCGATCAGTGCTTCCGGGGAGTCGGCACCGGCCGCTTCAGCCACGCCGAAGCTGGCCGTTATGCTGAACTCCTCATCGGCTGCAGTGAACCGCAACTCGGCGATGGCCCCACGATAGCGCTCGGCCAGCACGGCCGCACCCTCAGCGGTCTCGTCCGGGACGATAACGGCAAACTCCTCCCCGCCGTATCGGCACGGCAGGTCAATGCGGCGGCACCGGGACCGCATGGTACTCGCCACATCCCGCAGGACGCTGTCTCCGATGTTGTGGCCGTGTTTATCGTTGACAGACTTGAAGTGGTCCAGGTCCGCTATGATGAAGGAGAGGGACCTGCCGTGTCGCTGCACTCTCTCCCATTCCTCCTCCAGACGGTTGTGCAGGGCGCGGCGATTGGGCATCTCGGTGAGGGGGTCCAGGCGGGCCTGTTCGTTCAAGAGGTCCTGCAGGCGCTTGGTCCGCAGAGCGGCCGCCACGCGGGCCCGCAGCTCGAAGGGGTCGAAAGGTTTTGTGACGTAGTCCACGGCACCGATTCTGAGACCGACGACCTTGTCCTCAACGTCATCGGAGCCGGTCAGGAATATGACGGGAATGAGGGCTAATTCCGGGTCCTCTTTGATGCGGCGGCAGGCCTCAAAACCCGACATGTCCGGCATTTTGACATCCAGCAGGATAAGGTCGGGCTCTTGCCGCCTCGCGATCTCGATGCCGGCTTTCGCCGATTCGGCGGTCATCAGTTCATGTTCCTCGGGCGCAAGCCTTGCTTTGGCCAGCGCGAGCGCCTGAGGGCTGTCGTCAACGATGAGTACCTTCATGTTTGCTCTCCTTGTGCGCCCTCCGGGGAGCGGTGTCCGGTCCGAGCGGCGTCGCAGAGGGCAGCCACCCTGCGCAGGGCTTCCCCGGCGGCATCCGGCTCCTCCGCTTTCGCGGCGTCTTCGACGGCCTTCGCCGCTTCTGTGATCTGCGGGTAACCGTAGCCGCCTCCGACTCCCTTGAGCTGATGGGCCATTCGCGCCAGCCGGTCAAGATCGTCGCCCTTGAGGGCTTGACGCATGCCGCTTATCTGGTCCGGAAGCTGCTCCAGGAAGCCCGGGATAAGCGGAGCGATATCCGGATCGTCCGCGAACTCGGATATCAGCGGGTCTGTTGTGTCGTCCGCGCGGGGGCCGAACTCCGTCGGCTCCGGGCCGGGGCGGCCGCTGGTGACGACCTCCTGGTTGACGGCCCTGGCGATGGAAGCTTTCAGATCGTCCACCCTGACCGGTTTCGGAAGGTAGTCGTTCATCCCCGCGGCCAGGCATTTTTGCCGGTCAGTGTCGCGCGCATTGGCGGTCATGGCGATGATATGCACCTCGGGGTTGCGGACGCCCGAGTTCGGGTCGCGGATCCGCCGGGTGGCCTCATATCCGTCCATGACGGGCATCTGGCAGTCCATCAGAACGATGTCGTAATCTATGTTGCTCAGGGCGTGAACGGCCTCGGCCCCGTTGGCCACGGCGTCGGCGCGCAAGCCCAATTTCTTCTGCAGCACGGCAAGGGCGACTCTCTGGTTGACGATGTTGTCCTCCACCAGCAGGACGCCCAGCTCGTCCGGCAGGGAGCCGCAGGTCGCTTCGGCGGGCTCTCCGCCGGCCCGAGTTTCATCGGAATGGCGCAGCATTGCCTGGACGCAGTTCAGCAGTTGCGACTGGCGGATGGGCTTGACCAGGCATCGGGCAAAACCGGCCTGTTGAAGCCTTTCGCCGTCGCCGCGCTGGACGGCTGAGGTGAGCATCACCAGTTGCGTGCTGTCAAGTGCATCATCGGCCCGGATGCGACGTCCCAGTTCTTCTCCGTCCACCTCGGGCATGAGCCGGTCAATGATGGCCAGGTCAAAGGGCCGGTCCTCCTCACGGGCGGCTGCGAGCTTTTGGAGGGCTTCCTCGGCGGAGGTGGCGCACTCGTGCAGGCACCCCCATGAGTCAAGGTACTTGCCAAGGATGAAGCGGCTGGTCTCGTTGTCGTCCACCACCAGAACGCGTGCGCCCCGGATGTCCTCGGCCCTCCGCGGCTTGTTGGCGAAGTCGGGCTGCTTCTCCAGCACGGCGGTGAACCAGAAGGTTGACCCTTCGCCCTCGACGCTTTCGACACCGATGCTGCCGCCCATCATCTCGGCCAGTTGCCGGGATATCGCCAGCCCCAGGCCTGTTCCGCCGAACCGCCTGGTGGTCGAGGCGTCAACCTGGAAGAACGGTTCGAACAGGTGCTCCCGTCGCTCGGGCGGGATGCCGATGCCCGTGTCCCGCACGGTGAAGCGGACTTTGACCTCCTCGGCGTCCTGTTCGTCCAGTTCGGCCCGGACTTCGACTTCGCCGGACTCGGTGAACTTCACGGCGTTGTTGGTGAGGTTGATCAGTATCTGCCGCAGGCGGCCGGGGTCGCCTTTGACCATGGGCGGTATGTCCGGAGAGATGAAGCAATGGAATTCCAGTCCCTTGCGGGCGGCTTTGACGGCGAGCATCTCGGCCGCTTCCTCAACGGACGTGGTCAGGTCGAACTCCAGCGATTCCATCTCCAGTTTGCCGGCCTCGATCTTGGAGAAGTCGAGGATGTCGTTGATCAGCCCGAGCAACTGGTCACAGCAGGTGCGCACCGTGTGCACGTAATGCCGCTGCTCTTCTGTGAGTTCGGTATCCTGCAGCAGTCCCGTCATGCCGATAATGCCGTTCATCGGCGTGCGGATCTCGTGGCTCATGTTGGCCAGAAACTCGCTCTTGGCCATGCTGGCCGCCTCTGCCTGAAGCGCCATTTCGTTGGCCCGGGCGGTGGCCACCTTGAGCTGACGGTTGCTCCGGAGCAGTTCTTCCTCGGCCGTGACCCTCTGTTGGGCATCCGCGAGCGTGTTCGCCAGCACCTGCAAAAGCACGACATCGCTCTCGCGCCACTGCTTCTGCTCTCGGACCGAGTCGAGCCCCAGGAATCCGGCGGTCTTCCCCTCGATCACGATGGGGACGCCCAGCAGCGATTTGATATCCTGGCGTGAGAATTCCTCGTAGGCCGCCGATGCCTCCGGGGGCAGATCCTCCAAGTCGTCTATGCGGATGACTTCGCGGTTGACGACTTGCTCGGCCCACCAGGGCAGGGAATCAAGGGGCTCATCCTGGATGTTGTCTCGCTGTGGAGCTATGCAGTCCGCGCACCATTCGTGCGTGTTGCTCATCGTCTTGCCGTCGGGCGAGAACAGGAATACGTAACTTCTGTCCGCGTCGAAGAACTCGCCGGCACGCACCAACAGGCTGTTGATCTTCTCATCCAGGTTTTCGCGGGTGGCACTGATGAAAGCGGAAGACAGCTCGGCCACCATCCGCTGGAACCGGTTGGCATAGCGGAGGGCCTCCTCCGCTCGGCGACGCCCGGTTACGTCCTCGATGAGACCATGGATGAACAGGCACCGCTGCTCCCGGTCATACACACCGCGACCGTTCTCGTGCACCCAACAGACGTCCCCTTCTGCAGTCACCACACGGTAGCGGAGAGTGTAAGGCTCGCCGCGTGGGATGCTCTCCTGGATTGCGCGATCAACCATCTGCCGGTCTTCGGGATGGATGATGCTGGCGTAGGAGCGGACCTGATTGCTGATGAAGTCCCCGGCCGGATAGCCGGTGATCTCCTCGATCGCCGGGCTTATGAACTCCATGGTCCACTCGGGGTCGTTCTTGCAGCGGAAGATCGCCCCCGGCACGTTGGCCACCAGGGAGCGAAATCTCTCTTCGCTCTCCCGCAGGGATTGCTGCGCCTGCTTGATCTCGGTAATATCCCTCCATACGCAATACAGGAGCCTCTTACCGCCATAGATTACCGGGGTAAGCGATACCTCCACCGGAAAATCCTCGCCGTCGGCCCGGCGGTGGACCCACTCGAAACGCTGGAAGCCGTTCTCGACGGCCAGCCGCATCATCTCGTCGGCCTTCTGCAGCGAATCGCGCCCGTCAGGTTGTGTGGGAGGGGACAACTGCGCGGGGTGGGTCTGGAGGAAATCCTCCCGTCTGTCGTAGCCCAGCATCTGCGCCATCGCGCGGTTGCAGTCCACGATCCTGTTGTCCTCAACCAGCGCGATGGGATCGTCGGAAGCGTAGAGCGCTTGAATGAAGCGGCGCTCACTCTCGCGGACTGCGTTCTCCATCTCCCGTCGCTCGGTGATGTCTCGGATGAGGGCCATCACCTCATCCTCCCCGAAAGGCGCCATGCGGGCCTCGAACCACAGGGTGCCGGCCGGCACGCTCAGTTTGTATTCGACCGTCTGCAAGGCCCCGCTGCTTATCGTGCGTTCCACGCATTCCATCACGTCGGCGGCCGCCACCTGCGGCAACTGGTCGGCCACCTTCGTGCCCATCAGCTCCTGGGACGGCCGGTAGAGCTTGCTCTCAGCAGAGGCGATGATGTCCAGGTACTCTCCCTCCCTGGAAAGGCGCATGATCATGTCCGGAATGACGCTGAGGATTGAGCGGTAATACTCTTCACGATGTCGGCGGTGGGCGTCCTTCTCGCTCATCAGGTCTCCCCGGAAGAGGTGCCTCTGCGATTCGGGGTCTTATATGGTGGTACACTGTGGACATGCAGCCGGGGCGGAGACGGCGCCCCGGCACCGGCTGCTCGCCGGGTCTGCATACCTGCCTGAAGATAAAGATGTACCTCTTGCGGAAGGGCGATGTCAAGCCTTGCGGTGAGCCCCGCAGGGAGAAGCCGTCCGGCGTGGAAGCTGGCGCTGCCGGCCCGCGCGGGCGCCCGCTTGCAGAAAAGCACAGGGACGAATACACTGGAACAGGGATAGCGGAGGGGTGTTGGGAAGGCGCCGGCCTCCGGATCCGCCGGTCCG